>NZ_JAKLRZ010000034.1:0-31166 GCF_021892025.1 Enterobacter cloacae complex sp. ECC445 | reverse complement strand
GGCGATGACAGCCTGCGTCAGAAAGCTGGTAACAATCCTGAATGCGATGGTGCGGGACAATAAAAAATGGGCGGCAGATTAGTCGTCAGCTGTTGACTTTAAACACAGCTGCTCACCCCGGCCCTCTCCCACGGGGAGAGGGAGAAAACCTAACAATTCCCTCTCCCTTTGGGAGAGGGTTAGGGTGAGGGAAAAATTACTTACGGCGCCAGGTGGTGCCCTGCGGGCCGTCTTCCAGAATAATACCCATCTCGGTCAGACGGTTACGCGCCGCGTCTGCCGCCGCCCAGTCTTTCGCCTGACGCGCTTCCAGACGCGCTTTGATCAACGCTTCAATCTCCGCCACTTCGCCGTCGTCCGCCTGCGCACCGCTCTGCAGGAACACGTCCGGCTCCTGCTCCAGCAGGCCGAGCACGGAGGAGAGCTTACGCAGATGGGACGCCAGCGCATTCGCCGCGGCCATATCTTCTGACTTCAGGCGGTTCACTTCGCGCGCCATATCAAACAGCACGGAGTACGCTTCCGGGGTGTTGAAGTCATCGTTCATCACCTCAATGAAGCGCGCTTCGAACGCCTCGCCGCCTGCCGCAGGAACAGATTTGTCGGTACCGCGCAGCGCGGTGTACAGACGCTCCAGCGCCGAGCGGGCCTGCTTCAGGTTCTCTTCGCTGTAGTTCAGCTGGCTGCGATAGTGGCCGGACATCAGGAAGTAGCGCACGGTTTCCGCGTCGTAATATTTCAGCACGTCGCGCACGGTGAAGAAGTTACCCAGCGATTTCGACATCTTCTCGCGGTCAACCATCACCATCCCGGAGTGCATCCAGTAGTTCACGTACTCGCCGCCGTGGGCGCAGGTGGACTGGGCGATTTCGTTTTCGTGGTGCGGGAACATCAGATCCGAACCGCCACCGTGAATATCGAAATGTTTGCCCAGCTGTTTGCAGTTCATGGCGGAACATTCAATGTGCCAGCCCGGACGGCCTTCGCCCCACGGGGATGGCCAGCTTGGCTCACCCTCTTTCGACATTTTCCACAGCACAAAGTCCATCGGGTTACGCTTCACGTCAACCACGTCAACGCGCGCGCCGGCCTGGAGCTGGTCCAGGTCCTGACGGGAAAGCGCGCCGTAGGTTGGGTCCGTCGGCACGGAGAACATCACGTCGCCGTTATCCGCAACGTAGGCGTGACCGCGCGCGATCAGCTTTTCGGTGATGTCGATAATTTCGTGAATATGGTGGGTTGCGCGCGGCTCGCTGTCCGGGCGCTGAATATTAAGGGCGTCAAAATCTTTGTGCATTTCGACGATCATGCGATCCACCAGCGCAACGAAGCTTTCGCCGTTTTCATTAGCGCGCTTGATGATTTTGTCGTCGATGTCGGTGATATTACGCACGTATTTCAGGTTGTAGCCCAGAAAACGCAGGTAGCGCGACACCACGTCGAAGGCGACAAAGGTACGGCCATGGCCGATATGACAGAGATCGTAAACCGTAATACCACACACGTACATGCCGACTTCCCCGGCATGGATAGGTTTAAATTCCTCTTTTTGGCGCGTCATTGTATTAAAGATTTTTAACATCGAAGATTCCATGTAAACACGTGTGTGGTTGAAAACCGGCTATTCTACCCGTAATTCAAACCCGAAGCAGCACACAATGCAAGGTGATCGCATCCTGTGGTTATGCTATAACAGGCCCCTATAGATGACCCGAACGCGGGTCGACGTACCACAATAACGGAACAGGATGCAAAAATGGTTACTTTCCACACTAATCATGGCGATATCGTAATCAAAACCTTTGATGACAAAGCGCCTGAAACAGTTAAAAACTTCCTGGACTACTGCCGCGAAGGTTTCTACAACAACACCATTTTCCACCGCGTGATCAACGGCTTTATGATCCAGGGCGGCGGTTTCGAACCTGGCATGAACCAGAAAGCGACCAAAGAAGCGATCAAAAACGAAGCCAACAACGGCCTGAAAAACACCCGTGGTACCCTGGCGATGGCCCGTACTCAGGCGCCTCACTCAGCGACCGCGCAGTTCTTCATCAACGTGGCTGACAACGACTTCCTGAACTTCTCCGGCGAAAGCCTGCAGGGTTGGGGCTACTGCGTATTCGCAGAAGTGGTTGAAGGTATGGACGTGGTCGACAAGATCAAAGCCGTCTCTACCGGCCGCAGCGGCATGCACCAGGACGTTCCTAAAGAAGACGTTGTGATTACAAGCGTGACCGTCAGCGAGTAATTCGTGGCGACACTCTTTATTGCGGATCTGCATCTGCAAACAGAAGAACCGGCGATAACCGCCGGTTTTCTGCGTTTTTTACGCGGTGAAGCGAAAAGCGCCGACGCGCTGTACATCCTCGGCGACCTCTTTGAAGCCTGGATTGGCGACGACGATCCTGACCCGTTGCACCGCGAAATGGCCTCCGCTATAAAGGCGCTGGTTGAGTCCGGCGTTCCCTGCTACTTCATTCACGGCAACCGCGATTTCCTGATCGGCAAGCGCTACGCCCGCGAAAGCGGCATGACGCTGCTGCCGGAAGAGCAGGTGCTCGACCTCTATGGCCGCAAGGTCCTGATCGTGCACGGCGACACGCTCTGCACTGACGATACCGGCTACCAGGCGTTTCGCGCCAAGGTCCACACCCCGTGGATCCAGAAGGTGTTCCTTGCCCTGCCGCTGTTTATTCGCAACCGTATCGCCGCCAGAATGCGCGCGGGCAGTAAAGCCGCCAACAGCAGCAAATCCATGACCATCATGGACGTGAACCCGCAGGCCGTGGTGGACGTCATGGAAAAGCACCGCGTTCAGTGGCTGATCCACGGCCATACCCATCGTCCTGACGTACATACCCTTATCGCCAACGGCCAGCCCGCACACCGTGTGGTATTAGGCGCGTGGCACAGCGAAGGATCGATGGTGAAAGTCACGCCCGGCGGCGTCGAACTTATCGCTTTTCCGTTCTGATTATCCGCGCGATTTTGCGGCGTCTTTAACCGCGCAACCGTTTTCCTTGCCGATATTCCATGCTATTCTCTGTGCCCTCGAAAGCAGTGTGTTTCGCACCACAGGAGTTTTAAGACGCATGTCTTCCCGCAATAATCCGGCGCGTGTCGCCATCGTGATGGGGTCCAAAAGCGACTGGGCCACCATGCAGTTCGCCGCCGAAATCTTTGAAATCCTGAATGTTCCGCACCACGTAGAAGTGGTCTCCGCGCACCGTACCCCGGACAAACTGTTCAGCTTCGCCGAAAGCGCCGAAGAGAACGGCTATGAGGTGATCGTTGCCGGTGCGGGCGGCGCAGCACATCTGCCCGGCATGATTGCCGCGAAAACCCTGGTGCCGGTTCTCGGCGTCCCGGTACAAAGCGCCGCGTTAAGCGGTGTGGATAGCCTCTATTCTATCGTCCAGATGCCGCGCGGTATTCCCGTCGGCACGCTGGCGATTGGTAAAGCGGGTGCGGCAAACGCAGCCCTGCTGGCGGCGCAGATTCTGGCGACGCACGATAAAGACTTACGCCAGCGTCTGGCGGACTGGCGTAAAGCCCAGACCGACGAGGTGCTGGACAACCCGGACCCGCGGGGTGCGGCATGAAGCAGGTTTGCGTCCTCGGTAACGGCCAGCTAGGCCGCATGCTGCGTCAGGCCGGCGAGCCGCTGGGTATTGCCGTCTGGCCCGTCGGGCTGGACGCCGAGCCTGAAGCGGTACCGTTCCACCAGAGCGTGATCACCGCCGAGATCGAACGCTGGCCGGAAACCGCCCTGACCCGCGAGCTGGCGCGCCATAACGCCTTCGTTAACCGCGACGTGTTTCCCATCATTGCCGACCGTCTGACGCAGAAGCAGCTTTTCGACAAGCTCGGCCTGCCGACCGCGCCGTGGCAGCTGTTGTCCGATAAAAGCGAATGGAATGATGTTTTCGCGATGCTGGGCGAGCTGGCAATCGTGAAGCGCCGCGTGGGCGGTTACGACGGGCGCGGCCAGTGGCGCCTGCGCGCAAACGAGACTGCCGAACTGCCGGACGACTGCTACGGCGAGTGCATCGTTGAGCAGGGCATTAACTTTAGCGGCGAAGTGTCGCTGGTTGGCGCGCGCGGGCACGACGGGCACACCGTCTTTTATCCGCTGACGCATAACCTGCATCAGGACGGCATTCTGCGCACCAGCGTCGCCTTCCCGCACGCCAACGCTGACCAGCAGGCGCAGGCGGAAGATATGCTCTCGGCCATCATGCACGAACTGGGCTACGTGGGCGTGATGGCGATGGAGTGTTTCGTTACGCCGTCCGGCCTGCTGATTAACGAGCTGGCGCCGCGCGTGCACAACAGCGGCCACTGGACGCAAAACGGCGCGTCCATCAGCCAGTTCGAACTGCATCTGCGCGCCATTACGGACCTGCCGCTGCCGCAGCCGGTGGTGAACAGCCCGTCGGTGATGATCAACCTGATCGGGACCGATCTGAACTACGACTGGCTGAAGCTGCCTCTGGTGCATCTGCACTGGTATGACAAAGAGGTGCGCGAGGGTCGTAAGGTCGGCCACCTGAACCTGAACGACAGCGACGCCGGCCGCCTGAGCGCCACGCTGGAAGCGATGGTCCCGCTCCTGCCGCCGGAATACGCGAGCGGCATCGTCTGGGCACAGTCAAAGCTTAAGTAAGACAATCGCGCCGGGGAGTTGACCTTCCCCTTCCCCGGCGTACAATCCCCGCCCATTGCTGCTGAGTTTTCTTCTGGAATAACCATGAACGATGGAACGGACTATCGCGCGATCCTCGCGTCTGATACCCCTTTAATCGACGTTCGCGCGCCGATCGAATTTGCCCAGGGCGCGATGCCCGCCGCCCTTAACCTGCCGTTGATGAACGACGACGAACGCGCCGCCGTCGGCACCTGCTATAAACGTCAGGGCCCCGAGGCCGCGCTGGCGCTCGGCCACCGCCTGGTGAGCGGCGAGACGCGCGAGGCTCGCATCAACGCCTGGCGTGAAGCCAGCCAGGCCCATCCTGAGGGCTTTCTCTGCTGCGCGCGCGGCGGTCAGCGCTCGCATATCTCGCAGGCCTGGCTAAAAGCGGCGGGTGTCGACTACCCGCTCATCCGCGGCGGCTATAAGGCCCTGCGCCAGACGGCGATTCAGGTGACGATTGAGCAGTCGCAAAAGCCGATGGTGCTTATCGGCGGCTGTACCGGAAACGGGAAAACCCTGCTGGTGAAGCAGCACGCGCAGGGTATCGATCTGGAAGGGCTGGCGCACCACCGCGGTTCGTCGTTTGGCCGCACGCTCACGCCGCAGCTCCCCCAGGCCAGCTTTGAAAATTACCTTGCGGTCGAGCTGTTAAAGAAAGATGCCGCGCGCTGGGTGCTGGAGGACGAGGGCCGGATGATTGGATCCAACCACCTGCCGGAGTGCCTGCGCGACCGCATGGTTGAAGCCCCTATCGTTGTGGTCGAGGACCCGTTTGACGTCCGTCTTGAGCGCCTGCGCGAAGAGTACTTCGACCATATGTGGGCGGACTTTTCTGCGGCCTACGGGGAAGAGGCGGGCTGGAAAGAGTACAGCGCATACCTGCACCACGGCCTGTTCGCCATTCGCCGCCGTCTGGGGCTGCAGCGTTTTGCGGAATTTACCGCTTTATTGGATTCCGCGCTGCTGGAACAACAGCGTTCCGGAAGCACTGAGGCGCACTTCAGCTGGCTTGTGCCGCTGCTGAACGACTATTACGACCCGATGTACGGCTATCAGCTGGGGAAAAAGGCGGAGAAGATTGTGTATCGCGGGACGTATGCCGAGGTCGCGGACTGGCTTAATAACTAAAAGAAAGCCGGGTGGCGGCTGTGCCTTACCCGGCCTACGCGTGCTTTTGTAGCCCCGGTAAGCGCAGCGCCACCGGGGAACAGACGACTTAGAAGTCGTAACGCAGACGCACCAGGTTCATGTCGCCCAGGTTGTCGGTGCTGGAGGTGAACACGTGTTCGTAATCCACGCGGAAACCGTAATCCAGCTGGAAGCTGATACCCACGCCGTTATCGATACGCTGGTAGTTACGGCCATTTACGTACTGAATACGGTCACCCATGAAGTAAGGCTGGATGGATTTCACCGCGTACTGACCGATTGGGAATTTGTACCCTGCGAAGTACTCAATACCCCACGCGTCGCCCGCGAAGTAGTCGTTAACAGACACTTTTTTGGTGGTCAGGAAGTTCTGGTACCAGCCGCCGCCTGCGGAGAAGGTCCAGTTGTCCGGCGTCCAGCTCAGCGCGGTACCGAGGATGTTCTGGTCGTAGGTTTTGCTGTCGCCGTTGTCCGGGTTACGCATGTCGGCGCGGGTGTAGTTCCACGCGGCGCCCCAGGTCAGATCGGTGGTCAGGTGGTAGTCCAGACCCAGCGAGCCGCCGCCTTTACGCTTGTAGCGCAGGCCGTTACCCGGCAGGTATTCGCTGTCTTCAAACAGGTAGGATGCATAGATGTCGGCATCGCCCACGGTTTTCTTGTATTTCAGCATCTGGCGTGAACGGTAAGAACCGTCGTAGTCGCCGTTGATCCCGTTACCCGGAGCCTGGCCGATCATGTCGTAGTCCCAGATATCGGTTTTCGCGCCCACCACATCATAGTACACGCTGTTCTGTTGACCGAAGGTCAGCGTACCCCAGGTGTCGCTCTTCAGGCCGGTGTAGAGCATACGACGCGTGGTGTCGTGTGCGCCGTCGGCGTAGTGGTTATCCCAGTTAAACTGCGCGGGAATGTTCACGCCCAGCTCGTAGTAGCTTACCCAGCTGATGTCATCAAACAGGTAGTAGTCTGCTGCGAAACGGAAGCGGGTGCCGCCGTCAAAGCCGTTACGCTTGTAGCTATTTTTACCGTCGTCGCCGGTCATGTTCTGGAACTGAGGACGAATACTGCCGCCAACGGTGAAGTTCAGGCGGCTCAGCGGGTTACCCGCCTGCGGATCCTGCTTAAGAACGGTGATTTCCGCCTGAGAAGCGAAGGTCGTTAATGCCACTGCCGCGCCGATCGTTGCCGCCAGCGCTGATTTTTTTATAGTCATTATTTTTCCTTAATAGACACGCTGCTAAATATTTAGCGCGTGAATATTAACTGGAAATAATCGGGCTGTGTGGACAGGTTTTTAATGTTTTGTGCTACTAAATGAGTGGGTATTATCACTTTGTGCCATTTAAACATGACGCACCGGCACGTATATCCGGTGCGTCATTATCACTACATCGAATCAATTCACAAACTGACGGAACAGGGCTTTGCCCTTCAGCAGCCGCGTACCGAGCCAGCCGCCGCAGAGAGAAAGCAGCCCCGCGCCGCACAGAGGCAGGATCAGCCACAGACGCCAGTCAGGCTCCCACGGGAAGTCGAAGACCTTTGTCTGCAGCACCGCCAGCGCCGTCTCGGCACCAATGGCCGCCACTAAACCCGCCACCAGCCCCAGCAGGGCAAACTCGCTCCAGAGCGTCATTCGCAGCAGCCGCTTTCCGGCCCCCAGAGTGCGGTAAACTACCAGCTCCTGATGGCGCTGGCGCATGCCTACCTGCACCTGGGCCAGCAGCAACAGCACGCCGCAGATCGTCACCAGCACCACCATCACCTCCAGCGCCCGGCTCACCTGCTCCAGCACCTGCCCCACCTGCTTCAGGATCGCGCCGATATCCAGCAGGCTGACCGTTGGGAATTCCCGGTTAAGCTGGGTCAGCATGCCGTTGCCGTGTTCCCAGCGGAAGCTGGTCAGCCAGCTCTGGGGCTGTCCGTCCAGCGCCCCCGGCGGGAAGATAAAGAAGAAGTTGGGCCGCAGGCTTTCCCAGTCGACTTTACGCA
Source organism: Enterobacter cloacae complex sp. ECC445 (assembly GCF_021892025.1). Classification (NCBI taxonomy): domain Bacteria; kingdom Pseudomonadati; phylum Pseudomonadota; class Gammaproteobacteria; order Enterobacterales; family Enterobacteriaceae; genus Enterobacter; species Enterobacter cloacae complex sp. ECC445. The sequence goes on along the minus strand of NZ_JAKLRZ010000034.1, from coordinate 23,329 downwards.
GGCTGGTGACTTTGGCGGTAAAATCCTGGGTATCGCCGGTGAAGGTGACGCTGTCTCCCAGCTTCACGTTCAGACGCGTCGCCAGCCCCTCTTCCATCGACACTTCCCCCGCTTTCGGCGGCCAGGTGCCGGCAACGATCGGGTTGTGGTCTGGACGTTTCTCCTGCCAGGTCAGGTTCAGCTCGCGGTTCAGCGACTCGTCCTTGTTCCCCTCCGTTGGCTGACCGTCGATCTGCGTCAGACGCGCGCGAACGATGGGATAGAACGACTCGGGAATAATGTGATGCTCCGACAGGAAAGCCTTTAGCGGCGCAACCTGCTCAGGCGCGATGTTGATCAGGAAATAGTTCGGGCTTTCCGGGGGAAGCTGCTGCTGCCAGCGGTCGAGCAGATCGCCGCGCAGCACCAGCAGCAGCGCCAGCAGCATAAACGACAGCGAAAAGGCCGACAGCTGGCTGAGCGTTGACCACGGCTGATGCAGCAGGCGGTTGACCGCCAGGCGCACGGGCAGGGATTTCACGGTCAGGCGTTTCAGGACGTTGAGCAGTATCCAGCCCAGCACGCCGCACAGCAGCGCCAGCACAACCGCCCCGGCCAGTACCGCCCACAGCAGCGTGCTGCCGCCCATCAGCCAGGCCAGCAGCCCAACCGCCACCGCGATAATCACCGGCAGGTAGAACTTCAGCGGCCAGACGTTCGCCACCACGTCGTTGCGAAGCACGCGCAGCGGCTGCGTCGCAAGCAGCAGGCGGTAAGGCCGTAGCCCCACCAGCAGCGAAATCACCGTCATCGCGCCCATCGCCCACAGCCACGGCCAGAGGCTGGCGGGCGGCAACGCGGCCGGAAGCACCGGTTTCAGCATCACCATCAGCAGTTTTTCAAACAGCAGGCCCATTATTCCGCCGGTCAGCGCCGACAGGGCCAGCAGCATCAGCCACTGGCCAACAATCAGCTTGCGCAGCTGCGCCCTGCCCGCCCCCAGGGTTTTGAGGATCGCCACCAGGTCGTAACGGCTGCGGCAGTAGTGCCCCATCGCCACGGCCACCGCCGCCACCGCCAGCAGCAGGGTCAACAGCGCAGACAGCAGCAGGAACTGCTGAGAACGCTCAAGTGATTTGCCGAGCGCCCCTTCGTCCTGCTCCATCCCGTACCAGCGGTGCTCGGGTTTTAGCTGCGGCAGCAGCCATTTCTCATACGCGTCCAGCTGGGCAGGCGTGCCGCCAAACTTATAGCGCCAGGTGACGCGGCTGCCCGGCTGCACGGCATGGGTTGCCGGGACGTCCGCCGTGTTCATCAGCAGGCGCGGCGCGAGCTGGAACGGGTTAAACCCAGAGTCAGGCTCCTGCACCACCTCCCCGGCGATTTTCAGCGTGGCATCGCCGACGTCAATGCTGTCACCGGGCTTCAGGTTCAGAAGCGCCATCAGACGCGATGCCAGCAGCACCGTGCCGGGCGCGGGTTTTAGCCCCGACGGGCTGGTTTGCAGTTCGCCGTACATCGGGTAGACGTCATCCACGGCCTTGACGCTCGCCAGCTGCGGCGTGTCGCCCGCAAACGTCATGGTCTGGAAGGTAATCTGCTCGCCTACCTTCAGCCCTTCTTTGCGCGCTTCTTCAATCCAGCCCGGCGGCACGGAACGGGAGCTTTGCAGCGTCCGATCCCCGGCCATAAACTCCCGGCTCTGCTGGCTGAGCCCTTTTTCCATGCGGTCGCTGACGCTGCCGAGCGCCAGCACGCAGGCCACCGCCAGGCTTAGCGCCAGCCAGACAATCAGCAGCGAGGGGGAGCGCCACTCGCGCCAGAACCAGCGGGTAATCATGCCTCCTCCTGAAGCGTACCGTTGACCAGCCGCAGGCGACGGTCGCAGCGTGCGGCCAGCTGCGGATCGTGGGTCACGAGGATAAGCGTAGTGCCGTGCTCGCGGTTGAGCGAAAACAGCAGGTCGGCAATCCGGTCTCCGGTTTTACGGTCAAGGTTGCCGGTGGGCTCATCGGCAAACAGCACTTCCGGGCGGCCGTTAAACGCCCGCGCCAGCGCCACGCGCTGCTGCTCGCCGCCGGAGAGCTGGGCGGGAAGATGGTCAAGACGTTTACCCAGGCCGAGCTGTTCCAGCAGCGCCTTCGCGTGAGCGCGGCTTTCACGGCTGTTTTCACCGCGCAGCAGCGCCGGGAGTTCGACGTTTTCCAGCGCGTTCAGGGTCGGGATCAGCATAAAGGACTGAAAGACAAAACCAACGTGACGCGCGCGCAGCGCGGCCCGCGCCTCTTCATCAAGCTGGTGCAGCGGCTGCCCGACAAGGTGGACCTCCCCGCTGCTGCCGTCATCGAGGCCGGCCAGAATCGCCAGCAGCGTGGACTTACCGGAACCGGATTCGCCAATCAGCGCGATGGTTTCAGCGCGTTTGACAACGAGTTCAACTCCGGTAAGGATGGAAAGCTCGTGTTCCCCCTGACCGACGGACTTCTTAAGATGATGAACTTCAACACTGTTTTCCGCTGGCATTTGCCCTTCCTGTTTTTGATTCTGATGACTTTCCGCGCGGCGGCAGCGGACACGTTACTGGTTCTGGGCGACAGCCTGAGCGCAGGCTATCGCATGGCGGCCAGCGCGGCCTGGCCCGCTCTGCTCAATGACAAATGGCAGAGCAAAACGGCTGTAATCAACGCCAGCATTAGCGGCGATACCTCGCAGCAGGGCCTGTCGCGCCTGCCTGCACTGCTCAAACAGCACCAGCCTCGCTGGGTGCTGGTGGAGCTTGGCGGCAACGATGGATTGCGCGGTTTCCAGCCTCAGCAGACGGAACAGACGCTGCGCACCATTTTGCAGGACATCAAGGCGGCAAACACCCAGCCGCTGCTGATGCAAATTCGCCTGCCCGCTAACTACGGTCGTCGGTATAATGAAGCCTTTAGCGCGATCTACCCTAAGCTTGCCAAAGAGTTTGATATTCCGCTGCTGCCATTTTTCATGGAGGAGGTCTATCTCAAACCCCAGTGGATGCAAGACGACGGGATCCACCCCAACCGCGATGCGCAGCCGTTTATTGCCGACTGGATGGCAACGCGGCTGGCTCCTTTAGTTAAACATGACTCCTGATTAAGCGGAGATCCTGACAGGTAAAGTTATGCAAAAATCGGTCTTAATTACAGGATGTTCCAGCGGAATCGGCCTGGAAAGCGCGCTCGAACTGAAGCGCCAGGGGTTTCGGGTGCTGGCGGCCTGCCGCAAACCCGACGATGTCGAACGCATGAACGGGCTGGGCTTTACCGGCGTGCTGCTGGATATGGACTCGCCGGAGAGCGTTGAGCGTGCCGCTGATGAAGTGATTGCGCTGACCGACAATCGTCTGTACGGGCTCTTTAACAATGCCGGCTACGGCGTATATGGCCCGCTGGATACCCTCTCCCGCGACACGCTGGAGAAGCAGTTTTCGACCAACTTCTTCGGCGTCCATCAGCTCACCATGCGCCTGCTTCCCGCGATGCTGCCGCACGGTGAAGGGCGCATCGTAATGACGTCGTCGGTGATGGGGCTGATTTCCACCCCGGGCCGCGGCGCCTACGCCGCCAGCAAATATGCGCTGGAGGCCTGGTCCGACGCCCTGCGCATGGAGCTGCGCCACAGCGGCATAAAGGTCAGCCTGATTGAGCCCGGCCCGATCCGCACCCGCTTTACCGAAAACGTGAACCAGACGCAGGCGGATAAACCGGTCGAAAATCCCGGCATTGCCGCACGCTTTACCCTCGGGCCCGAGGCGGTGGTGGCCAAAGTGCGCCATGCTTTTGAGAGTGAACATCCCAAAATGCGCTATCCGGTGACGCTGGTCACCCACGCCGTAGGCTGGTTAAAACGCCTGCTGCCGGGCCGGATGATGGACAAAATTTTACACGGCTGAGTTGAAGCGGCGACGCGCATCCCCATGTAAAGAACAAACCGACAAAAGAGAAAGCCGCATGTCCGTACAGAATATCGTCAATATCACTGAAGCAAACCTGCAACAGACCCTTGAACAGTCGATGACCAAACCGGTCCTGTTCTACTTCTGGTCTGAACGTAGCCAGCACTGTCTGCAGCTGACGCCGGTGCTGGAAAGCCTTGCCGCCCAGTACAACGGTCAGTTCATTCTCGCGAAACTCGACTGCGACGCCGAGCCGATGGTGGCGTCTCAGTTTGGTCTGCGCGCCATCCCAACCGTCTATCTGTTCCAGAACGGTCAGCCTGTTGACGGCTTCCAGGGGCCGCAGCCGGAAGAGGCTATCCGCGCCCTGCTGGATAAAGTGCTGCCGCGCGAAGAGGAGCTGAAGGCGCAGGAAGGCATGGCGCTGATGCAGGAAGGCAAATACGACGAGGCGCTGCCGCTGCTGAAAGAGGCGTGGCAGCTGTCGAATCAGAACAGCCAGATTGGCCTGCTGCTGGCGGAAACGCAGATCGCCCTGCACCGTTCAGAGGACGCGGAAGCCGTACTCAGAACGGTTCCGCTCCAGGATCAGGACACCCGCTATCAGGGGCTGGTTGCCCAGATTGAGCTGCTGAAGCAGGCGGCGGACACCCCGGAAATTCAGCAGCTGCAGCAGCAGGTTGCCGACAACCCGGCGGACGCCGCGCTGGCAAGCCAGCTGGCGCTGCAGCTGCACCAGGTGGGGCGTAACGAAGAGGCGCTCGAGCTGCTGTTCAGCCATCTGCAAAAAGACCTGGCTGCCGCAGACGGTCAGGCGCGCAAGATGTTCCAGGAGATCCTGGCCGCGCTGGGCACCGGCGACGCGCTGGCGTCGAAGTATCGCCGTCAGCTTTACGCGCTGCTGTACTGACAAAAAAATGCCCGGTGGCGCTGACGCTTACCGGGCCTACAAAACAGGCTTAACCCGTTTTCTTTAACTGCGTCACCACCAGCTGGTGGCGCGCGTTGTAGAACTTCCGATAGGTCAGGTAGCAGGCAATGATGGTGGAGAGGCTTGCCGTAGAAAGCAGCATAAACGTCACCATGATCTGATACTTAATCGCTTTTACCGGGTCGATACCGGCAAAAATCAGCCCCGACATCATGCCCGGCAGGCTCACCAGCCCCACCGTTTTGGCGGAATCGACCGTCGGGATCAGCGATGAGCGAATGCTCTCACGGATCAGCCGCGCGGAAGCCACTTTCGGGGTCGCCCCCAGGCTTAATTTCTCCTGAAGCTGCTGCTGTTCGCTGCTGAAGCGCTGCCCGAGGTTGTTATAGCACAGCCCCACGGCCACCATGGCGTTGCCCGCAATCATCCCGGAGATAGGGATAACCTGCATCGGCGTAAACGCAATCGAGCCGGAGAACACCAGCACCGCCAGCGTGAGCGCCGTCCCGGTGGTAATGGCGATTAACGACGAGATAAACGCCTTATCAATGTATTTACTGCGTTTTTGCGCGTTCCACGCCGCGTTAAAGCAGATAAAGAGCACCATCAGCAGCGTCAGCACCGCGTGGTTGACGTTGAAAATATACTTCAGCACATAGCCGACGATGATGAGCTGAATCACCGCCCGGCAGATGCTCCACACGATATCTTTTTCCAGCCCCAGCTTTTCCCGGTAGCTGACCACAATCGCAATCAGCACCAGCACCATCGAAAACGCCAGGGATTCGTTCGTAATGTTATGCTCGCCCACGGTTGGCCTCCTGCATTTTTCCGCCGTGCGGCTGGAGCGTGATCGCGTCATCCGCATGGGTAATTTCGTTTGCGTCATGCGTTACCCAAAGCACGGCAATATTCTGCTCCCGGGCGTAGCGATGGATAATCTCGTTGACGTTGCGCTTGTTGGCGTCATCGAGCGCGCTGGTTATTTCGTCCAGCAATAACACCTTCGGCAAAAACTGCAGGTTGCGGATCAGCGACACCCGCTGCTTTTCGCCGCCCGACAGTTCGGAAACGGACTTTGTCAGGGTGTCCGGCGGCAGATTAAAGCGCGCCAGATCGGCAGAAAACCGTTCAGGATCGGGCGTCTTGTGCCGGATTTGCCACGGGAAAATCAGGTTGTCATACACCGTGCTGTCGAACAGGCTCGGCGTTTGCACCGAGTAAGAGACCTGCTGGCGGTAGGCCTCGGGTGAAAGCGTTGAAATATCCTTCCCTTCAAAGACGATTTTTCCCGACGTTGGCGTGAGCAGCGACGCAATTATTTTAAGCAGCGTACTTTTCCCGCAGCCCGAAGGGCCGGTAATCAGTCGGAACTCGCCCGGCAAGAGGCTAAAGCTGACGTTGTTCAAAATGGTGGTGCCGCCTGTGCGGTAGCCCACGTCCTCGAGGGTTAACACCGCGCTGTTATCCTTCATGTTTCTTTCTGCCTTCATCCCAATATTTAGCAGTAGTTTACGGCGAGGAGTGATAGTAAAGCGACTTTCCTCGTATACTGAGGATCAACAAAAAGTGATTTTATTTCTGTCACAGCATGCAAAACAGGAGGTTTTTATGCTCATCGTGGTTCCGGTCCTGATCTTCGTTGCGCTGGTTATCGTCGGCGCAGGCGTCAAAATTGTCCCGCAGGGTTATCAGTGGACCGTTGAGCGCTTCGGTCGCTACACCAACACGCTCCAGCCAGGGTTAAGCCTGATTGTTCCGTTCATGGACCGCATTGGTCGCAAGATCAACATGATGGAGCAGGTGCTGGACATTCCCTCCCAGGAGGTGATCTCCAAGGATAACGCCAACGTCACCATCGACGCGGTCTGCTTTATTCAGGTGATTGATGCGCCGAAAGCGGCCTATGAGGTGAGCAACCTGGAGCTGGCGATCGTCAACCTGACGATGACCAACATCCGTACCGTGCTCGGCTCGATGGAGCTGGACGAGATGCTTTCCCAGCGCGACAGCATCAACACCCGCCTGCTGCACATTGTTGACGAGGCCACCAACCCGTGGGGGATCAAAGTCACCCGTATTGAGATCCGCGACGTGCGCCCGCCGGCGGAGCTGATCGCCTCCATGAACGCCCAGATGAAGGCCGAGCGAACCAAGCGCGCCTATATTCTGGAGGCCGAGGGGGTGCGTCAGGCGGAGATCCTCAAAGCCGAAGGGGAAAAACAGTCGCAGATCCTCAAAGCGGAAGGCGATCGTCAGTCCGCCTTCCTGCAGGCAGAAGCGCGCGAACGTTCCGCAGAGGCGGAAGCCCGCGCCACCCAGATGGTGTCTGAGGCCATTGCCGCCGGTGATATTCAGGCCGTGAACTACTTCGTCGCGCAAAAATATACCGACGCGCTGAAAGAGATCGGCTCCGCGAACAACAGCAAAGTGGTAATGATGCCGCTGGATGCCAGCAGCCTGATGGGCTCTATCGCCGGTATTGCCGAACTGATTAAAGACAGCGGAAACGAGCGTAAAAAATGATTGAGCTGATTGTTGCACATCCCCATGCCTTCTGGCTAAGCCTCGGTGGCTTACTGCTGGCGGCGGAGATGCTGGGCGGCAACGGCTACCTGCTCTGGAGCGGTATCGCCGCCGTCATTACGGGTCTTCTGGTCTGGATCCTTCCCCTGGACTGGGCGTGGCAGGGCGCGCTGTTTGCCGCGCTGACGCTGGTGGCCGCGTGGCTGTGGTGGCGCTGGCTTAACCGACGGGTTAACGAGCAGAAACCCGTCGACGCGCATCTTAACCAGCGCGGACAGCAAATTGTCGGCAAGCGTTTTACGCTCGACAGCGCGCTGGTGAACGGGCGCGGGCATATGCGCGTGGGCGACAGCTCGTGGCCGGTGGTGGCCGACGACGACCTCAGCGCCGGCACGCGGGTTGAGGTCATTGCGGTGGAAGGCATTACCCTGCGGGTGAAAGCCTGCTAGGCGGGGGTTTTGCGGTGGCAGCAGCCTGCGAGATTGTCGATAATCGGGCAGTCGGCGCCGTCATCCCCCGGACAGGACTCCGCAAGCTGCAGCAGCTGTTCGCGCATCGCCTGCAGCTCGGTGATGTGGCGTTCAATCTCGGCCACCTTTTCCAGCGTGCGTTTTTTTACGTCGGCGCTGTGGCGCTTTGGATCGTTAAACAGGTTAACCAGCTCGCCGCACTCTTCCAGATTAAACCCGACCTGCCTGGCCTGACGCAGCAGCGTCAGCTCATCAATGTGCAGTTTCGTATAGCTGCGGTAGCCGTTTTCGCTGCGCAGCGGCGGCGTTACCAGCCCCTTCTCTTCATAAAAGCGGATCGCCTTGCTGGTTAAGCCGGTTTTTTTTGCCACGTCACTGATATTCACATTTCCCCCTTGACCTTCCCCTTGATGGTGGGATTCTGACAGGCGCAGCCCCGTAAGGTACTGCGCCGAATCAGTATTTTACAGACTTAACTAACCCGCAAATCCCCCGCTTTGCCTCCAGAGTGTGGACACAATGTGGACATTCCACTTAGAGGATTATAGCTCACAGCGTCCAGTAAATAGTCTGGTGCAAAGTGTGCGTAAACCATCGTTTGCGAAATATCCGCATGACCCAAAATTCGCTGTAAGGCAATGATGTTGCCCCCCTTCATCATGAAGTGCGTTGCGAACGTATGCCGCAAAGCGTGGGCCGCCTGTCCATCTGGCAAGTTGGGCTTTGCTTCTTTCATCCTCAAACGGAATGTCTTGTAACTGACTCGGAAAAGCCGCCCTGATTCCCTGTGTTTAATTATCCTGGCGATATCATCCGATATCGGAACAACGCGCCTTTCGCCGTTTTTTGTCAGGGTAAACATGACTCTGTTACCGACAATGTTTTCCGCTTTCAGATTGTATGCCTCCCCCCACCTCGCACCGGTAGCCAACAGCAATATTGCTATGCGGTAGTAATCACCCGTACATAACGACAAAAGCCGATCAACTTCGGTCTGAGTGAGATATGACATTTCGGTTTTGGGTTCTTTCAACGCGGCAACAGACGTCACGGGGTTTTCTCCGTGGAACTCGTCGATCTCCGCCATTGACTTGAAAATCCCACTCAAGGCGAAAAGGTCATGATTTATCGTTGAAGCCTTGATCCCCTGCTCCAGTCGGTATGCCCGGTAATCAATAATGCATCGTGCATCAAGCTGGTAAAGCATAGGGTCACCCATATCTTGGCAAATACAGTTAACCGCACTCAATCTGCGATTTGCATAGTTTTTGTTTCGTCCGATCAACTGCCACCAGAGCGCAATAAACTCGCTTAGTTTTCGTTTATCTGCCGGTTTGTTCAGGTAATCATGATTCTGAAATTTGGCAATGATACTGCGTTCAAATGCGTGGGCATCTGCCTTTCTATCAAACTTCCGCCGAATGCGTTTTCCATCGCGCCCGCGCGGCCTTACATCAACTTCGTAGCGTCCATCTTCGAGCTTCTTAACTGACATAGTGAAGCCCTCCAATGGTGAATTCACTATCCTGGTAACAAATAGTGAAAATGTAATGTTTATATAAAGTTAACCAATCTGTTTCCCGGAGTGGTCTGATTGAGTTGTTTCGTGCCCATAGTGTGCGAGAGCCGGTGCGATCTGGCCCCGACTTGGGTCGATCCGATCGTACATGAACCAGTCTTGATATTTGTTGAATCTGGGATGTCCGAAGATTTTTACAGCTGCCTCTAAAGTCATTTTGGATTTATTGCGTTCATATCCGTGATAAGTCGTGTAGTTAAGCCCAACTAAATCAACAAGTTGTTGTTTTGTTAGCCTTTCAGAGTCACGGATCAGGGCTAGTTTTTCGCCTTGGGAAATTGACACGATTACGAGTTCTCCATATAGTTACCTACATACGAGACATTTAGCTCAAGTCGAGACAATGTCATACAAGCCATAAATGAACTTAGTAAGCCTCATAAATGGTTAACTTAGGAGTCTAACAAATGACAGAATCACGAGAAATCAATTTAACTTCGGGATCTCAACATTTACGCCAATTCCCGTTAGACAATGCCCGCGTTGCTCGCACGTGCAAAATGACCAGCGCGCAGGCTGAAAGCATCCGGGATATGAATACCGAAGAATTGCAAAAACAAATCTTCGTCACGCCAGTTGAGTTTGCTTATCTGACTGGGCGCACGTTAAAGAGCGTTCGCAACCTGATGGACCGCGCACAATTGCCAGTACATCGTGAAGGCATGCCTGGTTCGAAGCGCCCTAAGCGTTTCATCATGCTGCAAGAATATTGGGATGCAGTGGCACACTGCCGCGCCCTGATTACCCCGGAAGAAAAGCACTTCATTGATCGATTGATGCGAGATAAGAAAACATATCGCCGTGTAACTGGTAACCAGCATTCAACGCACAAGCGGCACAGTCACAGCCAGCAACGCCGCATTGCATGACAACAGCGGGTATACAGGTACAGGGATTAAAATGCTTATCCAGATCAACAGCAAAACAGCAATCTATCGCGGCTTCACAATCCTGAAGCTGCCACGCAAAAAGCCGTATTCACGTCAGCGTTATCAAATAACCAAAGATGGTAATTATCTGGGGCTGGACTTCGGATTGTCTCAAGCTCGACAGACTATCGATCAGCTACATCGGAGGCACTAATGGCAACTTCAACAGCGGCAGTTATCGAAGCTCGAAACCGTTTGAATGCGACAAGGCAAAATGGTGCGCGCACTTTATCGCGTAGTGGTTACGGCCCCGATCATCAATACAGCAGATCACGTAATGTTGTTCAGGGTATGGCTCTTTCCGATATTGCGCGAAATGGTTTTGAGGTACGTTGTAAAGAAACAGGCATTCAATTTTCAATTCTTCCAGGCGGTTCGATTTGCGAATTATTTTCCGCAGAATTAGAAGCGTATTGGAATAACAGCACGCGCTGATTTAATAACGACACTTTGAACTGATCTATATACGGCATTTTTGCCGGGGCTTCGCTTTATCTTTTTTCAGAGGATTGAACATGACCATTCAAACAAATGACCGCGCACACCTGCTTGGGTTGTTGCGTATCAAATTAAACCTGATGAAGAAAGAAAAGCTTTCCACTAATGAAATTTACCGCTGCCTGGAAGATTGGATCGTCAACAGAGAACAGGTCGCAGTAAACAAGGAGCGTAAAAATGTTTAACTCCCCTCTTATCTGGGCGGGCGGCAAGTCTCGCGCTATGTCACATGTGGTTGATGCTTTGCCCCAAGGTGATTGCCTGGTTGAGCCTTTCGTGGGCAGTGGCAGTGTTTTCCTGAATACTGACTATAAGACTTATATTCTGTGCGATAGCAATGCCGCGCTTATCAATTTTTATTCGATTCTGAAAAGTAACACTGAAGGTTTGTTGAATGCCGCCGCTGAACTTTTTGAAGGCGGAAATAATAAAGAATCATATTATCAGTATCGAAATGAATTTAATGTATTCAATCGTGATTTTCGTTCTTGCACTGATAATAAAGGGCGCGATGACAGGCTGTATTATCCTGAAGAGTTTATAAGATTCGCCGCCCTATTCCTTTATCTGAATCGTCACTGCTATAACGGTTTGTATCGTGTAAATGCAAAGAATGAATTCAATGTACCTTTTGGACATCGCCGCAAGCCAATTTTCCCTGTGGCGGAGATTCAGCACTTTGCTAAAAGGGCATATCAGAAAGGCGCTCAGTTTCTTTGTGCGGATTTCCGCTACACCATTCCTGTTGCCAGCCGTGTATTTGAAAACACAGTAATTTACTGTGATCCGCCATACCTGCCAGCCAGCGCAACGGCTGATTTCACAGCTTATGGAAAGCCCTTCACGGCAACTGATCACCGTGACCTGGTTGGGGCATTAATCGCCGCTCATAACAATGAAGGTTGTGTGTCCGTTTTTTCAGGTAGTGACACCGCGGACACGCGCCAAATTTATTACCCGTTCACCCTTAAGCCTTTTGAAGTTCGGCGCTCAGTTGGGGCTAAAACTCGTAATCTGGCTGGCGAGGTGATTGGCACTCTGCGTGTCTGTGATTGCTGTGGGCGCGTAGGCGGTGGCTGTCCTGATTGTGGTGCTGTAATGGGCGATACGACTTATTCAGAAATGGTGGCTTCTGGTGCTTTTGAAGATCAGGAGGTGTTCTGATGAATACAGTTGAGGCGGTAGTAACTAAGGTTCTGGACGTGCGCCCATACCGTAATTTCTGGATCACGCGCGTTGAGGTTCTTAGTGAGGGTGGTTACAGCAACACCGAGATAATCAGTTATTCCGAACGTGACGCGCGGGAAGTAAAGCCCGGCGACACTGTGACAATCTAGGGTGAGCCGGTGACTCAGGCGCGTCGTGTTCACTCTATGACTACGGATAAACCGGGCAGCTTTAACGAGGCGGCCCGGTACGCCTATCCGTGGAATGAACCCAAACAAGCCATCGCTGTCGATAAGACTCCCGCTGTTGATCTATATGAACTGGGTCAAGAGCAGGAGTTTTTCGCGTGGGTTGAAGATACCCTCAAGCCACTACCTACATTTATCCGCCGCCGCGTTTCCTCCCGCATAAATGCCGTACACGCTGACAAAGGGCGTCACATCGCAAAGTTAACCCTTCGCAATATCGTGGCACGCGACCTTCCCCACGTGCGAGCAGTTACAGAGCAATACGCCGTGCCTGTTGGCAGCGACTGGATCATTTCTTCCGAATTAGACCCACTGTTTCATACGTTTGAAAACCTTCGTGAGCTAACGCGCCGGTTCAATCAGTTGGCTGACAGCACGGACGAAGATATTGATTTACTTGCTCAGGATATCGCTATTTATGCAAATGCTGCCTTAGCTGAAGTGAGTGAAACCTGTGCTGTACTTAGCCCTGTGGATTACAGCAAACGAATGCTGCGTGAAGGCTCAAGGCTAATTGCTTACTTCGGGCTAATCGCGCCCTGGGCTTCACGGCGCAAAATGCCACTTGATGAAATGGCCGCTTCAATTCGAAAAATTCTTGATGATCGTTTTTGGTCACGCCTGCTGCGAAAGTACGCGCGCCGCTGGCGTGAACATCTGCATATTGCCTTTGGTGATGTGCGCCGTGATGTTTCCCCCTATTGCAGCAAAAATCACGTTAAACAGTGGGATGCGCGCCGCAAACGTAGCAGGGAAATCATGAGCCGCCTGGAACTTGAAGATCAGGTTACTGGTGAGCGCATGTCGCTGATAGAGCAGATTGATAAAAGCGTATCGAACCCTGAAAAACGCCGTGTAGAACTTATGACGCGTATTGGTGGTTTTGAGAAGGTGGCAACGGAAAGCGGTTATGCCGGAAGTTTCTTCACGCTCACGGCCCCATCTAAATATCATGCCTATACCGCGTTTGGACACCGTAACCACAAGTGGAACGGAGCAAGCCCACGCCGTTCACAGCGGTATCTCAATCAAATTTGGCAACAGATTCGCGCTGAACTCGCACGCCGCGAAATTCCTGTTTTCGGTCTTCGTGTAGCTGAATCCCATCATGACGGTACTCCGCACTGGCATGGCCTGCTGTTTACAGCCCCAGAGCACACTGCGGAGTTGAAAGAGGTTATGGAAGACTACGCAACGCGTGAGGATGCGGAAGAGCTAACTGGCAAGTCTGGTAAGCAGCCCCGCTTTGAACTTAAGCCGATTGATCCAGCTCTTGGTAGCGCTACGGGTTATGTCGTCAAATACATCTCAAAAAACATTGATGGTTACGCTCTTGACGGCGAGAGCGATCATGAAAGTGGACGCCCTCTGAAGGAAACCGCTAAGCACGCAACAGCCTGGGCGTCATGCTGGGGTATACGGCAATTCCAGTTTGTAGGGGGAGCGCCAGTGTCAGTCTGGCGTGAGCTGCGTCGCCTGAGAAATCAGGAGTTAGCTGACAAAGTTAGCCCTGTCTTTGGAGAGCTGCATCGCGCGGCTCATGCGGGAGATTGGCAGGGTTACATCACTTTGCAGGGAGGCCCTTTTGTTTCCCGCTCCAGGCTTGTCCTCCGCGCCTGGTATCAATACAAAAACGAGCCGACCAGCTATGGCGAATATCAGAAATCTATTAAGGGTTTGGTTATGCCTGCTTCCAGCATTCCGCCCGTAGAAACGCGCCTCCATTCTTATCGAATTGTGAAGATGAAACCTAAATCTTCAGACCACGCCGATCCGGATTTTGACCTTAAGGGCGCGTCTGCGCCCTCTTGGACTCGTGTCAATAACTGTACTAAGTACAAAAAACACACAGATTCACCACCTGTTTATCCGCCAAATCTCACTGTGCCAGCTGGCGAAGTGCAGCCAGAACAATTTGAAATCGGTCAGTTAAGCAGAGATCAGAGAGAACAGATTGCCGAAGACATCAGAAACCACAAATCAAATCAGCGTGTTTCACCTGCTGATCTGTTTGAAGCGCTCGCTTTAAGCATTACTGCCGGTGATTGCAGCGACTATGACCGGGCCAGGGCTGAAAGCTATATGAAGGCAGCACATGCTCTTCGCCTGGAAGAAAGCGTGGTAAGCGAGGAAGTTGAATCCCTGGCCAAGGAAATTATGAGGTGGGCGAAGTTAAGAAAAATTTCAATCAATCCGGTACAGGCGATAAAGCTGGCTCAAGGGGGAGAAGTAACGGCACTTGATACGACATATCGGGCTAAGCCGGGAACGGGGGAATTGATTGTGACCGGTGCAGATATGCGTTGGCGCAAAACAATTGCGTTGCATAAAGCTGATTTATTAATCAAACGCTGGCGAAAAACACTATCATAAACTGAATTTAATACATTAATTTCAATGGGTTGCGTCATTACATTCAATTGCGCATAACGAGTTCTGCCTTGCAAATAGTAAATCAAACTATCATACTTTTAGCTATTTCAATAGAATAGAGAGATAGGAATTAATTGTATCTAGGTGCCAAAAATTTAGGCTTATCAAAAACAGATTGAGTGCAATTTAGTCAAAACTGCCTTAAAAATGTTTTGTTTACCACCACCTCATAATTGTTATTGCTTGAAACCCCATCAAGAGCCAGAATACATTTGGATGTTCATGGATAAAAAATAACTCAAGGTATTGTGAGGCATCGTATGTTTGACCGATTGGGTATAAGAACGCAGAGTTCTATAGAAAAAGTTACAGTTAAAAATGTCTTGAATCCAATGCTTTGGATTTGTGGATTGATCTCATTGCCTTCACTTCTGATTATCTTTTATGCTGAGCGAGAGATTTCATGGGTTTTCAGTTTTGCTGCAATTGCACCGATCACCGCAGCAATTATGTTTTATGCATATTTTGCGATAAGAAGTCCAGATAGACTTCAATCTGAGGGTTACCAACTAAAGAAGCAAGCCCTTGAATTGATTGAGGAAAAAGGTTCCCTTGGGCCTGTTGACGTTCGTAGCTTAGAAGTGATTTCTAATCCTGAAATTATAAGCCTTGATGCTAGACCAGCAATTTCCAATGAAGAAAAAGTAATTGATAAGGAGTCTGTGTGATTAAATTATATATCTTCAATTACTCCGACACTGCTGGTTCAAGGGAGCAGGTCAAAACATGGATCGAAAATGAGGACAAAATTCGTTCTTGGCGTTACGACTTGCCTAATTCCTTTTACATAGTCTCCGATGCTTCTGCTAAGGATCTAAGCGCTTCATTTAACAAATACAATAAAAGCAAAGGGCGACACTTAATCGCAGAAATTACTGATAATCGACAAGGTTTATTAACATCTAAATCATGGGCTTTCATGGGAAGAAAAAAATATGACATGGGTAAATTGGTAGTAAAAGATCTAATCTATAAAGATGAATATACTAATAATGCTGAGTCTGTATCTGACAATCCTGATGTTATATTCTCAGACAATCAACGTCTAAATAGAAAAGAGTTGTATGAAATTCTTTATTTCCTTAACGCTCTCAAAGCCAAAGGCGGGGGCGATTTATCAAAAACTACTCGTAGAACGTGCGAGTGGATGATACATGAACATCTGCCATCAGATATTCAGAGCACAAAAAAAATAAGATCTTGGCTTGTAGATAACTACGTAACCTTGTCGAAAGATTACCCATTTGACGAATAATAAGTAAACGCTCACCTTTAGTTTAGGTGAGCGTTTTATACTCTAATGGAAAATTGGTAAAAACTTGTGATTATGATTCCTCAAGTTTATTCTTAACTTTCTAAAAATGATTAATATTTTCATCCTTTCTAATTGCGCCTAGTAACTTATTACTCAGCCACGCAACCAACCCAAGAATTGCTGTACCAAAGAGTCCCAAAATAGTCGTATTCTCACTAGAGAGCTCCCATAATGTTTTATTTTCACGTATAGAATTTCGATAGAATAGATTAGCCCTCCCGGAAACAACTAGATTATTGTCCTCTGAAATATGAGCGTATATATCATCCCCTAAAAACATGACAGTATCAGTATCATTAGAATCAACATTTTTACCATTTAAAGATAATTTTTCAAATGAATACAGTAGGAATCCACCAACGTAGCCACTATCATAAAACTCTCTTAATGAATTTTCTTTTTTGGCATCCTTGATTACTATATCAAGCAAAGAGCTTTTCATAACAAAATGACTATCATCGGCACTTACGACTGGTGAGAATAAATTTCTTTTTGATTCCGGTTCTAAATCAACTAAGACACCAACTAGTAACGCCTCATCTATATCCAGATGTTCCGCCTTACTGTATTTATTGATATTTTCATTTTTACATATTAATTTTTTATTTTTATTTTCATTTCTCAACTTTCCTACCCTCACCTCAAAAATTTTATCTAATCCATTGATATTTAAGGTGAATGATATTTTTTTGTAAGGTTGACTTCTTTCTCCATCTGCAGAAGAATTCATAAAATATATTTTGGAATTAGAATCAGAAGGATAATAATATAATGCCCCATTATTTTTTTTGTTGACGGATACACCGCCTGATGCGTTGTTATTAATTGAAAACATATTAACTATTTCATCGCTACTTTTAAAATGCCCATCCTTATCTTTTATATTTATTATAGACATATCATCTGATGATTTAAGAGAAAATGACTGAACATTTTCAAAGGTCAGGGAATCATTGACTCCATTCAAATTTATACCATCAACACAATTCGTCAACAGACTAATTTTTATTTTATATGTTTCATTCTTTTTAAATTCAGAATAAATACCATCAGACCTCCCATAAACGCTCACTGCATTTTCTAATTGTACAGGCTTACCTAAAATAGAAAATTTTTCTTGATTTTTTTTTGCCGCTGGATCTATTGAATCAGTCATAAAATAAACCCCAGATATTTTCTTTGACGTAGAGACTTTAAAATCCACAACTGTAGGCCGGTAGAAAAAGCAAACTAAATAATAGCTCATTATCGTTATCGACATACAAATAATGAGATATAATACATAGCTTGTAAAGTGCTGCATGAAATTATTAACATTAGTTTTACTTAAACACATCTTCTTAATGTAAAAAATGCACACCAAGTACGAAGAAACTATTGGCGAGCCAATTAAGTTGGATATGTAACATTCAGCCAACGCCTGAAAGGACATTCCACCATATATCATTAATGAGAAAGTATCTGCAATAGATATCAGCAGAAAAGAACCTATCAGCCCAGCAAAAAAAACCTGAACACCAGTTTGAAATGATAATACAACAAGTACGATGAATAACGCCGCCACATAGTTGAAATTATAATTCAATGAGTACATTTCAACTATAAACCCACTTATATCTGGCATTTTATTTATAGCACTTTCGAATGCACTATTATAAATTGAATAGCTATCACTAGTAATGAATTTAAATATATAAGCCTGTGCTAATGACCCGGCACTTATCAATGTCCATGTAGTTAAAAAAAGAAACAAAAAATCAAGACGAAATCTTTTACCTCTAAATTTTTTTACTGTATCCACTGCACGTTCTAAAATCATATTGTTTCCTAGCATATAATTGCGTCCAATGTTTTAACAAAACACGCATAAACCTTTTAGCCACAAAAAGAACCTTGCTTGTTCTTTCCAATATCAGCCTCAGTAAATAGAGAATAACTCCTAACACTCAATCGAAGTTATAATAAATCTTAGCTCGTAATATTAATGCACATTTATGCACAAATTTGCACAATTTTTTTGAAGCTAATTTTGTCCTTTCCGCCCTGTGGCGGTGCGGACTGG
This sequence comes from Enterobacter cloacae complex sp. ECC445, assembly GCF_021892025.1. NCBI lineage: Bacteria > Pseudomonadati > Pseudomonadota > Gammaproteobacteria > Enterobacterales > Enterobacteriaceae > Enterobacter > Enterobacter cloacae complex sp. ECC445. The sequence goes on along the minus strand of NZ_JAKLRZ010000034.1, from coordinate 5,273 downwards.
CACCGGAGCGCCAAATGCACAAAAAGCGAAGCAAATGTCGCGCGCAGGTGACGGGGGAACAGCCCACGCGACAGGGGTCTGAAGGGGATGCCTTTAAATGCCATGCTTTGGCCTTCCCTGCTTTCTGCGCGCGCTTTCTCGATTATGGATGCGTACGGGTCGATTGCAGTTTGCACCAGCCAGAATGGCGCGCATGCGCACTGAGTGAGGGGCGTTAAAGGTCGTACCGGGCGGTGATCGGGTGGTGGCCGGTCATGCGAAGATTGAAAATTACTGAAGGATAACCGCCGCAGGATGTGCGGCGGATGGTGCGGATCACTCGTCTTTGAGCAGAGCGTAGGGATTAAAGCGAATCACTTCCTGACCGAGCCAGTCATTGACGCCCTTCATGGCTTCCATCACGGGCAACATTTCGTTAATGGCGAAGACGCGCGCGGCCTTCTCAACATCACCTAGCGAGCCGTTGCCTTCCGGCATTGCGCCCATCAGTTGCGGCGGGATGCGATGAGCGTCGCGTAAATCGTTGCGCGTTGCTGATTTGATGTTAAGAAACTCATCCTTTGCCGATATCTGGCTGAACGGCAACAGTTGCACGCCGTCTTTGCCGCCGCCCGGTGCGTGGATCAGCACGTTTTTGAAGGAGCCTTTACCTCTAGCCTGCGACAGCGTCTTCTGCACCACCTTTATGCTTTCCTGATCCACCTTCTCCGAACCGACATAGAGAATACATCCGGCGTGAGAGCCGTTGTCATAGTAGAGTTTGCGGAACCTGTCGGCAGAATGGGACAGGCTGGCGGACAGCAGCGCCCCCATGTATTCAGGCATACCATAGATTTCCTGATGAATATCCGGGTTCATGATGTGGCAGATCTGCCCCGTCTTAAACTCGTATTCATCTTTCCACTGCCGGATAAACCAGTAAGTATCAAGGTCACTCCCCCGCCGTGTGTTCAGGGCCGGAACATGCTGGAGTTTGAGCGGTGCGCCCAGGAGGTTAGAGCGACGTTCAAGGTAGGCATTGCCGAAGACAAACCAGTCCAGCGCAAAAGCAGAGAAGGCCTGACGTGAGAGTAATGGGTGAGGGATATAACACCCGGTCAGCACATTGCGTTTGAAGTAAAGCGCCGACTGATGCAGCGGGGATTGTGCGAACGCACGGATTAACCCCTTCCAGTCTATTGGTGTTTCGTAGTACCGTCCGTTATCGACGCAGCACATGCTGTCCAGCAGATCGTAGCCGTCTGTCACTGAATATGGCCCGTCAAACGTGAAGGCTCTTAGCGCCGGATCGCTTCTGAGCGCGTCAGAGATATCAGGCTGTCCGGCACTGCCGCTGCTGGCAGTGTGTTTGTTTTTGTAGGTGCGCTTCTTCATCAGAACTCCATAGCAAACCCGCCGCTGCCACTCTCCTGGCCCAGCGGTTCGTTAATAATGGCGAGCATAGTCGCCCAGGCTAAATCCCCGTGGCTGACGCCGCGCGAGCGGTCAGTGTCATAGGTGATGAATCCGCCCGGCGTCTTTACCTTGCGAACAGAGTTAAAGGCGTTTATCAGGGCGCGCTCGCTGCGGTCATATTCCCATCGCCCGGCGCGGATCAGCTGTAGCATTTTCAGCACCAGGGCGCGCTTTGACGTCATTGACATGGTGTAGGGCATCGCCATCGGGAAAAACTTCTTCACTATCTGGTAAACGGCTTCACCATTACCGCCCGTCACGTCGATGCCGACATGCTGAACGTTGTATTTGAAGGTGAAGTTTTCGATAACTTTCGCCTGCTCTTCAAATTCAAGGCCGCGCACCTGTTCCGTTTCCACCGTGCGGAATTTACCGCCCGGCACCAGTGGCGGAACCACAACGCAAATCGCGCCGCTGTCACCGTTGCCGCTGCTGCCGTTGGCGTCATAGCCTATCCAGACCGGGCGATTACCCATCGGCCTGGACGCGAAAGGCTTCCAGTCCGGCCATTCGTCATAACCATCTGCTCCGCAGCCAATCAGTGCGTTAAGGTTGAAGGCTGACTCGCCATCGCGAACGAACTCGCACATGTACAGGTTGCGGAATTCATCCTCACTGTTTTCATCCTGGATCTCTTCAAGGTCGGTGTATTCCCAGCCGTTTTCTATCACATCCTTCAGGGTGACAATCTGGCGCCAGGTTTTATCCGGGCATAACAAGCCACTGTTCAGCGTTTTCCAGCCCACATCAAACGCTTTGCGCTGTGCCTTCGGGCGTTTCTCATTCCAGCGATCGCCCGTCCAGAACGGGTAGGCCTCATGGGTCTCGCCTGACGGCGTGGAAAAGTAGGTACGCGTAAGCCCCTTCAGCGTTGCCATCGCACCTGCAACCTTTCGCAGATTGGTGAAGTTGCTGACCCAGAAGAATTCGTCAAACTTCAGGTTGCCCGTATAGGACTGCGCCGTCGCCGCAGACGTGCCGAGGAAATGCAGCTCTGCGCCGTTACTCAGTACAATTTTGTCGCCCCCCTTAAGCTCAACATCTACCTCTTCGGCAACTCTCTGAATGAATCCCCTGAACTGGTGAGCCTGGCGGCGGGATGCAGACAGAAATATCTGGTTGCGCTGGTACGGGTATTTCACATCATCACGCAACGCATCAAGTAACGCCTCGCGGGCAAAGTACCAGGTTGCGCCAATCTGGCGGGACTTCAGTATCATGCGGTTTCGGTGGTGGCGTTGCTCATACCAGCCACGTTGATGCCACGACAGCGAATCCAGTATTTTCTCCCGCAGCGCGACGATCTGTTCTTCGGTGAAGTGATTTTTCTGCTTGCGCTTGCGCGGCTTTTTGCCCGCTCCAGTCTCTGCCTGGTGTCCGTCAGACAACTTTTTCAGTTGCCGGGTAAGCAGATCAATCTCTTTGAAGTCTCCCCCTGTCTTGTCTTTCTTGTCCGTCAGTTGGATGAGGCGGGCATCCATAGACTGGCTGACGCGCTGGACGGGCGGCGTTTCATCCCATTCATCGCGTTTTTTCCATGAATAAATTGTGTTCTGATTAATTCCCATCAGACGCGCGATCTCCGCTGGCGGGTAGCCCTGCCAGTAAAGTTGTTTTGCTCTCTGACGTACAAAAGCGTCCTGTATCATCTGCCCTCCACCGTTGATGTGGTGAAGATTACCCCGCGCGCGATCCCCCTATCGCCCACTTTAAGGTCTCGCCTTCCTCCGACAACAAAACCTCGTTGAGACAGCAAGTTACGCTCTGCCATCATGACCGTACAGAAACCACTCAACAGGATTATCGACATGGCTAGCGCAGCTAAACCAGCCCGTAAGAAATTCCGCGTTGCTGTCTCTGGTGCAACCGTTGACGGGCGTGAGATTCGCCCTGAGCACCTTCGTGATGCAGCAGCAAACTACAGCCCGGACGTGTACGGCGCACGCGTCAACGTGGAGCACTATCTTTCACCGTTCCCCGGCAGTGATTTCGGCGCAATGGGGGATGTGACGGCGCTGAGTGCTGAAGATATCAGCGAAGGCCCGCTCGCCGGACGCACCGCGCTTTACGCCGAGATTGAACCTTCTGAGCGCATGAAGAAGCTGACGGAAGAAGGTAAGAAAATTTACTCCAGCATTGAGCTGCACCCGCAGTTTGCGCTTAACGGCAAGGCTTATGTCATGGGGCTGGCAATGACCGATACCCCGGCGAGCCTCGGCACCGAGCGTCTGAAGTTTGCCGCGCAGCAGCGTCAGCAGGTTATGTCCTTCAACAATCAGCAGGGTGAAGCCCCGCTGTTCACCGATGCCATTGAGGCAGAAATCATCGAACTGGCTGAGCAGCGCAGCGATGAGGGTAAACAGTGGTTCGCGCGCGTCATGGGGATTATCGGCAAAGGCCGTAAATCTGACGGTGAGCAATTCAGCCAGGTGCGTGACGCCGTGGAGAACGTCGCCCAGTCCCATGCCGTTCTGCTGGACAGCTTCAACGACCTAAGCCGCGCCCGCGAGCAGGACAGCCAGGCCATTCAGAAGCTGACCTCCGACCTTGCCGCGCTGACCAGCAAGCTGGGAAGCACAGACGGCAATTTCAGCCAGCGGGCACCCGCGAGCGGTGGCGCTAACGCGCAACTGGCTGATTACTGATATTCACAAAGAGAGCAGAGAACATGGATAACAATACCCGCCAGCTATTTGATCAGTACATCGCCCGGCAGGCACAGCTCAACGGCGTATCAACCGCCGCCGTTGCTGCAAAATTTGCCGTAGATCCGACGCGTCAGCAGCGCCTTGAGCAGGCCGCACAGCAGGATGATTCTTTCCTGAGCAAAATTAACGTTTTTGGCGTCAACCAGCAGATCGGTCAGAAAGTCCTGATCGGCAGCAAAGGCCCGATGGCTGGCGTTAATAACAGTGTTACCAGTCGTCGCAACCCTGGCTCAAATCATTCAATGGAGCCGTTCGATTACATGTGCCGCAAGGTCAACTATGACTACGGCATCAGCTATGAACAGCTTGATGCGTGGGCGCACATGCCGGAGTTCCAGCCGCTGATCAGTAAGGCGATGGCCCGCCAGATGTCGCTTGACCGCATCATGATTGGCTTTAACGGCGTGAAGTACAGCGACCCGTCTGACCGTGCCGCTAACCCGCTGTTGCAGGACTGTGGCATTGGCTGGCTGGAAAAAATCCGCCAGGAAGCGCCGCACCGCGTCATTTCCAATGTGACGATCACCTCGCGCGATGAAGATAACAAGATTGTTGCAAAAGGCACCTACGGCAACATTGGCGCTGCGGTGTACGACGCCAAAAACAGCCTGATGGATGAATGGCACAAACGTAACCCGGATAACGTGGTGATTCTGGCGGGCGACCTGCTGACGAGCAGCAATTTCTCGGCCATCAACGCCTTAAGCCAGACCAACCCGAATACCGAAATGCTGGCCGGTCAGCTTATTGTCGCGCAGGAGCGCGTAGGCAATATGCCGACCTTTATCGCGCCTTACTTCCCGGTAAATGGCGTGCTGATCACGCCGTTCAAAAACCTGTCGGTGTACTACCAGCGTGGCGGTCTGCGCCGGACGATCAAAGAAGAGCCGGAATACAACCGTGTCGCAACGTATCAGTCGTCAAACGATGACTTCGTCATTGAAGACTACGGCAATGTTGCGTTCATTGACGGCATTCAGTTCGCCCAGGCCGAACCGGCAGGCGAGTGACAGAAGCGGGGGGGGGGTGGCCCCCCCACGCCGGGGGGAAATACGAGGGTTTAAACCCCCCCAAAACCGATTTATAAAGTTAATGGGGACGCGCCGGGGG
>NZ_JAKLRZ010000033.1:0-21882 GCF_021892025.1 Enterobacter cloacae complex sp. ECC445 | reverse complement strand
CCCACCCAAAACTATCACTTTTTAATTCAACACTCGCCTATTGTTGGTTTATTGCCCCCATCCCCGCCCCCCCCCCCCCCCCGGCGCGGCTCGCCCCCGCGGGGGGGGCCCCCCCCCCCCCCATGACGGGGAGAAGTGACGATGTTAACACCGGCACAACGACATTTTCAGAAGGTCATGGCAGAGCGCCGGGGCCAGGCGGATGAAGAATCCGATATCCAGCGCACCGCGCATGAGCAAATTCTGCATCGCCTGCGTATGGACTTGTCCCGCCTCAGCGGCGTGCAGTCCGAAGAAACCAAAGCCGAAATGAAGAAATCCATGCTGCCTGAATACGAGGGATGGATTGAAGGCACGCTCGACGGCGACAGCGGGCGGCAGGATGAAGTCATTACCAGGCTAATGGTCTGGGCGATTGACTGTCGTGACTATGCGCTTGCGTTGAGGCTGGGGCGCTACGTGGTACGCCACGGGCTGACGCTGCCGGATAACTTCAACCGCACGGCAGCGACCTTCCTGACTGAAGAAATGAGCAAGCCACTGTTGACGCTCGCGGCTGCTGATGCCGACGCTGATTTGTCGTCCGGTATCGCAGTGCTTGACGAAGTGGCGGGAATTGTCGCCGACAGTGATATGCCGGATGTGGTGCGCGCCAAGTTGTGCAAGGCCCGTGCACTTGCCCGCCGTGGTGCGACTGATATCACGACCAAAGCTGAGGCGCTGGCGCTGTTCCGTGAGGCGCTGACGCGAAATCCTAATGCCGGGGTGAAAAAAGAGATCGCCACGCTTGCCCGTGAAGTTAAGAAGCTGTCTGCGGACGACGGCACGGGTGAAGGCGATACGGCCAGCACCGACAAAACTGACGGTACTGCAGAGCCTGTTCCTGAAAAGATCGCCACCGCCAGCGCAGCAGGTAACGCGCCAACGCGCAAAACCACGACTAAGACGGTGACGGGCAAAGCGACCAAGCGCAAACCTGCCAGCCAGAAAAAGAATTAACGACTTCGGCCCCGTCCGACAGGCGGCGCGGGTGGATATCTGCCCGTATACGGTCTTTTAAGCACCCGCCCACCGCCTGATTTATGGGAGATAAGTGCATGAGCAGCCTTGTGGCAAATAAGCGCGTGTTGCCTGCCGACAGTGATACCCCCGATGTTGATGATGGTGATACCACCGTCAGTGCCGGGGACTTCTGGCCGGTGATTAAACTGGCCGATCTCCGTCTGGCCGCGCGTATAACTGGCGGTATCACTACGTCCAGGCTGATGCACGTCACCACGGAAGCGGTAGCCCATGTTACCGCGCAGTTGCTGGACTGGCGCGCCGGTCAGCTCAAAGCAGGTTTTCACACGCTGGAAGATGTGCCCTCCGTCCTGCCGTCAGGTGAGATGGAAAAGCTGGTTATCAACGGTGAAAACGTGAAGGTGTACCGCTTCCGGCGTGCGGTTTATTCGATTGCCAGGGCGCTGGTACTTGAAGGTTATCGCGATGTTGATACCACGGCGAAAGGCGAAAAAGACGCCGCCGCGCTTGACCTGCAACGGGATGATCTCTGGCGGGATGCCCGCTGGAGTATCGCCGACATTCGCGACACGCCGCGCCTCTATGCGGAGCTTTGCTGATGAAAGTGAAGGCATTGCAGGGGGATACGGTGGATTTGCTTTGCTGGCGTCACTACGGCACCACGCAGGGCGTGACCGAAAAAGTGTTATCTGCCAATCCAGGACTGAGCCAGCAGGTTTTTCTTAATGCCGGTCAGGAGATTGAGCTGCCGGAAATCGCGCGTAAAGCGACACAGGAGATTGTGCAGTTATGGGATTAAGTTTCTTTCACCGCCTGAATGACTGGCTGACATTCACCATGTCAGCAATGGTCACGAGTATCGGCGTTATGACACTGAGCGAAAAGATTGCGCTGGCCGGTCTTCTCGTCGGGATGGTTTTTGGTGCCCGTGGATGGCTCTATCGCGCCCGCATCGAACGGGGGCAGAAGCGTCGCAACGAACTGATTAACCAGATCCTTGAGCAGGCAGAACACAGGCAGATGAGTGAGTCAGAGCGCCGGGCGCTCGGCCTTCTGCAACAGAATGAGCCGGAAGATGAAACAGCTTATTAAAAAATGCTCCATTGCGGCCATTGTTGCCCTGGGTATCACGCTAAGTCCTGGCGCGCTGCGCACAACACCTGAAGGTCAGCAGAAGATTGCTGGCTGGGAAGACTGCCGGAATACGCCCTACTACTGCACGGCTGGCGTGCTGACAGTTGGAATTGGTTCGACCGGACGCGTTGAAAAGCGTGAGTACAGCGACAGCGAGATCGCCGGTCGCTGGATTAACGATATGCGGCACGCTGAAAACTGCATTAACCAGAATTTTGAAGGCGCGCATATGCCGCAGTCTGCCTTTGAGGCCATGACGGATGCAGGTCTTAATGTTGGGTGTACTGGACTGATGTGGTTCACGGACGGCCAGAAGCGAAAGCAGCGCACGACCATCTGGAAGAAGGCGCAGGCGCATGAATGGCAGGCGATGTGTAACCGGCTGACAGACTTTGTGAACAGCGGCGGTAAACGTAGCCAGGGACTGGTTAACCGTAGAACTGATTTTAAGGCGTGGTGCCTGCGTGACGTGGAGGCTGGAAAGTGAAGATTACAGCCATTTTATGCGCGCTGCTGGCGCTGGCCTCTGGTGGCTTGCTCTGGCAGACACATCAGCGCGGTAAAGACTCCGTCCGCAATGAAGTGCTTTCCCGCGAGGTGAAGAGTAATGGTGAGGTGGTTGGAGAGCTGCGGGCACTGACTGCTGACGCTCGCGAAGTCCTTGCACAGTTGCGGGCAACCGAACAGCAAAGAAACGCCCAGGGAGAAAAGCGACGTGAAAACATGCGCGATGCCATCAAAGACAATACGTGTGCCAACACTGTTGTGCCTGCTTCTGTCAGTAACAGCCTGCAACACCGTACCGCCGCAGCCGCAAATGAAAATCGTGCACGAGCCGGTACCGGAAAGCCTGACGGCAGCAACGCCAGCGCCGGAACTGACCGCCCCGGTAACGTGGGGGGCGATAGCCATCTGGAGTGATCGCCTGCGCGATGCGCTGGATACCTGCAACGCCGATAAGGCGGCGATAGCCGATCTCGATCTGCGCCGCCTGAAAAGACTGACTGACCACGCGAGGGCAACACCATGACCTTATTCGACTACCTGAGCGCTCACCATTACTGGACGCTTATTTATCTGCTGATCATTGCGGGCGCGATTGAACGTTTCGGGCGTTAAGAAGGTATCACCATGCTGAAAGCTGACTCACTACGCGAGACCCTGATCCGCGCTAACAAATGGTGCAGGGCCAACCCTGAAGCCTTCACCGTATTTGTGGAAGAAGGGAATATCGAGACGACCGGCGAAACACCATCGTTTATGTACCGCTATACCCTGGTGCTGTTTGTGATGAATTTTGCCGGTGATATTGATGATTTCATGTTGCCGTTAATGGCATGGCTCTGGCACAACCAGCCCGATCTGCTACTGAACCCGGAGAAGAACCGAGACATTAAGTTTACGACCCTTATCAACAATGACGATACCGCCGACATTCTTTTTGAAATGCCGCTGCGCGAGCGTGTGAAGGTCACTCTGGATACAAACGGTATTCCCCGGGCGGAGCATTTGCCGGAACCTAAACCACGTATCCCGTCAGCGGACGGAGACTGGAGCGCCATCTTTGAGGATGTGACGTGGGAGGCTGACGCGCATGAGTAACGATCTCTTCCGTGAGCTGGAGCAGGTATTCAGCGACATACTCGCGGGCACCTCGCAGGCCGGACGTGTTCGCACTGCCCGCGCTATTGGCCAGGCACTGCGAAAGAGCCAGCAACAGCGCATCAAAGCACAGCAAAACCCTGAAGGCTCGCCATATCCTGCCCGTCGTCGCCGGGTGTTGCGCTCTCAACAAGGTATTGTTTTTGTCTGGCAGGGTGAGATCCGCCGCCTGAAAAACTGGCACGGTGGCCGGGGAAAATACGGGCGAACCATTACCGGCTTTGACGAAGAGCGCAACGATATTCGCACGTTTTACCGCAGCGATATTGAGCGTTACATCGAGATCAATACGCGCTCAGTGCGCCGCAGCACTGCGAAGAAGGTGCCGATGTTTCAGAGGTTGCGCAGTTATCGCTTTCTCAAAATGCGCGCTGATGCTGGCGGTACTTCCGTGGGTTATGACGGCGTGACCGCGCGCATTTCGCGTGTGCACCAGTACGGCCAGCGCGATCAGGTCGGGCCGGGTGCTTTTGCTAAATATCCGGTGCGAGAGCTGCTGGGCGTTACCGCTGGCGATGAGCGGATGATTACGGAGCAGGTGGTTAACAGCCTGGGGAGTGCCGCACGATGAGCGCTGAACTGATCCGCCTGCTGGAAAATATCCTCCGCGTCGGCGTCGTTATTGACGTTGATGAAGAGAGCTGGCGCGTGCGCGTGCAAAGCGGCGAACTTCAGACCGACTGGCTGCGCTGGACCACCACGCGCGCCGGGGCATTCAGTATCTGGGTGCCGCCTTCCATGGGTGAGCAGGTCTGGCTGGGCTGTATCGGTGGCAACCCTGAAACGGCGGTCATTATCGGCAGTCTCTACAGCAGTGACCACCCTGCGCCGGGCAGCAGCCTGAAAGAGATTGTGCTGACAGCACCAGACGGTGCCTCTTTCCGCTATGACGCAGAGGCCAGCGCGCTGGAAGCGCAGGGCATGAAGACAGCACATATCAAAGCCTCTGCCAGCGTCACGCTTGAAACACCAATTGTAGAATGCACCAACCATCTGAAAGCGCGGACGTTCGAACTGTCGGAGGGTGGCACGATGAAGGGCAATATTACCCATTCTGGCGGATCGCTTTCGTCTAACGGGGTAACGGTTCATTCGCACGTGCATGGTGGTGTGCAGGGTGGCAGCAGCAACACAGGGGGGCCGAAATGACAGTCCGCTATACCGGGATGAACCCGGACGGCACGGGCCAGCTTACCGAGACAGATCAGCTGTGGAATTCAGTACGCGACATACTGACCACGCCGCTGGCAAGCCGGGTTATGCGGAGGGATTACGGCAGCATGATCCCCGATCTGCTGGATGAACCACAGAACGAAGTGACGCGCCTGCAATGTATGAGTGCGGCAGTGATCGCCCTGACGATGTGGGAGCCGCGTATTGCCCTGAACGGCATCAATATCAGTTATTCAAAGGATGGCGCTGTTACCGCTGAACTGGTCGGTATTATCACCGAAACCATGCAGACGGCAGGCAGTGCGCTAACGCTCAGGAGTGGCAGCAATGGCAACAGTTGATTTATCGCAGCTACCGCAGCCGCAAATTATCGAAGTGCTGGACTTTGAAGTCATTCTCAGCGAGGTCAAAGCCGTCATGCTGGCGGCATTCCCGCAGGAACAGCAGGCTTCTGTTGCCGCCGCGCTGGAGCTGGAATCCGAACCGCTGAACGTGATCGCCCAGGTAGTTGCTTACCGTGAAATGATGCTCAGGCAGCGGATTAATGACGGTGCGGCGGCGTGTATGTTGAGCCATGCCGTATCGTCCGATCTTGATAATCTCGCGGGCAACCTGAACACCGAACGCCTGATCATAACCCCGGAGACGGCAACCACTGACGCGGTAACAGAAAGTGATACCGCACTGCGTCTGCGCGCGCAGGCTGCGTTTGAAGGGCTAAGCGTGGCGGGGCCAACCGGTGCATATGAATATTTTGCCAAAAGTGCCAGCGGCAAAGTGGCGGACGCCAAAGCGATCAGCCCGTCGCCTGCTGTGGTGGTGGTCTCTGTGCTGTCTACCGAAGGTGACGGCACTGCCAGTGCGGAACTGCTGGCGACGGTGGATAAAGCGCTGTCTGCTGACGATAAGCGCCCCGTTGCCGATCGTCTGACCGTTCAGGCAGCAGAGATAGTGAATTATCAGATCAATGCGATGCTGTATTTCTATCCCGGCCCGGAGTCTGAACCAATCCATACCGCCGCGCAGGACGCGCTTCAGTCCTGGCTGAATCAGCAGGGCAAGATTGGCCGTGACGTTGCCCGCTCAGCCATTATGGCGGCGCTGCATGTTCAGGGCGTGCAGAGGGTGGAGCTGCTGGAGCCTGCCAGCGATATTGTGATCGCCGATACGCAGGCAGCGCGGTGCGAGTCCTTCGCGATAGAAACCGGGGGCACTGATGAATAAGAACATGCTGCCGCCTTCGGCCAGCGGTTTTATGCGCAATACAGAGAAGGTGACGGAGCGACTTACCGATATTCCTGTTGATCTGCGCAAGCTGTGGAACCCGGACGAATGCCCCGCTGATCTTCTGCCTTATCTCGCCTGGGCGCTGTCAGTTGACCGCTGGGATAAGAACTGGTCAGAACAGACCAAGCGGCAGGTGATTAAAGCCTCCTGGCTGGTTCACCGTCAGAAGGGCACTATTTCCGCTTTGCGTCGCGTCGTTGAACCGTTCGGCTTTCTGCTTCGCGTGATCGAGTGGTGGCAGAGCGGCGAAGAACCGGGAACATTCAAGCTCGAAATCGGTATTCAGGAGCAGGGGATTACGGAGGAAACCTATCTTGAGCTTGAGCGCCTTATTGACGATGCCAAGCCGAGAAGCCGCCACCTTACTGGCCTTTCTCTTTCGCTTCAGTCGCAGGGGTATATCGAAGCCGGGGCGGGATGTTATATCGGCGATACGCTGACCGTTTACCCCTATTTTCCTGAAACCATATCCGTGGGCGGTGGTGACTACACCGGCGCGGCAGTCCATTTAATTGATACCGTGGAGATCTCAAGTGGCGACTAAATATTTTGCCCTGTTAACCAATATCGGGGCGGCAAAACTGGCAAACGCCACGGCATTGGGTGCGAAGGTTGAGATCACCCAGATGGCCGTAGGTGATGGCAATGGTGCGCTACCGACACCGAACCCGGCACAAACCGCGCTGACGCATGAGCTGCGCCGCGCGCAACTTAACATGCTTACTATCGACCCGGTAAATACCAATCAGATCATTGCGGAACAGGTCATACCGGAAGACGTGGGCGGATGGTGGATCCGTGAAATCGGCCTGTTTGATAAAGACGGCGATATGATTGCAGTTGCCAACTGCGCGGAGACCTATAAACCGCAGTTGCAGGAAGGCAGCGGGCGCGTGCAGGTCATTCGCGTGATCCTGATCGTCAGCAGTACCGAGGCGGTAACGCTGAAAATCGATCCGTCCGTGGTACTGGCAACCCGTAAATATGTCGATGATGCCGTCATTGAAGTTAAGTCATATGTGGATCAACAGCTGGCGGGGCATATTGCCGCGGCTGATCCGCATACGCAGTATTTGCTGGAATCAGATTTTGATAAATTTTTCCCGGCAGGTTTTCCGCTTCCGTGGCCGCAGGCAACACCGCCAGCGGGTTTTCTCAAGTGCAATGGCGCAGCTTTTGACAAGGCAAAATACCCCAAACTGGCTACTGCATATCCATCAGGTAGTCTGCCTGATTTGCGCGGCGTGTTTATTCGCGGCTGGGACGATGGGCGGGGGCTGGATAGTGGCCGCGCTATTCTGTCGTATGCTGCTGATAAGTTGAGGAAGCACACTCATGCATTATTGTTTGGTAATGGAGACGGGGGCGAAACTCCTGCTGTTCATGAATCTTACCGTAAGAGTTCAGCGACCGTTTATTTTGCATATTCGGGGAGCAGTGGCGTGTATTTATCCGACGAGGGCCAGAACGAAACCGCACCATGTAACACCGCGTTTAACTACATCGTGAGGGCTGCATAATGGCGAAGGCAAAACTGAATAGCGAACTTATTGCCACTGTGGCGGGTGATATTACCGTGTTTAATTATGATGGTGAGACGCGGGAATACCTGTCTACATCCGTGGAATATCTGGCTGTTGGCGTTGGCCTGCCAGCCAACTCCTGCACTGACGAGCCAGGAAAAAGCAAAGAAGATTTCACCATTTGCCGGACAGCAGACTTTACCGCCTGGGAATACGTCGCCGATCACCGTGGTGAAACGGTGTACAGCACTGAAACAGGGGAATCGGTGATCGTTTCTTTGCCCGGTGATTACCCGGAGGGCACAACCACTCTGGCACCGTCCACGCCTTACGATACGTGGGACGGTAGCGAGTGGGTGACGGATAACGAAGCACAGCACAAGGCAGATGTGGAGGCAGCAGAACAACAGAAAGCTGCGTTACTTGCAGAGGCACAAACGAAGATCAGCCTGTGGCAGACGGAATTACAGTTAGGCATTATCAGCGATGAAGATAAAGCCAGCCTGATCGCCTGGATGAACTACATCAAGGCAGTGCAGGCTGTGGATACGTCGAAAGCGCCGGAAATTACCTGGCCGGTTAAGCCGGAATAAGTTTGCATACCGGCAAGTACTGCCGGTTCTAACCGTGCTGGCCATATGTATCGAGTACAGTCATTTTTAACGGTGCTGTAGCACAGTCAGTTATGGCGGTGTGTTCCGGAAGATGAAGCGGGCAAATGCCCGCTTTAGTTTTATGTGGATGCTGTCAGAGCAGGCCAGACAGCGTACTACTGGCAGAGTTGTAGGCGGACGTGGCTTTATCCTTCAAGCCAGCAAGTAAATCGCCAACAGACGACGCTTGCAGGCGCTCTCGTAAATCTTCATCACAGCGCTGAAAGCTGATCGAAAACTCAATTTTTTTTGCCTTTCCGTAGCGGTCAAATTCCGTATGCGTGGCCTGTAGCCAGGTCAGCACATACATCCCGTAAATCTGCCCCGCACCACTGATTAAAGGCCACGGACGTCCGGTGTATGCCTGCGTTGCCAGAACGGTAAGAGACACGTCACCGCCCGTAATTTCAGGGTAGAGCACACCATCCAGGTTAATCTGCGTCTCCCCCGCGCCGATGTACTGCCATTTTGCCGATCGGTTAATGCGATCATTCTTCACATGACGCCAGTTCAGCGAGTGGCGCAGCTGCTGGTAAGGTAGTGTCTTCAGTTCGAAAACGAACATCCCGTATATCATCATCATAATGTTGCCTCCCCTTAATCTCTGTCTTTGAAGCTGCCGCGATTAAGCCGTTCACGGCGGGCCAGTTCGGCATTTACTTGATCGGCAACAATCCGGCCAATTTCGCGCGCGTCCTGCCGGTCAACGCCGTGCAGGTGTACGTGGATTTCCCCCGTAAAGCCGCCAGCGGCAACCGGTATATTGCTGGCGCTGCGGCTAACTGGCTGAAGTTCCGCCTGTTTGACTGGAAGCGATGCCGCCACCACTGCGGGGCGTTCACTTAACCGGCCTGCCGTGGTGGTGGCAAGTTGTGGTTCCTTCCATTCCTCCCCCACTACTGCGGGACGCGCACTTACCCTGCCTGCCGTGGTAGTGCTGGCAAGTTGTGCCGCCTTCCATTCCTCACCCATTACCACGGGAAGCGTACTTACCCGGCTTGCGGTGGTAGTGTTAGCAGGTTGTGGCTCCTTCCACTCCTCCCCCACTTTTGCGGGACGTTCACTTAACCGACCTACCGTAGTGGTGCTGGCAAGCTGCGACTCCTTCCATTCCCCACGAACGGCCAGCGCACGCGGCAGGTTTTTAAACACGATATCGCCGGGGCCGATCTTCTTCGTGTTGTCGGCTGTCGCTTTGGTGTTGCTGTCGATACTCTGCAACCGGCGCATAGTGCCATTATCGCCGGTCAGCGGTGAAGTGGTGTGCGGTGCTCCGGGGGGAACGTTATTAACCTCAACTTTTTTCGGTGCAACTTTAGCTATATCCCCCTGAAGAAGGGCAATTTTGTCCTGAAGAACGGCCATGCGCTGCGCGTCTTCGATTTTCTTCCTGGCTTTTTCCGCCTCATCAGGAAGAACACCGAGCTTTTCAAGGATCCATGCCAGTGTATCCAGCAGCATTTTGGCAGGTGCAAGAACAAGCTGGAGCGCGCCACCAAGAACGTTGCCGAACACCTCCCCGGCGCTGGCGCATTTATCCAGCGTTTCCTTGCTGGATTCCATCGAGGAAAGCAGAGATTTGAACCAGTTAAAGACCTGGCTAACAGCGCTGCCTATCGCGTCAAAGGTGGGGCTGAATTGCGCGAAGGTCTCGCGTAATGGCGCTAGCCTTTCCATGATGCCGGTGAATACGCCAGCAAAAAATGCTTTAAGAGGTTCCCAATACCGCCAGATAAGCACGCCAGCTGCAATAAACGCCGCCACTATCAGACCAATGGGGCTAAACAGCAGTGACAGCGCTGTACCAAGCACAGATACCGCGGTAGTGATCATGCCCCATATTGCTGGCAAGCCGGTCAGTCGAAGGGCAAACATTCCGATGTTTTTAGTCAGCGCGCCCAGCGCAGCGCCAGGTGCAAGAAATGCCCCCATAAGTGCGCCGCGCATCGCAGGGATGATGGTCGATAATCCCCGCATTTTCCCTGCTAACGAGCCGAGAACTGGCCCCCATCCGCGCACGCCAGCCATTGCCGGTCCGGAAGCCGTTCCGAGTGTTCGCAGAGCTGCAATCGTTCCGGTTATGCCTCTGCTTCCTGTCAGCAGGGTAAAACCTAACTGGAGTTTAGCCAGCGGCCCCATCAACAGGCCGATAGCCAGCGATGTGCCGCCAATGGCCGCGGTCAGCGCCAGAACACTGCCGCCGACAACCAGCAGGGATTGGGCGAGCTTCGGATTTTCCTTCGCCCATTGCGTCATATTCCCCACAACGTCGCTAAGACCTTGTGTCAGGCCGCGAAGCTGATTGTTGACGAGATCGTTAATCTGGATGCGGAAGCCTTCCCAGGCGCTGTCCAGATTTTTAAGATCGCCGTCAAGGTTATCCGCCATTATTTTGGCGGCTTTCTGTGCCTCACCTTTGGCATTTTTCAGTTCACCAAGTAGCTTCTGAAGTTCGCCACTACCTGCGGACATAACCAGAGCCTGGAATGATTTTGACGCTTCTTCACCGGCAATATCTTTGAAGAATGAGAGCTTATCGGTATCGCCGTATTTGCTGATCTTTTTATAGAGGTCTGTGAGAACTACTTCAGCAGGGCGCATTTTCCCCGTTGCATCAGCGACCTGTACGCCCAATTCTTTAAGGGCATCTTTCGCCCTGCCGGTTGGTGCGGCAAGGCGTGAAAATGTAGCCTGTAAACCAGTACCGGCGATACTTCCGCGCAAACCCACGTTCGCCATCACGCCGATCATGGCCGTTGTCTGTTCGACGCTGACGCCAAGGTTGGAAAGACCTGTACCAGCGTACTTCATTGCTTCACCGATATTTTGCAGATCGGTGTTGGTACGGGTGAATGAGCCAGTTAATACGTCACTGACGCGATCCATTTCTTTAGGATCGAGGCGGAACTGAGACAGGATATTTGAGCTGATATCGGCGCTTTCACCTAAATCCATACCACCGGCCAGCGCCATATTGAGTACGCCAGGCAGTGCGGCCTGAATGGCCTGCGGAGTGAAACCGGCCATAGCGAGGAATGCCTGGCCGCTGGCGGCGTCAGTCGTGGTGAACTGAGTTTCAGCACCCAGCTTTTTGGCCTGATCGCGGAGTGCCGAAAAGTCTGCTGAGCTTTTATCTATGCGGGTAAGCGCCTGTACGCGGGACATTTCACGGTCAAACCCAACGGCAGGGGATAAAAAGCGCCCTGCTGCATAACCAGCAGCAGTGGCCCCGGCAACGGCCATCGTGCCACCGCCGCGAAGTTTGCCAGCCGTTTGCTGCATCTGGTCGTAGCGCGCACGTGCCTGCGTGACAGCGGCAAGCTGTCGCCGCTCTCGCTCAAGCGTCTGGTTGTACTGTTCGGTTCGGCGTATGGCGCTCTGAATGGTGCGATCGCTGCCGACCAGTGAAACGCCGTGGCTGCGCAGCGCCTGTGAGGCGGCGCGCAGCATAATCATTTCCTGCGTACGTGCAGAGTTAAGGCGCTCCAGCTTTGCGGCCAGCGCTGCCATATGTGCTTTTTGCTTGTCTGTAAGCTGTGTGCCTTCCCGCTGTGCCTGATTCAGCCCTTCGAGAGTCCGGCTGGCGTCGTCGATTTTGCGGGAGGTCTTTTGTACGCTGTCACGCAGACGGTTGAACCTGCGTGACTGACTGTCCAGATCTTTAATGCGGGACTGCGTTTTTTTGAGGGATTCAGACAAACCGCCCGCACTCTGGCGGGCGGCATTGACCGGGCGGGTAAGTTTATCGATCGCGCTGAACGCGACGCGGATATTAAGGCTTTTCACTGTCACTGGCTCCACTTCGGACAGCCGCCCGCTCACGCCAGGCTATGACTTCGCCCAGTTCCATCGTGAAGACTTCAGAGGGCGGCCAGTTGAAAACAACCGCGATATCAGCAACCAGATCGTCGATCAGGTCGAACCGCAGGAGTGTTAATGATTCTCCGTCTCCGCCTCGCTCGATGCTCCAGACCCCGCAGGTGTCAAAAAAGGGACGAGCGCTTCTGAAAGGCTGACGAAATCGCGGGTATCCATTTCGTTAATTTCGGTCTGTTTGAGGCGCGGTGACGTGACGCGGGTCAGCAGCACCGCCACAGAATCAACATCCATATTCATCACGTTGACAAGCTTCAGCCCACGGAGGGAACCAGCCTGTTTGATCTCATCCGTGATCGTTACCTGAGTAATTCTCTCATCGCCGCGAACAACGGGTTTTGCCAGCGTAATCGCGTTATCGTTTTTTTTGCTCATTGTTGAATGCTCCGGGCGGCACGGCTGTGCCGCCACTTATCAGGTTAATCAGTTACCCATTCCCAGCGCAGACGTGATGCGGTCAGGGTAGATATTCTTGCCGTCTTTCTTGTAGATGAAGTTCAGCAGATCAAACTCAAACAGCGGCTTATCGTCGATGGTGAGCTTGTAATAGGTGTTCTTCATCGTGTAACTGACGGAGGTGTCTTCTCCCTGCTTGCTTTCGCCGCCGTCCATTTCGGTGATCCGGCCGCGCAGTTCGACCTCTACCAGCAGGCTTTCACCATCGGTGTAATACTCACCGGCGAAGCGGAAGCGGGTCTCGTCGATATCGCCGCAGTAGTTCAGCAGAAGCGACTGAACCAGACCACCAACCACCATCGTGGTGTCCAGCGCGCCACTGTCCAGACCGAGATCCACCGCAGCGGAGCCAATCATCCCGCCGCCCTGAAAATCTTCAGTTTTACGGGTCAGTTTTGGCAGCGTCACGGAAGAGACTTTGCCGATGCAGTTGCTGCCGTTCACAAAGCAGGTGAACAGGCGCAGTTTGTGAGGAACCGCCATTTATGCACCTCCCAGGGAAGAAAACGCCGATTCGAAATACTCGTCCGTGAAGGTCTGGTAGAGCGTCAGATCTTCCATTGGCGGAACCGGTGTATATTTATAGCGAATGCGTACCTGACCCTGACGGAGACCGGTTGTCGGGTTATCCAGGATATCAAACCAGCATTCAGCACCAATTAGCCGCCCCTGCGTCACCAGCGAATTGAGTTTGCCGCTGATGCCGCTGACCACGTCCTTGACGTTGGCCGGGGTTAGCGGTTCGTCCACTGATTCAAATTGCGCCTCAGCGATACTGTCAGCCAGAATCTGTGCCGTACGGGTGTAAACCTCAAAGATATAGTCTTTGGTGTCTGTAACGCGGTTGCCCCAGAACCGGAAACCGTTACGCTTGATGAGCGTCGTGATCTCCTTGTTGTTCAGTTCGTTCGCGTCGCTGTCTTCGGCCTGAAGCGACCAAAAAACATCCTGCGAAATACCCAGCACGTTGCTTACCGATACATTGGAAAGCGATTTATGCCAGCCCTGATTGTTGTCAATCAGCGCACGCAGGCCGCAGGCATACGCAGGGGCCGGGAAGGTTTCGTTTTCTCCTGTCTGCGGGTTGTATGCGATGAAATCAGGCCAGATAAGCATTAGCTCGCGATAGGCGAAGGTCGCACGATATGCGGTGGCTTCAGCCATCGTTTTGCATCCATAGCAACTGGCGTAAACAAACGCGCGCAGGTTTTGTGCAATGACGCACAGCGCGGAGGTCACTTCTTCCGTGTCGTAGCCCGGCACGGCCAGAATGCGCGGACGATAACCCACCTTCTGCTCGGCAGTAAGAAACGCGTACATGCCGGTATAGCTGCCGTCTTCTGCCGTGCCACCCATGATGAGCTGCGACTGCGTTTTACCGCCTTCCTCTTCCGTGGCTGCTGCCACGCGCACAACGATAACCTTCGGACTGGTCTGGTCAGCGATGGCTTTGAGTGTTTTGTACAGGGAGCCGGTTTTACCCGCCTTACCCAGCACGTTGTTAACCCGCGTCAGCAACACGGGGGTGTTCAGGGGAAAGGTTTCCGCGTCGGCATCATCCGCTACGGCAACGACCCCAATGACACTTGATTCAATGTCATTGATGGCCGTCACCAGGTCGGTATTCTCCCGGACGCGTATACCGTGGAAACGTGTCTCTGACATGTTAGCCACCATTACGTTATTGAGTTCGCAGTGATAATCCCTCATGTCTGAATGTCACTCACGCTATTGCGGGTCTGGCCGCACGGCGACAACAAAAACCGATTTGGCCTCTCCCGCGCGCGTGGGATCCTTCGCCGGAAGAAGGGGGAAAGCATGGCACTTACAGACCTGACAAAATCACTTAACGACGCCGTAAGCAGTTATAACGATTCACTGACCGAGGCGGTAAAAAGTCCGGGATTCAGCATAACGATGGGCGGCAAGGTACGGACGCAGCTTGACGAGCGGATCATGTCGTTGTCACTGACGGACAATCGGGGTTTTGATGCCGATCAGCTTTCCATTTCTGTTGATGATAGTGACGGTATGGTTGCTCTGCCTCCGCGTGGCGCTGAGCTTGCGGTATCAATTGGCTGGCTGGGTGAGCCGCTGATTTACAAGGGACTGTACACAGTTGATGAGGTATCCCATGAAGGGCCGGGTGATATCATTGGTATTACTGCCCGCAGCGCTGATTTTCGTGAAGAGTTCAACGTAAAGCGCGAAGTCTCATGGCATGACGTGACCGTTGAGCGCGTTGTATCGGCCATTGCGCACCGCTACGGTCTGAAAGCGCAGATCAGTGAAATGCTCATGGATATTGAGATTGATCACGCTGACCAGACGCAGGAAAGCGATATGTCATTCCTTACCCGCATGGCGGAAATGCTGGGCGCAATAGCCACCGTAAAGAACAGCAGTCTGCTGTTTATCCTGCCGGGTGGCGGTGTAACCGCTGACGGGAAGGCAATACCCTCTGCCAGCATTGACCGCACGAGTGGGGACCGTCACCGCTTTCGTATTGCCGATCGGGATGCGTATACCGGCGTCAGGGCTTACTGGCTGGATCTCAATTTTGGCAAAAAGAAAAAGGTCAGCGTTAAGCGTCGCAAGCCTGCAAAGCCCAAAAAAGAGAAGAGCAGCAGCCGCGAGGGTGATTACATGGAGGGAGCAGACGGTAACGTTTATGTGCTGCGAAAAACTCACCAGAATGAAGAAGCGGCAAAACGTGCAGCTGCGGCAAAATGGCAACAGCTTCAGCGTGGCGCGGCAGAGTTCTCGATCACCCTGGCGCGTGGCCGCGCTGAGCTTTATCCCGAAATGCACGTCACAGTTAGCGGTTTTAAGGATGAAATAGACAATCAGGACTGGATCATTGCGCGTGCTGAGCACGTCATAGACGACAGCGGCTTTACCACCCGGCTGGAGCTGGAAGCGAAAATACCTGACTGGATAGCGGAAACTGAATAAAATGAAATGGAGTTCAACTCCCACAGGGGAGCCATCATTATGTTCAGATGTCCTTTTTGCGGCGCTATGGCCCGCACCCGTACCAGCCGTAAAATAACCGATATGACAATCCGGCAATACCACCAGTGTCAGAATCTGGAATGTAGCCGGTCATTCACCACGCTTAACAGCGTAGAAAGGGAGGTAACAAAGCGTGCAGGTACTGCACCGTTACCGCCAGACTTCATCCCCCGCGATGCCTTTCCCGCCTCGCACTATGGAAATAATCAACTTAGCCTGATTATTTAAACAAAAGCCCCGCAATGTAACGGGGCTTTTCACTTGTCAATGCGTCCAAATCCGATAAAATCCCAATGATTTGTAACAAAAAGATAAGATTTTCATTTAAGGAGATTTGTTTATGGCATTGGTTAGCTGTCCAGAGTGTCTTAAGGATGTAAGTGATACAGCATTACGTTGCCCGTCATGTGGGAAGCAGCTTAAAAAGCCACGGCGTTCACTTTTTGGAAAAGTCATCAAGTGGGCTTTTATACTGTTCAACTTATTTATGATCTACTGCCTCTTCGCAGGATTAGGTGGTAGTGGTGAAGTAATAAATCACGCAACTTCCGATGCAGAAAGAGCTGGGGCTGCAATTGGTACCGGTCTAGGTTTAATGGCAATCGCTAGTGTCTGGGTTATAGGCGACATAATCATCGGTATCCTTGTATTCCTCACAAGACCAAAGGGATGATTAAATGAAAAAGCTGTTTTTAAATGCAATAGCATCATTTATGGCACTCAATGCAGCGTCTGTATACGCAGGAAGTGAACACAAAAACTTCAATGCAGTACTTGAATGTCGGGCTATGGAAAATAATGCTGAACGACTTTCTTGTTACGACAAATCAATACCGCCATCACGAACACAAAATGCTGATAAATTCGAGAGTAGAGATCAATGCCCTGAGGAGAAAGATAACGATAAACGACTATCTTGTTACGATCGCTTCTTCTCACCAACGTTTAAAGCTACAACAAGCACGATAAACACGTCAGCAAAAACTGATTATCAGCAACCTGACCGAGCTAAGTTGTTAGAGTGCCAAAGTGAAATTAATGGCACTAAAAGGCTGGCATGTTTCGACAAGCTATTCCCGCAGACTACATCCGCAGAAACTGAAGCTGTAGAAAATTCTGTTTCTAACCCTGGCAAGTGGCAAACATCAATTAGCACCTCGCCGGTAGACGACTCAAAAAACATAATCCTCTCACTTAACAGTAATGATTACATTCGAACACCTTTTGGAGAAAGTGTGATTCCAACAATGTATGTAGCCTGCCGCGAAAAGAAAACGGAGGTATTCATTAACTGGGATGTGTACCTAGGTCTTGAGCAAACGAGCATGCTCTACCGCCTGGATAAGCAGAAAGCAGTTGAAAAAGAATGGTCTATCTCAACTGATACCAAAGCAGTTTTTTACAAGGGTAGTGACATTGATTTCATTAAATCTCTAGCTAAAGCAGACAAAATGTTCACCAGAATCACCCCATACAATGAAGCCCCTGTGAGTGCAACCTTCGATCTGAAGGGCCTTTCAGATGCAATGAAACCGCTTCAAAAAGCTTGTGGTTGGAAGTAAACGAAGTTTATGTCATTAACCAGAGCTACCTTCAGACGATGAAGAGTAACTTGTTATGAAAAAAGCCCCGCTCAATAAGCGGGGCTTTGTCATTGTAATGTGGACACTTTTGTCGAAGTGTGGACGCTATGTGGACGCTGATTTTAAAAATCCCTTTCAATCAGCAATTTAAATTCTTGACCTTCCCCTTGATGGAAGGTTTAACCTTTATAACAGTTAGCGAAAAGCGTTACTCCGGTCAACTACTGACCAGTCCATTATACGGGAGTTTTGTTATGTCTCACACTATTGACCTGACGCTGGACGGCCTCTCATGCGGCCACTGCGTCAAACGCGTTAAAGAAAGCCTGGAACAGCGTCCTGACGTTGAAAGCGCTGAGGTGACGATCGACCATGCCGCCGTGACCGGCAGCGCCAGCGCGGATGCGCTGATCGATACCATTAAACAAGCGGGTTATGGGGCGGAGCTAAGCCACCCAAAGGCTAAACCGCTGGCAGAGTCATCGTCCCCGTCGGAAGCACTGACAGCGGCCACTCCTGAGCTTCCGGCAGCGGATGATATTGATGACAGCCAACAGCTGCTGATCAACGGCATGAGCTGCGCCAGCTGCGTCTCCCGGGTACAAAACGCCTTGCAGGCCGTACCGGGCGTCGCGCAGGCACGGGTAAACCTCGCGGAGCGCACTGCGCTGGTGATGGGCAGCGCCTCCGCCGCAGAATTAGTCCAGGCCGTTGAGAAAGCGGGCTACGGCGCGGAGGCCATCGAAGACGATGCCGAACGCCGCGAGCGCCAGCAGGAAACGGCTATCGCCACCATGAAGCGCTTCCGCTGGCAGGCGATCGTCGCCCTGCTGGTGGGGATTCCGGTGATGGTGTGGGGCATGCTCGGCGACAACATGATGGTCACCGACGACAACCGCACGCTGTGGCTGGTGATTGGCCTGATAACCCTCGCGGTCATGGTGCTTGCGGGCGGGCATTTCTATACCAGCGCCTGGAAGAGCCTGAAAAACCGCACCGCGACGATGGATACCCTTGTCGCACTCGGCACCGGCGCGGCGTGGCTCTATTCGATGAGCGTCAACGTCTGGCCCCAGTGGTTCCCGATGGAGGCGCGCCATCTCTATTATGAAGCGAGCGCGATGATTATCGGCCTGATAAACCTGGGCCATATGCTGGAAGCCCGCGCCCGCCAGCGCTCCTCGAAAGCGCTGGAACGCCTGCTCGATTTAACCCCGCCGACGGCCCGCGTGGTCACGGACGAGGGGGAAAACAGCGTTCCGCTGGCGGAGGTGCAGCCCGGCATGACGCTGCGCCTGACCACCGGCGACCGCGTGCCCGTTGACGGCAAAATAACCCAGGGCGACGCCTGGCTGGATGAAGCGATGCTGACCGGCGAGCCTATCCCCCAGCAAAAATCAAACGGCGATGCCGTCCATGCCGGTACGGTGGTACAGGACGGCAGCGTGCTGTTTACCGCCAGCGCCGTCGGCAGCCACACGACGCTGTCGCGTATTATCCGCATGGTGCGCCAGGCGCAGAGCAGCAAGCCGGAGATTGGCCAGCTTGCTGACAGGATCTCGGCCATCTTTGTGCCGGTCGTGGTCGGCATTGCCCTGCTGAGCGCGGCGATCTGGTATGTCTTCGGCCCCGCGCCGCAGATTGTTTACACCCTGGTGATCGCCACCACGGTATTGATCATCGCCTGTCCCTGCGCTCTTGGCCTGGCGACCCCGATGTCGATTATCTCCGGCGTCGGCCGCGCGGCTGAATTTGGCGTGCTGGTGCGGGACGCGGACGCGCTGCAGCGGGCCAGCACCCTGGATACGCTGGTGTTTGATAAAACCGGCACGCTGACCGAAGGCAAACCGCAGGTGGTCGCCGTCCACACCGTGGACATTGCGGAAGCGGACGCGCTGCGCCTCGCCGCCGCGCTGGAGCAAGGCTCCAGCCATCCGCTGGCGCGCGCCATCCTCGATAAGGCCAATGCGTCTGCCCTGCCGCAGGTGAGCCATTTCCGTACCCTGCGCGGGCTTGGCGTCAGCGGTGAAGCCGAAGGCCACGCGCTGCTGCTGGGCAACCAGGCATTGCTCAATGAAAACGGCATTGATACCGCCGCGCTGGAGAGCGAGCTGAAGGCGCAGGCGTCTCAGGGGGCCACCCCGGTTCTGCTGGCGGTGGATGGCAAAGCCGCCGCGCTGCTGGCCGTGCGCGATCCGCTTCGCCAGGACAGCGTGGACGCCCTGCAGCGCCTGCACCGTGCGGGCTATCGCCTGGTGATGCTGACCGGGGATAACCCGACGACGGCTAACGCCATCGCGAAAGAAGCCGGTATTGATGAGGTCATTGCGGGCGTCCTGCCGGACGGTAAAGCGGACGCCGTCAAGAAACTGCAAAGTCAGGGACGTCAGGTAGCGATGGTCGGCGACGGTATCAACGATGCCCCGGCGCTGGCCCAGGCGGACGTGGGGATTGCGATGGGAGGCGGGAGCGATGTCGCCATCGAAACCGCGGCCATTACCCTGATGCGCCACAGCCTGATGGGCGTCGCCGACGCGCTGGCCATTTCGAAAGCCACGCTTCGCAACATGAAGCAGAACCTGCTCGGGGCGTTTATCTATAACTCGCTCGGCATCCCGATTGCCGCCGGCATTTTGTGGCCGCTGACCGGCACGCTGCTTAACCCGGTGGTCGCGGGTGCGGCGATGGCGCTCTCCTCCATCACCGTGGTCAGCAACGCCAACCGGCTGCTGCGCTTTAAACCGAAGGATTGAACCTTGTACCCGTACGCGCTAGCATGAACTTTTCCGTTCATGGAGCGCGTATGGGCCTGTTTAATCGTATAAAAACCTCGTTTCGCGCCCTCTTTCCTCGCCGTTACGCCTGGCCCGGCCTGGATATCTCGCTCCCCGGCGGGCAACATCTGCACCTGGTCGGCAGCATTCATATGGGTACGCAGGATATGTCTCCCCTGCCCCCCGGCCTGATTAAACTGCTGAAACACGCCGACGCGCTGGTCGTTGAGGCGGACATTTCGGGCCACGAGTCGCCGTTTGCCGGGCTTGAGAGCGATCTCCCGCTGGCGGAACGTCTGGACGAAGCCCATCTGGCGGAACTGACGCGCGTCGCCGACGAAACCGGCGTCTCGCTCTCCATGATTGACGCCCTGCCGCTCTGGCAAATTGCCATGGTGCTGCAGGCCACGCAGGCGCAGCGTCTGGGCCTGCGCGGTGATTACGGCATTGATTACCAGCTGCTCAATCTGGCAAGGGCGCGCAGCCTGCCGATCATCGAGCTGGAAGGAACGGACAGCCAGATTGCGCTCCTGCGGCAGCTCCCCGACGACGGCCTGACGCTGCTGGATGATACGCTGACCCACTGGCACACCAACGCCCGCCTGCTGCAGACCATGATTGGCTGGTGGCTCGATGCGCCGCCTGAAGACGGCAAGCTGGCGTTACCGTCGACGTTCAGCGAATCGCTGTATGATGTGCTGATGAACGCGCGTAACAAAGCCTGGCGGGAGACGCTGCACGCGTTACCTGCGGGGCGTTACGTGGTGGCGGTTGGGGCGCTACATTTGTATGGAGAAGGGAATTTGCCGTCGCTGCTGAAATAAAAAAGTGGCCAATATTTCTATTGGCCCGTCAAAGAGGAATTTCATCGTTTTTATTATGCCGAAGGAGACCTTCGGTTGAGCCGATTGTCGCTCAAAGTGACCATCACTGCCAATACTATTGCGCAAGATGGTGCTATTTTTTAGACAAACGTCAGGCGTATGCTGTTGGCATAATTGGTCTGTCGTAAGAAGGATAGCTATGACTCCCGCCGTTAAATTACTCGAAAAAAACAATATTTCTTTCCGGATCCACACCTACGATCACGATCCGAATGAAACCAACTTTGGTGATGAAGTGGTGCGCAAGCTGGGGCTGAACGCGAACCAGGTTTATAAAACGCTGCTGGTCGCGGTAAACGGCGACATGAAACACCTCGCCGTGGCGGTGACCCCGGTGGCGGGACAGCTGGATCTGAAGAAAGTCGCCAAAGCGCTGGGGGCGAAAAAGGTGGATATGGCGGATCCAATGGTGGCGCAACGCACCACGGGCTACCTGGTGGGCGGCATCAGCCCGCTCGGCCAGAAAAAACGCCTGCCGACGCTGATCGATGCCCCTTCGCAGGAATTTGACACCATCTTTATATCCGGGGGCAAACGCGGGCTGGATATTGAGCTGGCCGCGGGCGATCTGGCAAAAATGCTGGATGCGAAGTTTGCAGATATTGCGCGCCGGGATTGAGAAAATTGCCCGGTGGCGGCTACGAGGTAAAAGCAAAACGGTAACAGGCGTTACCGTTTTTTTGTGTTTGCGCCCTCTCCCGGTGGGAGAGGGTTGGGGTGAGCAGCTGTGTTTAAAGTCAACAGCTGACGACTAAGCTGCCACCCATTTTTTATTGTCCCGCACCATCGCATTCAGGATTGTTACCAGCTTTCTGACGCAGGCTGTCATCGCCACTTTA
>NZ_JAKLRZ010000032.1:0-57047 GCF_021892025.1 Enterobacter cloacae complex sp. ECC445 | reverse complement strand
AGTTCAGTCGGTTAGAATACCTGCCTGTCACGCAGGGGGTCGCGGGTTCGAGTCCCGTCCGTTCCGCCACTTATTAAAAGCCCTGAGCTAACGCTCAGGGCTTTTTTCTTATCTATTGCTTAATTATTGCGAAATTAGCAAAAATCCTCTGCGTTTTGCGCTCTTTTTCTCTATAACAACGCCAGCGATAATCTTCCTCAGTTTACGAACATAATGATTGAGGAACAGTATGACTCTCCCTGCATTTGGTCTGGGCACTTTCCGCCTGAAAGACGACGTTGTTATCGCATCGGTTAAAACCGCACTCGAGCTTGGCTATCGCGCCGTTGATACGGCACAGATCTATGAAAACGAAGCTGCCGTCGGACAAGCCCTTGAAGAGAGCGGTGTGTCGCGTAATGAACTGTTTATCACCACGAAAATCTGGATTGAAAACCTCAGTAAGGACAAGCTGATCCCTAGCCTGAAAGAGAGCCTGAAAAAACTGCGTACTAACTATGTAGATCTGACGCTGATCCACTGGCCATCACCGAATGATGCCGTCTCAGTCGAAGAATACATGCAGGTGCTGCTGGAAGCGAAAAAGCAGGGCTTAACCCGTGAAATTGGTATCTCCAACTTCACCATTCCGCTGATGGAAAAAGCCATTGCCGCTGTTGGCGCAGAAAATATTGCGACCAACCAGATCGAGCTATCTCCCTACCTGCAAAACCGCAAAGTCGTGGACTGGGCAAAACAGCATGGGATCCACATCACCTCATACATGACGCTGGCCTATGGTAAGGCTCTGAAAGATGAGGTGATTACGCGCATCGCGGAGAAACATAACGCGACCGCTGCACAGGTCATTCTGGCATGGGCAATGGGTGAAGGTTACGCGGTGATCCCATCATCCACTAAACGTGAAAACCTCGCCAGCAACCTGCTGGCAGCGGATCTTCATCTGGATGCGGACGATAAAAGAGCGATCGCAGCGCTGGAGTGCAACGATCGCCTGGTCAGCCCGGAAGGTTTAGCCCCTGACTGGGATTAAGTTTGACCCACCCTCTGTAGTCTGAACCCTCACACAGCTCCTCCGGGAGCTGTTTTTATATGTTCACTCAGGAAGTCAATAAAAGCGCGAATCCGCGTACTCACCGCTCTGTCGCTGTAATACACCGCGCTAAAGGGCATCTCGACCGGCAAACGTTTATCCGCCATCAGCTCCACCAGTTCACCTCGTGCAATTTCCTTGTCAATCATATAGTCAGACAGGCACGCGATGCCGTTTCCTTCAAGACACAGCTGCTTCAGCGTTTCCCCGCTGTTAGAGGATAACCCGCAGGTAATTTCATGGAGCTGGCCATCATGACAGGCGACAGGCCAGGTGTTCAGCGAAACCGGCTCCGTAAAGC
Source organism: Enterobacter cloacae complex sp. ECC445 (assembly GCF_021892025.1). NCBI lineage: Bacteria > Pseudomonadati > Pseudomonadota > Gammaproteobacteria > Enterobacterales > Enterobacteriaceae > Enterobacter > Enterobacter cloacae complex sp. ECC445. The sequence goes on along the minus strand of NZ_JAKLRZ010000032.1, from coordinate 55,653 downwards.
CCAGGCAGATATGTTGCTTCAGCTCTTCAACCGTCTCCGGTTTACCATGTTCGGCAATATACTCTGGCGATGCGATAATTTTGCGGTAGCTGGCAAACAGAGGGCGGGCACGCAGGCTTGAATCTGTCAGGGTCCCCGCCCGGATAGCCACATCCACTTTACGCTCAATGAGGTTAATAAACGTCTCTGAAGAGACCAGAGAAAGCGTCATCTCAGGATAGCGTTCGCGAAAAGGCTTGATCAGCGGCATCAAAAAGTGAAGCACGACCGGCGTGGCCGCATCAATGCGCAGCAACCCACGCGGCGTGCTGCGGGTTTCCATAATCTCCGTCTCCGCCGCGGCCATCTCCTGCAGTACCGACTGCACGCGGCGGAAATAACGCTCTCCTTCTTCCGTCAGGCTCAGCTGCCGCGTCGTTCGGTTGAGCAGGCTCACGCCCAGCTTCATCTCCAGCTTTTTTACCGATCGGCTTATGGCGGAATTAGCCTGTCCCAGCTGTTCGGCCGCGCGGCTAAAGCTGCCGCTTTCAACGACGGCGACAAAGATTGTCAGCTCTTCTGACGTTGCTTTCATTATTGCACCACCCGCAAAATTCTATTGATATTTTGATCATTTTTGTTATTTAAGCACTGGCCCATACTGCCTGTCATCTTAATCCTGATGATACGGAGTATTTTATGCCACTGGCGCTACTTGCCCTGACGATCGGTGCCTTTGCAATTGGCACGACCGAATTCGTTATTGTGGGACTGGTTCCCACCATTGCTAATCAGCTTGCGATCTCGTTGCCTTCCGCCGGGTTGCTGGTCTCTATCTACGCTCTGGGCGTCGCCGTCGGCGCGCCCGTGCTGACGGCCCTCACCGGACGTTTCCCACGTAAGCAGCTATTAGTTGCATTAATGGTGCTGTTCACCGCCGGAAACATGCTGGCCTGGCAGGCGCCGAACTACGGCACCCTGGCGATCGCTCGTCTGTTGACCGGCCTCGCGCACGGTGTGTTCTTCTCGATTGGTTCCACCATTGCAACCAGCCTGGTTCCCAAAGAGAAAGCGGCTTCAGCCATTGCGATCATGTTCGGTGGGTTGACGGTTGCACTCGTCACGGGCGTACCGTTGGGAACGTTTATCGGACAACACTTCGGCTGGCGTGAAACGTTCCTTGCCGTCTCCTTATTGGGCGTTATTGCCCTGGTGACCAGCCTGCTGCTGGTGCCGTCGACTATTCCTGGCCGGGCCAGCGCAAGCCTGAGCGATCAATTGAAGGTCCTTACGCATCCGCGTTTGCTGATCATCTACGCGGTTACGGCGCTTGGCTATGGAGGCGTATTCACCGCCTTCACCTTCCTTGCTCCGATGATGCAGGACCTGGCAGGCTTCTCCCCCAACGCCGTGAGCTGGATTTTGCTGGGATACGGTATTTCCGTGGCCATTGGCAATATCTGGGGCGGCAAGCTTGCGGATAAGCATGGTGCGGTACCGGCGCTGAAATTCATCTTCGCCGCGCTGGTTGTTCTGTTGATGATTTTTCAGTTCACGGCTTCGATACAGTACGCCGCGCTGGTCACCGTACTGGTCATGGGGATTTTCGCCTTTGGCAATGTGCCCGGGCTTCAGGTCTACGTTGTACAGAAAGCCGAGCTTTATACGCCAAATGCGGTGGATGTGGCTTCCGGTCTGAACATTGCCGCTTTTAATATTGGGATCGCGCTGGGCTCCCTCATTGGTGGGCAAACGGTCGAACACTTCGGATTAACCCAGACCCCATGGATTGGCGCGGTGATTGTTCTGGTCGCCTTCCTGCTGATAGGCCTGAGTGGGCGCCTTGATAAGCCCCCCCGCGTCGCGCTGGGGTAACATCAGTAAGCGCTTGCTTACAAAACTGGAAAGCGGTTTCTCAGAAATTGCGTTGAAAGTATGACCTAAAGTCCCTATAACATTAGAACCAGTCCGTTTTCCGGACTGGTTCATGTTACAGAGGCTGTTTCCAAAAGTGCGAAAAAATACCTATGCCATGCGTTATGTTGCCGGAATGCCCGCGGAGAGGATCTTGCCTCCGGGATCGTTTGCGAGCATAAGCCAGGCATTACCCGCCGGCACGCCGTTAAGCAGCGATGAAAAAATCCGCGTGCTGGTGTGGAATATCTTCAAGCAGCAGCGCGCCGAGTGGTTATCGGTACTCAAGAATTTTGGCAAAGATGCCCATCTGGTTCTGCTCCAGGAGGCGCAAACCACCCCTGAGCTGGTACGGTTTGCCACGACCAACTATCTTGCCGCCGACCAGGTGCCTGCATTTGTCCTGCCACAACACCCCTCAGGCGTGATGACGCTTTCTGCTGCGCATCCGGTCTACTGCTGCCCGCTGCGTGAGCGCGAGCCTATATTGCGTCTGGCGAAATCGGCGCTGGTGACGGTCTATCCGCTGCCGGATACCCGAATGCTGATGGTGGTGAACATCCACGCGGTAAACTTCAGCCTGGGCGTGGATGTTTATAGTAAGCAGTTACTTCCTATCGGCGATCAGATAGCGCATCACAGCGGGCCCATCATTATGGCAGGCGATTTCAATGCCTGGAGCCGCCCGCGCATGAATGCGCTGTATCGCTTTGCGCGCGAAATGTCGCTGCGTGAAGTGCGTTTTAGCGATGACCAGCGCAAAAAAGCCTTTGGTCGTCCTCTCGATTTTGTCTTCTATCGTGGGTTGAACGTGCACGACGCCTCTGTTCTGGTGACGCGCGCCTCCGACCACAACCCTCTACTCGTTGAATTCAGTCCCGGCAAACCTGATAAATAATGGTGCGTCAGGTCTGCCGTGGGGCAGGCCTTCGCGGGTGCTGCCCTTTATTTATCACTCACAAAGGACAGTACGATGACAACAACACGCTCCCATCATGACAACGTAGAAAAACAGTTTGGTTCTCAGGCAAGCGCCTATCTGAGCAGCGCCGTACACGCTTCCGGTCGCGATCTGGCGCGTCTCGGTGAACGTCTGGCAGCGTTCCCGCAGGCGCACGTGCTGGATTTAGGCTGTGGGGCAGGGCATGCCAGCTTTACGGCCGCGCAGCAGGTCGCGCACGTTACCGCGTATGACTTATCCAGCCAGATGCTGGACGTCGTTGCCGAGGCGGCGAAAGCGAAAGGGCTGAACAACATTGATACGCGGCAGGGCTATGCCGAATCCTTGCCGTTTGACGATGCGTCGTTTGAGGTGGTGATTAGCCGGTATTCCGCGCACCACTGGCATGATGTCGGCCAGGCATTACGCGAGGTTAAACGTGTCCTGAAGCCGGGCGGCACCTTCATTATTATGGATGTGATGTCACCCGGACATCCGGTGCGCAATATCTGGCTGCAGACGGTAGAAGCGCTGCGCGATACTTCGCACGTGCAAAACTACGCCAGCGGAGAGTGGTTGTCGCTTATTACTGAAGCGGGGCTGATCGCGCGCGCGTTGATTACCGACCGCTTACCGCTGGAGTTTAGCTCCTGGATCGCGCGTATGCGCACCCCGGAAGCATTAAGCCAGGCGATCAGGCTCTATCAGGAAAGCGCGTCCGCGGAGGTAAAGGCGTACTTTGAACTGCAGGACGATGGCTCATTTACCAGCGACACCATCATGGCTGAAGCGCAAAAGGCGGGATAAACAAAAAAGGCACCGAGGGGAATCGGTGCCTTTTTATCTTTCGATCGCGTTATCAGGAGTCTGGCGTGGCGCTATTCTTCACAAACAGCGTCAGCTGGTCGCCAGGTTTCAGATTGTCAGTATCATTGTTCCAGCGCATCACATCCTTGATGTTCACACCGTGTCGTTTTGCGATACTGGACAGCGAATCGCCCTTGCGCACGCGATAGGTAATGCTATCGCTATTGCTGGCGAGACGCTGTGCGCTGCTGCCTGCACCTACCGTCAGAGTTTGACCCACTTTCAGACCTGAACTGCGCAGGTTATTCCACTGCTGCAGATCTTTCGCCGTCACGCCGAGACGTGATGCAATGCCCGAAAGCGTATCACCTGAACGAACCTTATAGCTGCGGCTATTGACCGATGATGCATCCGCGATCAGCGTTGACTGAACGGCGGCGATTTCACCAGAAGCTAAAGACTCACGTAACCGATCGGCATGTTTCTGCGGAACCATTACATACTGCGGGCCACTTGCCCCCAGGGTTGAGCCTTTAACGCCAGCATTAAAGGTTTTCAATTTACTTACCGACATACCCGTCATATCAGCAACCTGTTGGATATCAACCGGATTGCTGAGGCGAACGCGCGCCAGTGCACGACTTTCGTCTGGTGTTGGCAGTTGCACACCGTAACGCTTGCTGTTCTTGAGAATATCGCTCAAGGCCAGCATCTTCGGTACGTAAATCTTCGTTTCCTGTGGCAGTGAGAGCGACCAAAAATCGGTGGATTTACCCCGTGCTTTATTCGCTTTCATTGCCTTCAGTACACGACCTTCGCCACTGTTATACGCTGCGACCGTTAACAGCCAGTCGCCGTCAAACATCTTGTTAAGACGTTGCATCATGTCGAGAGCGGCTGTCGTTGAAGCGACAACATCGCGACGCGCATCATAGTTGCGGGTCTGTTTCAGACCATAGTTTCGCCCGGTGCTCGGAATGATCTGCCAAATGCCTGCGGCATTGGCGCCAGACGTCGCGTGTGGGTCAAAAGCGCTCTCCACTATGGGTAGGAGTACCAGCTCCATAGGCATGTTACGTTTCTTAACTTGCCCGGCTATCCAGTACATATACGGCTCTGCCCGTAACGTTACATCGTGGAGATAGCTCTTATTACTTAAATACTTCTGTTTCTGTTCGCGAATCCGGGTATTTTCCGGAATTCCCATCTTTAGCTCGTCGCCAATAGAGGTCCACAAGTCTTGATCCTGCGCGAAAGATGTTCCATCGTCCATCCAGCGCGCCGAACTTGCAAACTTCCCTGCTTCCCCTTGACCAGCTGCAGAAAGGCTCTGTGCGTGCTGTTGTACGTTGCTGCCGTTCTGCGACTGGCAACCTACAAGCAGGACAGAGGCGAGTAATATCGCTTTTGCCTTCATGTGTGTGTCAATAGTTGCTTAAAAGACGAGCGATGATAACGGCGAAATTTTGAAAAGGCAACCCGCAATTATCTGAAGTTATCTTTCTTTGACCTTAACCATGCAAATCGCTGTTCTGGTTGTTGCAAATTTGTTTCTTGGTTAATTTTATTAATTAAATCAATATCATCTGTTCGTAAAAATAAATTAATCTGGCGCTCATTTTTCAGAATTACGGGGAGTGTTTTTTGGTTTTTTGCACGTAACTCCTTCACTTTGTGATAATAATCCTGAATCGCTCGATCCTCGGGTAAGAGGCTTACCGCAAACTTCATATTTCCTAATGTATACTCATGGGCGCAACAAATAACGGTGTCGTCGGGCAGGGCGTTAATCTTCTGTAAAGACTGATGCATTTGCGCTGGCGTGCCTTCAAACAGCCTTCCGCAGCCGCCGGAGAACAGCGTGTCGCCGCAAAAAAGATAAGGCTTACTGTAGAAACACAGATGTCCTAAAGTGTGACCCGGTGTAGCAAATACGGAAAACTCCCACTCGCGTATGAGGATTTTTTTGCCTTCTTCGACTACTTGCGTGATCCCCTTATCTTGTGCCTCAGTCGGTCCGTAAACCACAAGATGCGGAAAGTGGTCGCGCAGTTCAGGCACGCCGCCAGTATGGTCGTTATGGTGATGCGTCAACAGAATGGCCTCTGGCTGCCAGCCGTTCTCCTTTATTGCGCGCAGAACCGGGGCCGCTTCTCCGGGATCGACAATGACGCATCGACGTTCATCGTCAACCAAAACCCAGATGTAATTGTCCTCAAAAGCGGAAATACTGATAAGATTCATACATTACCTCTAATAGCGTGGCGGGTGTGTTGATGAAACCGGCAAGGATACCTCAGGCTGTCGCAGCACCGGAACGTTGGGCAGAATTGCCCTGGGGTGAATACTATCGCGAGGCGTTAGAGCAACAGCTTAAGCCCTGGCTCGCGAAAATGTATGGCTTTCACCTGCTTAAGATTGGCAATCTCAGCGCGGAAATCAATACCGAAAGCTGCGCTATCTCGCATCAGGTTAACGTCTCTCTCGGCGGATCGCCGGTTCAGGTTAAAGCAGACCCGCTGCATCTGCCGTTTGCAGAAAAATCCGTCGATGCGTGTTTGCTCGCACACACGTTACCCTGGTGCAGCGATCCGCATCGTCTGCTGCGCGAGGCCGATCGCGTGCTGATTGATGACGGCTGGCTGGTACTGAGTGGATTTAACCCGCTGAGCCTGATGGGGCTGCGTAAGCTGGTGCCCGTGCTGCGCCGGACGCCACCTTACAACAGCCGGATGTTCACCCTGATGCGCCAGCTCGACTGGCTTTCGCTGCTGAACTTCGAAGTGCTCTGCTACGGCGGTTTTCAGGTGCTGCCCTGGGCGCGGCAGGGGGGCGTTGTACTGAGCACCCATCTCCCTGCTCTGGGCTGCATGCAGTTTATCGTCGCGCGTAAGCGAACCATTCCCCTTACGCTGAATCCCATGAAGCAGAGCAAATCGAAAACGCCGATCCGCCAGACCGTTGGCGCCACGCGGCAATACAGAAAGCCCTGATCAGGCGTCAGGCTGATACCCCGCGTCCTCATGCGCAGGGTTAGAGGCTGCCGCGCGCGCCAGTTCGTCGCAGCGTTCGTTCTCAGGGTGACCAGCATGCCCTTTTACCCATTCCCATTTTATTTGGTGCTGACCTAATGCCGCATCCAGCCGCTTCCAGAGATCGACATTTTTAACCGGCTTTTTATCCGCAGTTTTCCAGCCGCGTTTTTTCCAGTTGTGGATCCACTGGGTGATACCCTGGCGCACGTACTGGCTGTCGGTACTTAACACCACGTCGCAGTGTTCTTTTAACGCCTCCAGCGCCACGATGGCCGCCATCAGCTCCATCCGGTTGTTGGTGGTCAGAAAATAGCCTTCGCTGAAGGTTTTTTCGTGCTGGCGATAGCGCATAATCGCGCCGTAGCCGCCGGGACCCGGGTTGCCGAGACAAGATCCATCGGTGAAAATTTCTACCTGTTTACGCATCTCTGGTAGACTTCCTGTATTTGAAACGTTCAGTTAAACGATAAGTCTGACATAAATGACCGCTATGAGCACTGCAATTACTCGCCAGATCGTCCTCGATACCGAAACCACCGGTATGAACCAGATCGGCGCGCACTACGAAGGGCACAAGATCATCGAGATCGGCGCCGTTGAAGTGGTGAACCGTCGTCTTACGGGGAACAACTTCCACGTCTACCTTAAGCCCGATCGGCTGGTGGATCCCGAAGCGTTCGGCGTTCACGGTATTGCCGATGAGTTCTTGCTGGATAAGCCGACGTTTGCGGATGTCGCTGACGAGTTCCTGGAATACATCAAGGGCGCCGAGCTTGTCATCCATAACGCCTCGTTCGATATCGGCTTTATGGACTATGAATTCAGCAAGCTTAATCGTGATATCCCGAAGACGAACACCTTCTGTAAGGTGACGGACAGCCTGGCGCTGGCAAGGAAGATGTTCCCGGGCAAGCGTAACAGCCTTGATGCACTCTGTTCGCGCTATGAGATAGACAATACCAAGCGAACGCTCCACGGGGCGTTGCTCGATGCCCAGATCCTCGCCGATGTCTATCTGACGATGACCGGCGGGCAGACGTCAATGAAGTTCAGTATGGAAAATGAGTCTCAGCAGACGCAGGGCGAAGCGGGTATTCAGCGTGTTGTCCGTCAGGCGAGCCGGCTGCGGGTTATTTTAGCCAGTGATGAAGAGCTTCTTAACCACGAATCGCGGCTTGATCTGGTGCAGAAGAAGGGCGGCAGCTGTTTGTGGCGTGCCTGAAAAAACGGCTGAATGCCTGTAAAATCATCGTTTGGGCGATTTTTGCAGCAAACGATTCAAAACGTGAGAAAAAGCGTTGACGAGATCGGAGGCGCACCGTAATATGCGCCTCGTTCCCCAAACGGGAACAGTGGAGCGGTAGTTCAGTCGGTTAGAATACCTGCCTGTCACGCAGGGGGTCGCGGGTTCGAGTCCCGTCCGTTCCGCCACTATTCAGAAGGCCTGAATCAGAAATGATTCAGGCCTTCGTCGTTTCAGCATTCTGCGATCTTATTCCTTCATCTATCGTTAACAAAAAGTTAATCTCCATAGTGCAATTAATTAACAATTGCACGAGTGCAGTGCGTTATTTGCACTGATATTGTGCATTTCGCCGCCGTGCCTTTCTTCCTACCTCAGCTACGCTGTCTCTTTCTGTAAAAATAATTCACGCAGGATCATTGGCTTATCTCCCTCGCGCCCAAAAAAAAGCCGAACCAATTACGAATTGGTTTGGTTATTGCTTAATCATTAGCACGATAAGCGTCATTCCATATCAATAGCTTATCGTTAATAAAAATAAAGTCATGATGAAAGCGAGCGAACCAATATGGAAAAACCGTCACGGTTTCTGGCCAATTCCAGCACCGCGCTTGAGCAGCTGCGCGGGCTTATCAACCAGCATGAGTCAACACCAGGCATACCGCTGCCCACGGAACGTGAGCTGTCGGAAACACTCGGCGTAGGACGACGTGAAGTGCGTCGTGCGCTGGACGTGCTGGAAGAAGAAGGGCGCATCTGGCGCAAGCAGGGCAAAGGGACCTTTATTGGCCCGGCGGCACCTGTAGAACCGCTGGCCCTGCAGGGATTGGTTCAGCAGACCAACCTGCTGGAAGTGATGGAAGCTCGTCTTCAGCTCGAACCCGGCTTAGCCCGGCTTGCGGCACTGCGTGCCACCAGGGAAAACCTCGCGCTCATGCAGCGCATGCTGGAACGCATCGACAAGGTCAGCCCGGACGACCGCGATCTCAACGAACTCTGGGACAGCGCCTTCCACCGGGCGATTGCCGAGGCGGCGGGCAACCGCCTGATGCTCGGCCTGTTTGATGCCATTGATGCCGTGCGGCGCGAACCGGGCTGGCAGCATCTGCGTGAATTAGCCCGCACCCCCGAACGCGTCGACAGCTATAACGACCACCACCACAAGATTATGTCTGCGATTATCCATCGCCAGCCCAATGAAGCCGCAGCCGCCATGCGCGAACACCTGCTCAGCCTGCAAACCGCCCTGATTCAGGCGATCCACCTTGAGGACGACTTCACGCCATGACGACAATACCCTTTAAGGACGCCACGCCCGTACTCCGGCTGAATAATCTCAACGTTAAATTTGCCGGCTCTCCGGTAAGCGTACTGGACGGCATTTCCCTGACGGTCAAAGCGGGCGAAACGCTGGCGCTGGTGGGGGAGTCCGGCTGCGGAAAAAGTATCACCTCGTTAGCGCTGATGGGATTACTGCCCGCAAGCGCGCAGATTGTCAGCGGTGAGATGCGGTTTCGCCGCCACGATCTGCGAAAGCTCTCGCCGCGGGAGTATGCCGATCTGCGCGGCAGCGAGCTGGCGATGATCTTTCAGGAGCCGATGACCTCGCTCAATCCGGCGTTTACGCTGGGCGATCAGCTCAGCGAAGCGGTTATGCGGCACCAGAACGTCTCGCGCGCGGAGGCGATGAAGGTCGCGCTGCAAATCCTTGAGAAGGTACAAATCCCGGCGGCCGGAATGCGCCTCAAGGCGTATCCCCACCAGCTTTCCGGCGGCATGCGCCAGCGGGTGATGATTGCGATGGCGCTGATTAACCATCCCAAACTGCTGATTGCCGATGAACCGACCACCGCGCTGGATGTCACCATTCAGGCGCAAATCCTGACCCTGCTGAACACCCTTAAAGAGGAAACCGGCACGGCGGTGCTGATGATCACCCACGATTTGGGCGTGGTGGCCGAAGTCGCCCAGCAGGTGGCGGTGATGTATGCCGGACAGGTGGTGGAGCAGGGGAGCGTGGAGGCGATCTTCGCCGACCCGCAGCACCCGTACACCATCGGCCTGATGGGCTCGATCCCCTCGCTGGGCGCGCGTAAAGGCCAGCTCTCCACCATTCCCGGTTCGGTCCCGCTGCCGGAGTCCATGCCGAAAGGCTGCCGCTTTGCCACCCGCTGCCCGTTTGCGCAGTCCCGCTGCCATGATGAAAAACCGTCGCTCAACACGCTCGGCGCGGGCCATCAGGTCGCCTGCTTCCGCGTGCCGCTCGAACACCACGTTGCCCTGGGAGAGACCGCATGACCACGCCCATTCTTGAAGCCCGGGACCTCAGCAAGCTTTTCCCCGGCCCGAAAAAACTTTTCGCCCCGGCACGGTTTGTTACGGCGGTCGATCGCGTTTCGCTTGCCGTGATGCCGGGCGAAACGCTGGCGATTGTCGGCGAATCTGGCTCCGGGAAATCCACGCTGGGTCGTCTGGTGCTGCGCCTGCTGGCCGCCAGCGAAGGGCGCGTGTTTTACCAGGGGGAAGAGATCACGCATGCCTCGGGGGCACGCCTCAACCAGCTCAGGCGCGAGCTGCAGATTATCTTTCAGGATCCCTTTGCCTCGCTGAACCCGCGCATGACCGTGGAGCAGATTGTCGGCGAGCCGCTGTGGCTGCACCAGAACATGAAAAAAGCGGACCGGCAGTATCGCGTCGCGGAGCTTCTCAAGACCGTTGGCCTGCCTGCCGCCTGGGCCGGGCGCTATCCGCACGAGTTTTCCGGCGGCCAGCGCCAGCGTATCGGCATTGCGCGCGCGCTCGCCTCGGGCCCGAAGCTGCTGCTGGGGGATGAACCCGTCTCTGCGCTGGATGTGTCGGTGCAGGCGCAGGTGGTTAATCTGCTGGAGAGCCTGAAGCACCAGCTGGGGCTGACGATGGTGATCGTCGCCCACGGTCTGGCGGTGATCCGCCACATGAGCGACCGCGTGGCGGTGATGTACCTTGGGCAAATCGTTGAGCTTGCCACCGTCGACGAGATTTTTGACGCGCCGCTGCACCCCTATACTCAGGCGCTGATCGCCTCGGCGCCGCAGATGCAGCCGGGCGTTGAGCGCGTCGCGCCGCTGCTGCAGGGGGATCTGCCCAACCCGGCCAGCCCGCCGTCCGGCTGCCGCTTCCACACCCGCTGCCCGTACGTTACCGATGAATGCCGCCAGGTCGAGCCAATCAATCAGGTTCTGGATGGCGGACGCCAGGTTGCCTGTCACCGCTGGCAGGAGATTAACCGCGATCGCAGCGTTATCCAGATTGCACCGCCATCCGCCGCTTTTCTGCGCCGCCGCGCGCTGTTTGAACACGCGGCCACTCACTCCTCCCTTCCTTCAAGGAACTCATGATAATGACAATGCGTAATTCTCTTTTGACCGTACTGGGAAGTGTTATGTTGCTTGGCGCGGCGCTGCCCGCCCATTCTGAAAGCGTGCTGCGGATCGGTCTCGGCGCCGACCCGGACATGCTCGACCCGCATCTGGCGCGCACCTACTATGGCCGCTTCGTGTTCGCCTCCCTGTGCGACAGGCTGGTGGACGTGGATGAAAACCTGAAGGTCGTCCCCGGTCTGGCGAAAGACTGGGCGTGGAATGACGACGGCAAAACCCTGACCCTGAATTTGCGCGAAGGCGTCACCTTCCACGACGGTGAGAAATTCGATGCCGCCGCCGCGAAATACAACCTCGACCGCGCTCTGACCCTGAAAGGCTCCCTGCGTAAAAGCGAGATCTCCTCCGTGGAATCAATAGAGGTTACCGGCCCGATGCAGATTGCCCTGCACCTGAAAACGCCGGATGCCGCGCTGCTGATGCAGCTCACCGACCGTGCGGGCGCGATGATGGCGCCTGAAGCGGCGAAAAAGCCCGACTTTGCCGCCCATCCGGTCTGTTCCGGCCCGTACAAGTTCGACAGCCGCGTGTCTCAGGACCGCATCGTGCTGACCCGTTTCGACAACTACTGGAACAAAGACGCTTACCACTTCGACAAAATTATCTATCTGCCGATCCCGGACGCCTCCGTGCGCCTCGCGAACCTGCGCGCGGGCGATCTTGACCTGACCGAAGGCATCGCCGCCAGCGACGTGAAAACCGTCGAAGCCGACAGCAAGCTGGCGCTGGCGAAGGTAACGGGCCTGGGCTATCAGGGCATTACGTTTAACATCAACAACGGCAAGGTGCCGGCAAACGATCCGTTCAGGGACGCCCGCGTGCGTGAAGCCTTCTCGCAGGCTATCGACCGCGATGCCTTAAACCAGGTGGTCTTCGAGGGGCTCTACACCCCGGCAAACCAGGCGTTTTCACCGGTCAGCCCGTATCACGTCAACCTGCCGGTTCCCCCGCGTGACGTCGACAAGGCCAAAGCGCTGCTGAAGGCGGCAGGCGTCACCGCGCCGCTGACCGTCAACCTGCTGGTGCCGAACAACCCAACCTCCCAGCAGGTTGGCCAGGTGCTGCAGGCGATGGTCGCCGAGGCCGGATTTAACCTGAACCTGCAGATGACCGAATTCGCCACGCTGCTGGATCGCCAGCAGAGCGGGGACTATCAGCTGAGCTTCTCCGGCTGGTCGGGGCGCCCGGATCCCGACGGCAGCATCTACGGCTTTATCAACAGCAAAGGCACCCTCAACGACGGCCGCTACAGCAACGCGCAGGTGGATGAGTGGCTGACGCAGGCGCGCCAGAGCACCGACCTGGCCGCGCGCCAGCCGCTGTACGACAAGGTGGTGAAGCAGCTGCAAACCGACATGCCGATTGCCTACCTCTACTTCGAGCCGCGCATTTTCGGTCTCAACAAAAGCGTGCAGGGCTTTAAGCCGTACCCGGACGGCATCGTGCGTCTGGCGGGTTTGACGCTGGCGAAATAACCGTCCCGAGGAGAACCCATGCTGGAACTGATTTGCAAACGTCTGCTGCTGGCCGTCCCGACGCTGCTGCTGGTGAGCATGATGGTGTTCGGGCTGCAAAAGCTGCTGCCCGGCGACCCGCTGATCGCCATGGCCGGCGAGGAGCGCGATCCGGCGGTTATTGCACAGCTGCGCGCGGAGCTGAACCTTGATGCGCCGATCCCCGTGCAGTATTTCCACTGGCTGACGCGGGCGCTGCAGGGGGATCTGGGCGTTTCCTTGCGCACGCACGAACCGGTGACGCAGCTGATTGCCAGCAAGCTGCCGGTCACGCTGGAGCTGTCGCTGCTGGCGATGATTATCGCGCTGGTGTTTGGCATCAGCATGGGGATCCTCGCGGCGGTGAACAAAAATAGCTGGGTCGATCACGGGGCGAACTTCGTGGCGATCTCGGGGATCTCGATTCCCCACTTCTGGCTGGGGATCCTGCTGATTCTGGTCTTCTCGGTGAACCTGCAGTGGCTTCCCGCGTCCGGCTACGTGCCGTTCAGTGAAGATCCGCTCCAGAACCTGCGCACGCTGCTGCTGCCTGCGTCCGTGCTCGGCACCGGCCTCGCGGCAACGCTGATGCGCCACACCCGCGCGTCGATGATTGCCGTGCTGAAGGCAGATTACATCCGCACCGCGCGGGCAAAGGGGCTGCTGCCGAAGGCGGTGATCTTAAAGCACGCGTTTCGCAACGCGCTGGTGCCGGTAATCACCCTTACCACGCTGCTGTTTGGCGAGCTGCTGGGCGGGGCGGTGCTGACCGAGCAGGTCTTCACCATTCCCGGCTTCGGCAAGATGATCGTCGACTCGGTATTTAACCGCGACTATGCGGTGGTGCAGGGCGTGGTGCTGATCGTGGCGATCGGTTTCCTGATGCTGAACCTGCTGGCCGACGTGCTCTACGTCCTTATCAACCCGAAAATGCGAGGTTAACCATGGCGGAACTGACGACGCAAACCGCTGTGCCCGCGCTGCCGCGCGCGCAAAACCGGGTGCTGAAAAAATTCCTCGGCAATAAAAGCGCGGTGATTGGCGCGCTTGTGGTGGGCTTCTTCGTGCTGGTGGCGCTGCTGGCGCCGTGGATTGCCCCGTTCGATCCGGTTAAAGCCAACTTCCTGGCGGTGCGCAAAGCGCCGTCGGCGATGTACTGGTTCGGCACCGACGAGCTGGGGCGCGACATTTTATCCCGCATTATCTGGGGGGCGCGAACCTCGCTGATGGCGGGCTGTATGTCGGTTGTTATCGCGGTGGTCATCGGCGTGCCGCTGGGGCTGGTGGCGGGGTATTTCCAGAAGATGTGGGACGGCGTCATCTCGCGGTTCATTGAAGCGCTGCTGGCCTGTCCGTTCCTGATCATGGCGATCGCGCTCGGGGCATTTTTAGGCCCAAGCCTGACCAACGCCATGATCGCCATCGGCCTTTCCGCGATGCCGATCTTCGCCCGCCTGACGCGCGGGCAGGTGATCGCCATCCGCAACGAAGAGTACATCGACGGCGCGCGGGCGATTGGCCTGCCGGATCGCTGGATCATCATCAAATATGTTCTGCCGAACGTGATGTCGCCGATCCTGGTGCAGGCCACGCTGGCGATCGCCTCGGCGATTATCGCCGAAGCCAGCCTGTCGTTTTTAGGGCTGGGACAGCAGCCGCCCAACCCGTCCTGGGGCTCCATGCTCAACACCGCAAAGGGCTTTCTTGAGCAGGCGCCGTGGATGTCCGTTTTCCCCGGCGTGGCGATTTTCCTTGCCGTGCAGGGCTTTAATTTACTCGGCGACGGGCTGCGCGACGCGCTCGATCCGCGCCACGACTAAGGAGTCATGATGACCAAAGCGCTTGATTTTACGTCCGGTTACGAATCACGCCGCCCGCCGATGCTGGGCCATAACGCCGTTGCCACGTCGCAGCCGCTGGCGGCGCAGGCGGGCATGAAGATGCTGCAGCTGGGCGGGAATGCCGTGGATGCGGCCATTGCCGCCGCGATGGCGCTCACGGTGGTTGAGCCGACCGGCAACGGGATCGGCAGCGACGCCTTCGCCATCGTCTGGGACGGTGAAAAGCTGCACGGCCTGAACGCGTCCGGGCGCTCGCCTGCCAGCTGGCACGCGGATCTGTTTGCCGGAAAAACGGCGGTACCGGAAATCGGCTGGGACGCGGTGACCGTGCCGGGCGCGGTATCCGGCTGGGTCGCCCTGGCGGAACGCTTCGGCACGCTGCCGCTGACTACCCTTGCGCAGCCGGCCATCGACTACGCGCGCAACGGTTTCCCGGTCTCGCCGCTGATTGGCCATCTCTGGCAGCGCGGCTATAGCAAGCTGAAAGATCAGCCCGGCTTCAGCGCCTGCTTTGCGCCGGAAGGCCGCGCCCCGCGCGTGGGGGAGATCTTCCGTAATCCGGCGCAGGCAAACTCGCTGGAGCTGATTGCGAAAACCAACGGCGACGCGTTTTACCGCGGCGAGCTGGCGCAGAAAATTGCCGCCTTCGCCAAAGAGCACGGCGCGCACCTGACGGCTGAGGATCTCGCCAGCCACCGCGTGGACTGGGTAGACCTGCTGTCGCGCGACTTCGCGGGCGGCTCGGTGCAGGAGCTGCCGCCAAACGGCCAGGGGATCGCCACGCTTATTGCGCTCGGCATTCTGGAGCAGTGCGGCATTGAGAAGCATCATCCGGATTCCGTTCAGTCTCTGCACCTGTCCATTGAGGCGATGAAGCTGGCGCTGGCGGATCTCGACCGCTACGTGGCGGATGAAGATCACATGACGTTCGCGGCGAAAGAGCTGCTGAGCGACCATTATCTGAAGGCGCGCGCGGCGCTTATCGATCGTGATAAGGCGTCCGATTTTTCCTACGGTTCCCCGACGCAGAGCGGCACGGTCTACATCAGCACCGCCGACGCCAGCGGGATGATGGTCTCGTTTATTCAGTCCAACTATATGGGCTTCGGTTCAGGGATTGTGGTGCCGGACACCGGGATCAGCCTGCAAAACCGGGGCTGTGGTTTTTCGCTGGATCCCAATCACCCGAACGCGCTGGCGGGCAGCAAGCGTCCGTTCCACACCATCATTCCGGGCTTTGCGATGGACGGCCACGGCCAGCCGCTGATGTCCTTTGGCGTAATGGGCGGTCCGATGCAGGCGCAGGGGCACATGCAGATGGCGCTGCGCATTATGCTGCACGGGCAAAACCCGCAGGCGGCAATCGATGCGCCGCGCTGGCGCGTGGTGCAGGGCAGGGAGGTGATCGTTGAATCGACCTTCGATCGCAATACGATCGCCGCGCTGCGCGAACGCGGACACCAGATCGTGGTGGAAGATCCGCTGCAGGATTATAACTTCGGCGGTGCGCAGGTGATTTACCGTCTGCCGGAAGGGCACTACGTGGCCGCGACGGAGAGCCGCAAGGACGGGCAGGCGCTCGTGAGTTAATATTTTATCCCCCCTCTCCCATTGGGAGAGGGGCGGGGTGAGGGGACAATTTCACCCAATGCTAAACGGATCCGCATCCTGCCACGCCGGAAACTTTTCCCGATACTCCTTCAATGCCGTCAATGACAGCTCGGCATCAATGCGCGTTGCCTGATGCGGCTCGGCGGTGGCAATAATCTCGCCCTGCGGATTCACCACCCGGCTGTCGCCGCGATAGTGATGCCCGTTGCCGTCCGTCCCCACGCGGTTACAGCCCACCACGTACGCCTGGTTCTCAATCGCGCGCGCCACCAGCAGCGACTGCCAGTGCAGGGAGCGCGGGGCAGGCCAGTTGGCGACATACAGCGCCAGGTCATAATCGTTGCGGTTACGCGACCACACCGGGAAGCGCAGGTCGTAGCAGACCAGCGGCAGAATACGCCAGCCGCGCCACTCGAACACCACGCGCTCGTTACCCGCTTCATAGTGATGATGCTCATCCGCCATGCGGAACAGGTGGCGTTTATCGTAAAAATGCACCTTTCCTTCCGGCTCCACCAGCAGGAAACGGTTCACCGGCCCGCGTTCGGTCTGCAGGGCGGCGCTGCCCGCAATCAGCGCGTGGGTCTGCTGCGCTTTGGCATGCATCCACGCGACCACCTCATCCTGCGGCATTGACTGTTTTGCCGCTTCCATGGCGAAGCCGGTGGTGAACATCTCCGGCAGGACAATCACATCACGCCCGGTAATGCCTTCCAGTTGACGATCAAAGTGGCGCAGGTTGGCAGGGCCATCCATCCACACTAAAGGTTGCTGCAAAATCGAAATCTTCAAGCCAGGCACGATACAGACTCCTCAAACGACCCCTTTTTGACACTGTAGCACGTCATTACGAGAAAATGTGGCAATAAAAAACCCCGCGCGAGGCGGGGTTTGTCTAAGCGAAACGCGTTATGCCGCTTCAGGTTTGCGGTGCTTCTCCGGCAGCTTTACCGGCTGCGTCGCCAGCTCGTCCGGTTCGAAATCATCCACGTTAATGCTGCGCAGACGGCTCTCTTCGGCTTTCACCAGCAGAGCAGCTTCATCTTTATTGATAATGCCCCCTGCCAGCGCCTGTTTTGCCAGTTCGTCCAGACGGGTAAACGGCAGGTTTTTGCCCAGCTGTTTACAGATCTTCTGGTGAATTGGGTCGGCGGCCATCACGTCCAGCAGCGCCTCTTCCAGCAGACCCACCGGGTTATGTGGCGTAGGGGCCAGGTACTGACCGCGACCGATACGGGAGCGGGTTGCGCTCGGTACCTGCAGGATCTTCGCCACCTTGTGGTCCAGCTTGTCGGACGGCGCCAGATGGTGACGGCCGGTCGGGAAGATCACCGCGCGCAGCGCGCCCGCCACGAAGCGGTTCGGGAAGTTCGCCAGCAGATCGTCAATCGCCTGTTCTGCCTGATACATCGCATCCTGCACGCCCCAGTGAACCAGCGGCAGATCCGCTTCCTGACGGCCTTCGTCGTCGTAGCGTTTCAGGACCGCAGAGGCCAGGAAGATCTGGCTCAGCACGTCGCCCAGACGGGCAGAGATACGCTCGCGACGCTTCAGGCTGCCGCCCAGCACCGCCATGGAAACGTCGGACAGCAGGGCCAGGTTGGCGCTCAGACGGTTCAGATGCTGATAATAACGTTTGGTCGCATCGCCGGTTGGCGTGGCGCTGGTAAGGCCGCGCGTCAGGCCCAGCCAGAAGCTGCGCACCTTGTTGCTGCCCACGTGACCGATATGTTTGAACAGCAGCTTATCGAAGGCATCCACGTCGTTGTTCTGGGCAGCGGCCATCTCTTCCAGCACGTACGGATGGCAGCGAATGGCGCCCTGACCGAAGATCATCATGCTGCGGGTCAGGATGTTTGCCCCTTCCACGGTGATGGCAATCGGTGCGCCCTGATAGCCGCGCGCCAGGAAGTTGCCTTCGCCGAGCATAATGCCTTTACCGCCTGCGATATCCATCGCGTCAATGATTGACTGCTGCGCGCGGTGGGTACAGTGGTACTTCACGATTGCCGACAGCACGGCCGGTTTTTCGCCGAGCATAATGCCGTAGGTAATCAGCGTCGCGGCGGCGTCCATCACGTAGGCGTTACCCGCGATACGCGCCAGCGGCTCTTCGATACCTTCCATCTTGCCGATGGAGATTTTGAACTGACGGCGGATGTGGGCGTAAGCACCAATCCCCATCGCCACCGACTTCAGACCGCCGGTTGAGTTCGACGGCAGGGTAATGCCGCGACCCACCGACAGACATTCCACCAGCATACGCCAGCCCTGGCCGGCCATTTTCGGGCCACCGATGATGTAGTCAATCGGTACAAAGATGTCCTGACCGCGGGTAGGACCGTTCTGGAACGGCACGTTCAGCGGGAAGTGACGGCGACCAATTTCAACGCCTGGGGTAGAGGTTGGGATCAGCGCACAGGTAATGCCCAGATCTTCCTCGCCGCCCAGCAGTTTTTCGGGGTCAGAGAGCTTGAAGGCCAGACCCAGCACGGTGGCGATGGGTGCCAGCGTGATATAGCGCTTGTTCCAGGTCAGGCGCATGCCCAGCACCTGCTCGCCCTGCCACTCGCCCATGCAGACCACGCCGGTGTCAGGAATTGCGCCCGCATCGGAGCCCGCTTCCGGGCTGGTCAGCGCGAAGCACGGTATTTCCTGTCCGCGCGCCAGACGCGGCAGGTAGTGATTTTTCTGCTCTTCGGTACCGTAATGCTGCAGCAGTTCGCCCGGGCCTAAGGAGTTAGGCACGCCAACGGTAATCGCCAGGATCCCGGAGACGCCCGACAGCTTTTGCAGTACGCGAGCCTGAGCGTAGGCGGAGAACTCCAGACCGCCGTACTCTTTCTTGATGATCATCGCAAAGAAGCGGTGCTCTTTCAGGTACGCCCACAGTTCCGGCGGCAGGTCTGCCATTTCATGGGTAATCGCGAAGTCGTTAGCCATGCGGCACGCTTCTTCTACCGGGCCGTCAATAAAGGCCTGCTCTTCGGCGGTCAGGCGCGGCTGCGGGTAGTTGTGCAGTTTTTTCCAGTCCGGGTTGCCCTGGAACAGGTCGCCTTCCCACCAGGTGGTGCCCGCATCAATCGCTTCTTTCTCAGTTCGCGACATGGGCGGCATCACCTTGCGGAAGCCTTTAAACACCGGCGCGGAGATCATTGACTTACGCATCGGGGCCAGGTTAAACGGCAGAAGAATGATGGCAAGAGGGACTAAAAGCCAGATATTCCAAAGACCAGCGACGCCAAGCGCAGCCGTCCAGGCCAGAAGAATCAGGCTGCTCAGGAATAAACTTACGCGGTGATAGAACAGCACACCGAGCAGAACAACGGTTGCGAGAATGCTCAAAATCATCATAAAGAAAAGCTCCCTTGCTTGTAGGAGGTCTGACCACTTGTGATGATATGGTTGTAGTTGATGTCATTTCCTTTAGCAATGTGTTTACAAAATAATTACAACCTGGTTCACATTGTTTGCGTTTTAAGAGGCACGAAAAAGCAAAACGCCGGTCGTTTCGCATGGCTTTAGCTTCTCGCTTTTCCCGCTATCCGGTACACTCCACTGTGTTATTTCATCAATACTGAAGGATTATCCTCATGTACCAGGATCTTATTCGTAACGAACTGAACGAAGCGGCGGAAACGCTGGCTAACTTTCTGAAAGATGATGCCAATATTCACGCTATTCAGCGCGCGGCGGTCCTGCTGGCCGACAGCTTCAAAGCGGGTGGCAAAGTGCTCTCCTGCGGTAACGGCGGTTCCCACTGCGATGCGATGCACTTCGCAGAAGAGCTGACCGGACGCTATCGCGAAAACCGCCCAGGATACCCGGCGATTGCGATTTCCGACGTGAGCCACATCTCCTGCGTCGGCAACGACTTCGGTTACGACCATATTTTCTCCCGCTACGTTGAAGCGGTAGGCCGTGAAGGCGACGTGCTGCTGGGTATCTCTACCTCCGGTAACTCCGGCAACGTGATTAAGGCAATCGCCGCCGCGCGTGAAAAAGGGATGAAAGTCATCACCCTGACCGGGAAAGATGGCGGTAAGATGGACGGTACGGCGGATGTTGAAATTCGCGTTCCGCACTTCGGCTATGCTGACCGCATTCAGGAAATTCACATCAAAGTGATCCACATCCTGATCCAGCTGATCGAAAAAGAGATGGTTAAGTAAGGCTTCGCTGGGGGGCACCGGTGCCCCCCGCAGTTGTGGAGTGGAGGTGATCTATGTGCGAACTGCTCGGGATGAGCGCCAATGTGCCAACCGATATCTGCTTTAGTTTCACCGGGCTGGTTCAGCGCGGTGGAGGAACCGGGCCGCATAAAGACGGCTGGGGCATTACCTTCTACGAAGGCAAAGGGTGTCGCACGTTCAAAGATCCACAGCCCAGCTTTAACTCACCGATTGCCAAACTGGTGCAGGACTACCCCATTAAGTCCCGCTCGGTGATTGCCCACATTCGCCAGGCAAACCGCGGCGAAGTGGCGCTGGAAAATACCCATCCGTTTACCCGTGAACTGTGGGGCCGTAACTGGACCTACGCGCACAACGGGCAACTGACGGGCTATAAGTCCCTGGAGACGGGCAACTTCCGTCCGGTTGGCGAAACCGACAGCGAAAAAGCCTTCTGCTGGCTGCTGCACAAGCTGACGGAGCGTTACCCCCGCACCCCAGGCAATATGGCCGCCGTGTTCAAATACATCGCGACGCTGGCATCTGAACTGCGTGAAAAAGGCGTGTTCAATATGCTCCTCTCTGACGGTCGCTATGTGATGGCGTTCTGTTCGACGAATCTGTTCTGGATCACCCGCCGCGCGCCGTTTGGCGTTGCGACGCTGCTCGATCAGGATGTGGAAATAGACTTTCAGAAGGAGACCACACCGAACGATGTGGTCACTGTTATCGCAACGCAGCCGCTGACGGGCAACGAAACCTGGCAAAAGATTATGCCAGGCGAGTGGGTGCTATTTTGTCTCGGGGACCGTGTAATTTGACGCCAGCTGTGGATGGACGACTTCGTGGCTCAGCGGTTTGCTGACCACGTAACGGCCATCCACAACCGAGACAACGGGCGGCTTGTGGGTCTGCTCAAAGTAGTCGTAACCCGGCTTCAGCTGTTTCCAGAAATCCGCGTAGTAGGAGTACTTGTGACGCGCCATGTTGGCATCGGTCATGCGGAACGGATAGATGCTGACCTGTACGTTAGGCTGCCCGAAGACCAGCGCGCCCGTGACGAACTGGAAAATCTCATCAATGCCGGAGTCGGTCATCGCATAACAGCCGATAGACACGCAGGCACCGTGAATCATCAGGTATTTACCTTCATAACCGTGAGCACGGTCATAGGCGTTCGGGAAGCCGATGTTAATGGCTTTATAGAAGCGGCTGTCAGGCTTGAGCTGGCTACGCTGAACGTTATAAAACCCTTCCGGACTTTTGAAATCGCCCTGACGCTGTTTTGGCCCCAGCCCGCCGGAGTAGTTACAAATTTTGTAACTATCAAGCAGCTGATATGTCTCGCCCATTTTCACAAACAGATCGAGAGTGCGCTCTTCCTTGAAGATTTGAATATAAACCGGCGATCCCATTAACTGCTGTTTATATTCCTTGCTGATCGGCGTCGTTGAGCTGTTACTGCTGAGCAGTCCGGCAAACGACATGCACGGAATCAGAAGCATCGCAATGAACAATGCGATTTTACGCATACTACTAGTTCCTTGATAAAACCATGACCAACTTGCCAGGACGGCAAAAGAGACCCGAAATCAGATTATTCTGTTAGGAGCGCTCACATTAGCACCGCCATAGATTTTCGCAAGAGCCGGGCGGTGAGTTTACAAATTAGTTTTACGTTATAAACCATCAAAATGGCGATGGCTCCAGGAACTTTGCGCATTAGCTCGCAATTTGGCGCGCGCGACGGCGGATTCCCTGCCCGTGAGAGGGGGAAAATGTTACACTTTGCGGCCACTGGATTGTTGTTCATGGAAACCTGCTAACCACATGTTTAAAATCAAAAAAGGACTTGATCTGCCGATTGCAGGCGTGCCAGCGCAGCACGTTTCGACAGGCGCAAGTGTCCGTCATGTCGCCATTTTGGGCGACGACTACCTCGGTATGCGTCCTTCAATGCTGGTACAGGAGGGCGATCGCGTTATCAACGGGCAGGCGCTCTTTGAGGACAAAAAAAATCCCGGCGTGATGTTCA
The DNA here is from genome assembly GCF_021892025.1 of Enterobacter cloacae complex sp. ECC445. NCBI lineage: Bacteria > Pseudomonadati > Pseudomonadota > Gammaproteobacteria > Enterobacterales > Enterobacteriaceae > Enterobacter > Enterobacter cloacae complex sp. ECC445. The sequence goes on along the minus strand of NZ_JAKLRZ010000032.1, from coordinate 33,164 downwards.
CGGCCCCCGCGAGCGGCACCGTTGTGGCCATCAACCGTGGCGAACGGCGCGTTCTGCAGTCGGTGGTTATCCGCATTGAGGGCGATGAAAAGCGTGAGTTCGCCCATTACGAGGCCGCAGACCTCGCGTCGCTGAGCCGTGACGCCGTTCAGGATCAGCTGCTGGCGTCCGGCTTATGGACCGCGCTTCGTACGCGTCCCTTCAGCAAATCCCCCGTTCCGGGGACGGAACCGGCCGCAATTTTCGTTACGGCAATCGACACCAACCCGCTCAGCGTGGACCCGCAGCCGGTTATCCTGGCGCAGCGCAAAGCCTTTGATGCCGGGCTGACCGTGTTAACTCGCCTGACGTCCGGAAAAGTCCACGTTTGCCAGGCCGGCGGCGGCAAGCTCGGCGGCCATCCGCAGGGGCAGGTCACGTTTAATGAATTTTCGGGCCCCCATCCGGCGGGGCTGGTCGGGACGCACATCCATTTCCTTGAGCCAGTAAGCCTGACGAAACGGGTCTGGCACCTTAATTATCAGGACGTCATCGCCATCGGTACGCTCTTCACCACCGGTGAGCTTAACGCGGAACGCGTCATCGCCATCGGCGGGCCGCAGGCGGCAAACCCGCGTCTGGTGAAGACGCTGCTGGGCGCAGACATCAACGAGCTGCTGGCGGGTGAAACGAAAGCGGGCGAAAACCGCCTGATTTCCGGTTCGGTCCTCAGCGGGCGCCATGCTGCCAACGCGCACGCGTACCTGGGACGCTTCCATTTGCAGGTCAGCATTGTGCAGGAAGGGCGTGAGAAAGAGCTGTTTGGCTGGGTTCTGCCCGGCGCAGAAAAATACTCCGTCACCCGCACCACGCTGGGCCACTTCCTGCGTCATAAGCTCTTTAACTTCTCCACCAGCACGCACGGCGGGGAGCGCGCTATGGTCCCCATTGGCAACTACGAGCGCGTGATGCCGCTGGACATTCTGCCCACCGTGCTGCTGCGCGATCTCCTTGCGGGCGATACCGACGGCGCGCAGGCGCTGGGCTGTCTGGAGCTTGACGAAGAAGATTTGGCGCTGTGTACCTATGTGTGTCCGGGTAAATACGAATATGGACCCGTATTGCGCGAGGTGTTAACCCGCATTGAGCAGGAAGGATAACCGATGGGCTTAAAACACCTCTTTGAAAAAATTGAGCCGCACTTTACCGAAGGAAAGCTCAAAAAGTACTACCCGCTCTACGAAGCGACAACGACGATTTTCTACACGCCGGGGCTGGTGACGAAAGGGGCGGCGCACGTTCGCGACGCCATCGACCTTAAGCGGATGATGATTCTGGTCTGGTTTGCGGTCTTCCCGGCGATGTTCTGGGGCATGTACAACGTTGGCCTGCAGACCATTCCGGCGCTGCACCACATGTACGATGCCCAGCAGCTGGCGCAGGTGATTCAGTCTGACTGGCACTACCGTCTGGCCCAGTCGTTGGGGGTAAGCTTCGCTGCAGATGCGGGCTGGATCAGCATGATGACGCTGGGCGCAGTTTTCTTCCTGCCGATTTACATCACGGTCTTTATCGTGGGCGGCTTCTGGGAAGTGCTGTTTGCCATCATCCGTAAACATGAGATCAACGAAGGCTTCTTCGTGACCTCGATTCTGTTTGCCTTGATTGTTCCCCCGACGCTGCCGCTCTGGCAGGCGGCGCTGGGCATCAGCTTCGGCGTGGTGATTGCCAAAGAGATCTTCGGCGGCACCGGGCGGAACTTCCTCAACCCGGCGCTGGCGGGACGCGCGTTTCTGTTCTTTGCCTATCCGGCGCAAATCTCGGGCGACCTGGTCTGGACGGCGGCGGACGGTTTTTCCGGCGCGACGCCGCTTTCCCAGTGGGCGGCACGCGGCGGCGAAACGCTGGTGAACAACGCAACGGGTCAGCCCGTTACCTGGTTTGATGCCTTTATTGGCAACATACCGGGCTCCATCGGGGAAGTCTCGACCCTGATGATTTTGCTGGGCGGCGCGATCATTCTTTTCGGTCGCGTGGCCTCGTGGCGAATTGTTGCGGGCGTCATGATCGGCATGGTGCTGACCGCCACCCTGTTTAACCTCATCGGTTCGACCACCAACCCGATGTTCTCCATGCCGTGGTACTGGCATCTGGTGCTGGGTGGCTTCGCGTTCGGCATGATGTTCATGGCGACGGACCCCGTCTCGGCCTCGTTTACCGACAAAGGTAAATGGAGCTATGGCGTGCTCATTGGCGCGATGTGTGTCCTCATCCGCGTGGTCAACCCGGCGTACCCGGAAGGGATGATGCTGGCCATTCTGTTTGCCAACCTGTTTGCGCCACTCTTCGATTACCTGGTGGTGCGGGCCAATATCAAGCGGAGGAAGGCGCGTGGCTGAAGTTAAAAATAACGACAGCATCAGCAAAACGCTGCTGGTGGTGCTGGTGCTCTGTCTGGTCTGTTCGATTGTCGTGGCCGGTTCTGCCGTAGGGTTAAAACCTCTGCAGCAGAAGCAGCGTGCGCTGGATAAACAGCGCAACATCCTGGCCGTCGCCGGGCTGATGCAGGACGGGATGAGCGCAGACGACGTTTCGGCCGTCTTTGCCGAACGTATTTCAGCGCGTCTGGTGGATTTAAAAACCGGTGAACTGCTGGATAAAGACCCGGCAACCTTCAACCAGGCGCTGGCGCTGAAAGATCCGCAGATGAGCCTGACGCTGGAGGCATCGCACGATCCCGCCGGGATTAAGCGTCGCAGCAACCTTGCCGAAATCTATCTGGTTCGCGATGCTCAAAAACGTATTCAGGAAGTGGTGCTGCCTATTTACGGTAACGGGCTGTGGTCCATGATGTATGCCTTTGTGGCGCTGGACACCGATGGCCGCACGGTTAAAGGCATCACCTATTACGATCAGGGCGAAACGCCGGGACTGGGTGGCGAAGTGGAAAACCCTAACTGGCGGGCACAGTTTGTCGGCAAGAAAGTGCTCGACGATAACGGCCAGCCTGCGCTGAAGGTGATGAAAGGGGCGGCGCGTCCGGGCGACGACTACGCCGTTGACGGGCTTTCCGGCGCCACGCTCACCTCAAAAGGCGTGCAGCACAGTTTTGATTTCTGGATGGGCGAGCTGGGCTTTGGTCCTTTCCTGAAAAACGTACGTGAAGGAGCGCTGAACAATGGCTGATACCGGTGAACTGAAAGAAGTTAAAAAGGTGCTCATTGGCCCACTGTTAGCCAATAACCCGATCACGCTCCAGGTGCTGGGCGTCTGTTCAGCCCTGGCGGTGACAACCAAGCTGGAAACGGCGGTGGTGATGACGCTGGCGGTCACGCTGGTCACGGCGTTCTCCAGCATGTTTATCTCGATGATCCGCCACCACATCCCCAACAGCGTGAGGATCATCGTCCAGATGGCGATCATCGCCTCGCTGGTGATCGTGGTCGATCAGCTGCTGCGCGCTTTTGCCTACGAAACATCAAAACAGCTTTCGGTGTTTGTCGGCCTGATCATCACCAACTGTATCGTGATGGGCCGCGCGGAAGCCTACGCCATGAAAATGCCGCCGCTCGCGAGCTTTATGGATGGGATCGGCAACGGCCTGGGCTACGGCGCGATCCTGCTGACGGTCGGGTTCCTGCGTGAGCTGATTGGCAGCGGCAAGCTGTTTGGCATCACGGTGCTGGACACGGTGCAAAACGGCGGCTGGTATCTGCCCAACGGCCTGTTCCTGCTGGCCCCTAGCGCATTTTTCATTATCGGTTTGCTGATCTGGCTGATTCGTACGTTGAGACCAGAGCAGCAGGAAAAGGAGTAACCGACGATGGCTCATTACCTGAGTTTGTTTGTGCGGGCGGTGTTTGTTGAAAACATGGCGCTCGCGTTTTTCCTCGGCATGTGTACGTTCCTTGCGGTTTCCAAAAAAGTGTCGACGGCATTTGGTCTGGGAATCGCGGTTACCGTGGTGCTCGGCTTATCTGTACCCATTAACAATCTGGTCTACAACTTTGTGCTGCGGGACGGCGCGCTGGTGGAAGGGGTCGATCTCAGCTTCCTGAACTTTATCACCTTTATCGGGGTGATCGCGGCGCTGGTACAAATACTCGAGATGATCCTCGATAAGTATTTCCCGTCGCTGTACAACGCGCTGGGGATCTTCCTGCCGCTGATCGCCGTAAACTGCGCCATCTTTGGTGGCGTCTCGTTTATGGTTCAGCGTGATTACAACTTCAGTGAGTCCGTGGTGTACGGTTTCGGCTCCGGCATCGGCTGGATGCTGGCGATTGTCACCATGGCGGGGATCCGCGAGAAAATGAAATATGCCAACGTGCCTGCGGGTTTGCGTGGCTTAGGGATCACCTTTATCACCACCGGGCTGATGGCGCTAGGCTTTATGTCCTTCTCCGGCGTGCAGCTATAAGGGCTAAAAGATGGAAATTATTCTTGGCGTGGTGATGTTCACGCTAATCGTACTGGTGCTGTCAGGGTTGATTCTGGCGGCGCGGGCGAAGCTGGTGAATTCCGGCGACGTGGTGATTGATATTAACGACGATCCGCAGAATCAGATCCGCACGCCTGCGGGAGATAAGCTGCTCAACACGCTCTCCGGTAACGGCATTTTTGTCTCCTCAGCCTGCGGCGGCGGCGGTTCCTGCGGACAGTGCCGCGTGACGGTAAAAGAGGGCGGTGGTGATATTCTGCCGACCGAGCTGGCGCATATCACGAAGCGTGAAGCGAAAGAGGGCTGCCGTCTGGCCTGCCAGGTCGCGGTGCGCCAGAACATGAAGATTGAGCTGCCGGAAGAGATCTTCGGCGTGAAAAAATGGGAGTGCGAGGTTATCTCTAACGATAACAAAGCCACCTTTATTAAAGAGCTGAAGCTGCGCGTACCGGAAGGGGAAGATGTTCCGTTCCGCGCCGGGGGATACATTCAGATTGAGTGTCCTGAGCATACCGTGGCCTATGCGGACTTCGACGTGCCGGACGAGTACCGCGCCGACTGGGACAAGTTCAATCTCTTCCGCTTTGTCTCTGAGGTAAAAGAGCCGACGCTGCGCGCCTACTCGATGGCCAACTACCCGGAAGAGAAGGGCATTATCATGCTCAACGTGCGTATCGCCACGCCGCCGCCAAACGTGCCGGATGCGCCGCCGGGCGTGATGTCGTCATACATCTGGTCCCTGAAGCCTGGCGATAAGGTGACCATCTCCGGTCCGTTCGGCGAGTTCTTCGCGAAAGATACCGACGCGGAAATGGTCTTTATCGGCGGCGGTGCCGGTATGGCCCCGATGCGATCGCACATCTTTGACCAGCTCAAGCGTCTCGGCAGCAAGCGAAAAATCAGCTTCTGGTACGGGGCGCGTTCCCTGCGCGAGATGTTCTATGATGATGAGTTCGAACAGCTGGCGCGAGATAACCCGAACTTCACCTTCCACGTGGCGCTTTCCGATCCGCAGCCGGAAGATAACTGGACGGGCTACACGGGGTTCATCCACAACGTGCTGTATGAAAACTACCTCAAGCAGCACCCGGCGCCGGAAGACTGCGAGTTCTATATGTGTGGTCCGCCGATGATGAACGCCGCCGTGATCAAGATGCTGAAAGATCTCGGCGTCGAAGATGAGAACATCATGCTTGATGACTTTGGAGGCTGATAATGCTCACGTTTCTGGCAACCTTCGTGGTTTTTGTGCTTGTCATCTTCGGCATGTCGTTAGGCTGGATCGTTAAGCGGAAAGCTATTCAGGGCAGCTGCGGCGGTATTTCCTCCCTTGGGATGGAAAAGGTCTGCGACTGCCCGGAACCGTGCGATGCGCGCAAAAAACGCATGGCGCGCGATAAACAACGCATTATTTAGTCTTCCAGGTCGGGTAAGGCAAAGCCGCCACCCGACAATTCTCAGTCACACTTCTCAACCCTCATTTATTTACTGTATACTTATCCAGTGATAAGTGAGGGCTTACTATGCGCAAAATAATCCATGTCGATATGGACTGCTTTTTTGCCGCAGTGGAGATGCGAGACAACCCGGCGCTGCGGGATATTCCCATCGCCATTGGCGGCAGCCGCGTTCAGCGTGGTGTTATCAGCACCGCCAACTATCCCGCGCGCAAATTTGGCGTGCGCAGCGCCATGCCGACGGCGATGGCCCTGAAGCTTTGCCCTCATCTCACGCTTCTTCCCGGCCGGTTTGAAGCCTACAAAGAGGCTTCCCTCCATATTCGGGAGATCTTCGCCCGCTATACCTCTCTGATTGAGCCGCTGTCTCTGGACGAAGCCTATCTGGATGTCACCGACAGCGTGCATTGTCACGGCTCCGCCACGCTGATGGCGCAGGAGATCCGCCAGACGATTTTCAACGAGCTGAATCTGACGGCATCGGCGGGGGTCGCGCCCGTTAAATTCCTTGCCAAAATCGCCTCCGATTTAAATAAGCCCAACGGTCAGTACGTCATTACGCCGGAAGAGGTGCCTGCATTTTTAAAAACGCTCCCGCTCGGTAAAATCCCCGGCGTCGGGAAAGTCTCCGCCGCAAAGCTGGAAAACATGGGGCTACGCACCTGCGAAGACGTGCAGCGAAGCGATCTCGCCATGCTGCTCAAGCGTTTTGGAAAGTTTGGCCGCGTGCTGTGGGAGCGCAGCCAGGGGATTGACGATCGCGATGTAAACAGCGAAAGGCTGCGAAAATCCGTCGGCGTTGAGCGCACCCTCAGCGAAGATATTCATGACTGGTCCGAATGCGAATGTATTATCACAGAACAGCTTTACCCGGAGCTGGAGCGACGCTTAAGCAAGGTGAAGCCGGACCTGCTCATCGCCCGTCAGGGCATCAAGCTCAAATTTAACGATTTCCAGCAGACCACGCAGGAGCACGTCTGGCCGCGTCTGAATAAAGACGATCTTATCGCGACGGCGAAAAAAGCATGGGAAGAACGCCGGGGCGGGCGAGGGGTGAGGCTGGTGGGATTGCACGTCACGCTGCTGGATCCGCAGCTAGAGCGACAGCTGGTATTGGGATTGTAAAAAAGCCCGGTGGCTCTACGCTTACCGGGCCTACGTTTTTCACCCTCTCCCTTTGGGAGAGGGCTGGGGTGAGGGTATTACTTCGCAGGAATCGCCTTCAGCAGTTCAGTCAGCAGCGTCCAGTAATGGCCAACGCTTTCGATATGAACCTGCTCATCCGGCGAGTGCGGACCGGTAATGGTTGGCCCGATAGACACCATATCCATATCCGGATACGGTTTCTTGAACAGACCACATTCCAGACCCGCGTGAATCACCTGAATGTTCGGCGTGCTGTTGAACAGACGCTGGTAGGTTTCGCGCACCAGCGCCATCACCGGAGAACTCGCATCCGGCTGCCAGCCCGGGTAGCTGCCTTTGGCAGAGGTTTTGGCTCCCGCCAGCGCGCCCAGAGATTCCAGCATGCTCACCACGTACTCTTTACCGCTGTCGATAAGCGAGCGGATCAGGCAGATGATTTCCGCGCTGTCGTCGCTCATGGTCACCACGCCCACGTTCAGGGAGGTTTCCACCACGCCTTTCGCCACGTCTGAGTTGCGGATCACGCCGTTTGGCGTTGCGTTCAGCAGCTGAACGAAGGTTTCACGAGACTGCGCGGTCAGGGCGGCTTTGTCCGTGGAGACGGATTCCAGCACCACGGTCAGGTTTTTCTCTTTCGCCGACAGTTCGTTTTTCAGGATATCCAGATATACGGTGGAGAGTTTTTTCAGCTCGTCGGCTTTTGCCGCCGGTACTGCCACGGTGGCGAAGGCTTCGCGTGGGATCGCGTTACGCAGGGTACCGCCGTTGAAGTCTACCAGACGCAGATCCAGCTCGGCCGCATGGCCTGCCAGGAATCGTGCCAGCAGCTTGTTGGCGTTACCCAGACCCAGATGAATATCACCGCCGGAGTGGCCGCCTTTCAGCCCTTTCAGCGTCAGCTTGAAGGTCTGGAAGCCCGCAGGAATCGCTTCGCGTGACAGCGGCAGAGTAGAGATGAAATCAATCCCGCCCGCGCAGCCCATGTAGATCTCACCTTCTTCTTCGGAGTCGGTGTTGATCAGGATGTCCGCCTGCAGCCAGTTCGCCTGCAGACCGAACGCGCCGTCCATGCCCGCTTCTTCGGTCATGGTCAGCAGCACTTCCAGTGGACCGTGCTCAACGCTATCGTCGGCCAGCACCGCCAGCGCAGAGGCCATACCGATGCCGTTATCCGCGCCCAGAGTGGTGCCGCGCGCTTTCACCCAGTCACCGTCGATGTACGGTTGAATCGGGTCTTTGGTGAAGTCGTGAACGGTATCGTTGTTCTTCTGTGGCACCATGTCCAGGTGCGCCTGCAGCACAACCGGTTTGCGATTTTCCATGCCTGCGGTAGCGGGTTTACGGATCAGAATGTTGCCAACCTGGTCGCGTTCAGCGTGCAGACCTTTTTCTTTCGCCCAACCCATAATATGTTCGGCAAGCTGTTCTTCATGGTAGGAAGGGTGAGGAATGGAGCAGATTTTGGCAAAAATATCCCACAGCGGCTGCGGAGATAATTGAGACAGTTCAGACACGATAAGTCTCCTTGTCGAGGCGCTGCAAATAGGGTTGCAGGCCACAGGGTTAGCAGGTTAATAGTTACCACAAGTCAGGCTTGCGAGATGAATCTGAGAATACCACTTTCTCTGCTGGCTGGTAGCATAAAGCATGTAAAAACTCAGGCAGAAGGCGCTGAACACTGGTTTTTAGTGCGTCAGATCTCTATAATCTCGCGCAACCTATTTCCCCCTCGAACACTTTTTAAGCCGTATAAAAACAGGCTGGGACACTTCACATGAGCGAAAAATACGTCGTCACCTGGGACATGTTGCAGATTCACGCACGCAAGCTGGCTGCGCGTCTGATGCCTTCCGAACAGTGGAAAGGCATTATTGCCGTCAGCCGTGGCGGTCTGGTACCGGGGGCGCTGCTGGCACGTGAGCTGGGTATTCGTCATGTCGATACCGTTTGCATCTCCAGCTATGACCACGACAACCAGCGTGAGCTGAAAGTGCTGAAACGCGCGGAAGGCGACGGTGAAGGCTTTATCGTTATCGACGATCTGGTGGACACCGGCGGTACCGCGGTCGCTATCCGCGAAATGTATCCGAAAGCACATTTCGTCACGATCTTCGCGAAGCCTGCTGGCCGCCCGCTTGTTGACGATTACGTCATTGATATCCCGCAGGATACCTGGATTGAACAGCCATGGGATATGGGCGTGGTCTTTGTGCCACCTATTTCAGGCCGTTAATACCCGCACGTAACTTTACACGCCCGGCTCTGTCGGGCGTTGTTCTTTTTGGCCTGTCACGCGTTACAATAGTCTTCATATGACGTATCCATGGAGGCAACGCAATGACGCAGGCGAATCTCACCGAGACTCTCTTCAAACCCCGTTTCAAACACCCTGAAACGTCGACGCTGGTGCGTCGCTTTAATCCGGGTATCCAGCCTGCCGTCCAGTCCGCGTTAGACGGTAAAAACGTGCCCCACTGGTATCGCATGATTAACCGCCTGATGTGGATCTGGCGCGGTATTGATCCGCGTGAAATCCTTGACGTGCAGGCGCGTATCGTCATGAGTGAGTCGGAGCGCACCGACAGCGAACTCTACGACACGGTGGTCGGCTACCGTGGTGGAAACTGGATCTACGAATGGTCTAAGCAGGCAATGCTCTGGCAGCAAAAAGCCAGCCAGGAAGAGGACGCCACGCGCAGCGGCAAGCACTGGCTCCATGCGGCCAATCTCTACGCCATTGCCGCCTACCCGCATTTAAAAGGTGATGAACTGGCTGAGCAGGCTCAGGCGCTGGCGAACCGAGCCTATGAAGAAGCGGCTCAACGCCTGCCGGGCCAGATGCGCGAACTGGAGTTCACCATTCCCGGGGGGACGTCCGTAACCGGGTTCCTGCATATGCCTGAAGGTGAAGGTCCGTTCCCGACCGTCCTTATGTGCGGAGGGCTGGATTCGCTGCAAATCGATTATTACAGCCTGTATGAGCGCTACTTCGCACCAAAAGGGATCGCGATGCTGACGCTGGATATGCCCTCAATCGGCTTCTCATCCAAATGGAAGCTGACCCAGGATTCCAGCCTGCTGCACCAGCATGCGCTAAAAGCGCTGGAAAACATTCCGTGGGTTGACCACACCCGCGTGGCGGCATTTGGCTTCCGCTTTGGCGCAAACGTCGCGGTGCGTCTGGCCTACCTTGAATCGTCTCGCCTGAAAGCCGTCGCCTGCCTGGGGCCGGTTGTTCACGCCCTGTTAAGCGATCCCGCACGCCAGGGGAGCGTGCCTGAGATGTACCTGGACGTACTGGCAAGCCGTCTTGGCATGCATGATGCATCAGACGAAGCGCTGCGCGTTGAGCTCAACCGTTACTCATTAAAAACGCAGGGGTTACTGGGGCGTCGCTGCCCAACGCCGATGCTGTCCGGTTTCTGGAAAAACGATCCGTTCAGTCCGGAAGAGGAGTCGCGCTTAATCACTTCGTCATCTGCCGATGGCAAATTGCTTGAAGTGCCGTTCAGCCCGGTCTATCAGAATTTCGACAAAGCGCTGAAAGAGATTACGCGCTGGATCGCCCAGAGAGTGTGTTAATAGATTGCTAAATTTCGCTGGTTTGGTAAAACAGTGGCTTCACAAAAGGAGATCGCAATGACGTTACCGAGTGGACACCCGAAAAGTAGGCTGATTAAGAAGTTTATGGCTCTCGGCCCGTATATTCGAGAAGAGCAGTGTGAAGAGAATCGCTTTTTTTTCGACTGCCTGGCTGTATGCGTCAACGTGAAGCCTGCACCCGAAAAACGTGAATTCTGGGGCTGGTGGATGGAAATGGAAGCAGAGGAAAAACGCTTTACGTATAGCTACCAGTTTGGCCTGTTTAATAAAGACGGCAACTGGCAGGCCACGACCATTAAAGATCAGGAAGTGATTGACCGCCTGGAATACACGCTTAAAGAGTTCCACGCTAAGGCAGGCGCGCTGCTGGCAACCCTGGATCTCAAGTTCGAGCCCGCGGATGACTTTTCCAGCGAAGCGGTGAAGCTGACAGCCTGATGGTGTTACAGCGCCGGGTGGCGGCTTCGCCTTACCCGGCCTATACAATGCACTATCCCGTAGGCCCGGTAAGCGCAGCGCCACCGGGCAAAAAAATCCCGGCACATCTGCCGGGATTTTCTTATTCGGAAAATATTAGAACTGGTAGGTCATGCCCAGGGCAACAATATCATCGCTGCTCACGCCCAGTTTATTATCGTCGTCAATCTGGTTGATTTTATAATCAACAAAGGCAGACATATTTTTGTTGAAGTAATAGGTCGCGCCGACATCAATGTATTTCACGATATCTTCATCGCCAATCCCTTCGATGTCTTTGCCTTTAGACTGAACATAACCCACGGATGGACGCAGACCAAAGTCAAACTGATACTGGGCGACTACTTCGAAGTTTTGCGCTTTATTTGCGAAACCGCCAGAAATAGGGGCCATATTACGGGTTTCAGAATAGATGGTGGCCAGATAAATATCGTTGGCATCATATTTCAGACCGGTTGCCCAGCCTTCCGCTTTATTACCTTCACCGCGAGCCAGCAGGTTCTGCGCGTTGGTGCGATCGGAGCTGGCATAAGCGCCGATTACAGAAAAATCGCTGCCGCCGAAGTCATAGCTCAGAGACGTACCAAAGCCGTCCCCGTTCTGCTTTTTCACGTCACGGTTTTCGTTTTTGCCCTGATATTGCAGGGTCATATCAAGGCCGTCCACCACGCCAAAGAAGTCGGTGTTACGATAGGTGGCAAGACCGGAGGCACGCTTGGTCATGAAGTTGTCGGTCTGTGCCAGACCGTCGCCGCCGAACTCAGGGAACATATCTGTCCAGGCGGCAACGTCATACAGCGCGCCCAGGTTACGTCCGTAATCCAGAGAGCCGAAGTCTTTCACTTTAATACCGGCAAATGCCAGACGCGTTTTCTGAGTAGAGTCGCTTTCGGCTTTGTTACCGGCAAACTCAGCTTCCCAGCGGCCATAGCCCGTCAGCTGATCGTTAATCTGAGTTTCGCCTTTAAAGCCGAAACGAACGTACGTCTGGTCACCATCTTTGGTGTCGTCATCGCTGATATAGTGCATGGCTTTCACTTTGCCGTACACGTCCAGTTTATTACCGTTTTTATTATAAACTTCAGCTGCGTGAACGGATGCAGAAGTAACCACGCCCATAACCACTAATGCCAGAGTGCTCTTTTTCATTTTCGATCCTGTCTTATAAACGCGCTAAAAAATTCGCTGGACGATAAGCTCATGCTTAAGTCCCGTGAAAAAACAGGAAGGGTTTTATCGTTCTGGAATGAAACTTTTATGACAAACTAAGAATAATTTTAAAAAACTGTGATTTATTATTTCGGTAATAAAAGTGTCAAATTCTCCCGCTACGCTTCCTGATCCCGCGCAACAAAGTGTTTCGCGATGTGCTAAGGCAGTTGGCAACGGGGCTGAGTCCTGTTAAAACGTTCGTTTGACATTACTTTCCCTTATCGTTGAACGGCAGAGAATCATGAGTGACAGCCAGACGCTGGTGGTAAAACTCGGTACCAGTGTGTTAACAGGCGGATCGCGCCGCCTAAATCGCGCCCACATTGTTGAGCTTGTACGTCAGTGCGCTCAGTTACATGCCGCAGGGCATCGTATTGTGATTGTGACCTCCGGGGCGATTGCCGCCGGGCGTGAACACCTGGGTTACCCCGAACTCCCCGCGACGATCGCCTCCAAACAGCTGCTGGCCGCCGTGGGGCAAAGCCGCCTTATTCAACTCTGGGAACAGCTGTTCTCCATCTATGGCATCCACGTCGGGCAGATGCTGCTGACGCGCGCGGATATGGAAGACCGTGAGCGCTTCCTCAACGCCCGCGATACCCTGCGCGCGCTGCTGGACAACAATATCGTTCCGGTTATTAACGAAAACGACGCCGTCGCCACCGCTGAAATTAAAGTGGGTGATAACGATAACCTCTCCGCGCTGGCCGCCATTCTGGCCGGTGCGGATAAATTGCTGCTTCTGACCGATCAGCAGGGGCTGTTTACTGCCGATCCGCGCTCCAACCCTGAAGCCGAGCTGATTACCGACGTTCACGGCATCGACGATGCGCTGCGCGCCATCGCCGGTGACAGCGTGTCCGGCCTCGGAACGGGCGGCATGGGAACCAAGCTGCAGGCCGCTGACGTGGCGTGCCGCGCCGGTATCGACACCATCATCGCAGCGGGCAGCCGCCCGGGCGTGATTGGTGACGTGATGGAAGGCCTCTCCGTCGGCACCCGCTTCCACGCCCAGGAATCTCCGCTGGAAAACCGCAAGCGCTGGATATTTGGCGCGCCGCCTGCGGGCGAACTCGTCGTGGATGAAGGGGCAACCGCCGCGATTCTGGAACGAGGAAGTTCATTACTTCCTAAAGGAATTAAAAGCGTGACAGGCAACTTCTCCCGTGGTGAAGTGATCCGCATCCGTAACCTCGAAGGTCGCGACATCGCCCACGGCGTCAGCCGCTATAACAGCGATGCCCTGCGCCGCATCGCGGGCCACCATTCGCAGCAGATCGACGCCATTCTGGGCTATGAATATGGCCCGGTTGCCGTCCACCGCGATGACATGATTATTCGTTAAGGAGCCAGAACATGCTGGAACAAATGGGCGCTGCCGCGAAGGCCGCCTCTTACAAACTGGCGCTCCTTTCCAGCCGCGAGAAAAACCGCGTGCTGGAAAAAATCGCTGATTATCTGGAATCGCAATCCGCTGAGATCCTGCGAGCCAACGAACAGGATTTAGCTGAGGCGCGTGAAAACGGCCTGAGCGAAGCGATGCTTGACCGCCTGGCGCTTACCCCGGCGCGCCTGAAAGGCATTGCCGACGATGTCCGCCAGGTCTGCAACCTGGCCGACCCGGTAGGGCAGGTGATAGACGGTGGGCTGCTCGACAGCGGTTTACGCCTGGAGCGCCGCCGCGTGCCGCTCGGCGTCATCGGCGTGATTTATGAAGCCCGTCCCAACGTGACGGTGGATGTTGCGTCTCTGTGCCTGAAAACCGGCAACGCCGCCATTCTGCGCGGTGGGAAAGAGACCTGGCGCACCAACGCCGCGACGGTGAAAGTCATCCAGCAGGCGCTGGAAGAGTGTGGCTTACCGGCGGGGGCCGTGCAGGCGATCGAGAGCCCGGACCGCGCGCTGGTCAACGAAATGCTGCGCATGGACAAATACATCGACATGCTGATCCCACGCGGCGGCGCGGGCCTGCACAAGCTGTGCCGCGAGCAGTCAACGATCCCGGTGATCACCGGCGGTATCGGCGTATGCCATATCGTGGTGGACGACAGCGCTGAGATTGCACCGGCGCTGAAGATTATCGTGAACGCGAAAACCCAGCGTCCAAGCACCTGTAACACCGTAGAAACGCTGCTGGTGCACCAGGGTATTGCGAGCACCTTCCTGCCAGCCCTGAGCAAACAGATGGCGGAGAGCGGCGTGACGCTGCACGCTGATGCTAACGCGCTCGCACTGCTGCAGGATGGCCCGGCAAACGTGGTTCCTGTAAAAGCGGAACAGTACGACGACGAGTTCCTGTCGCTGGATCTGAACGTGAAAATCGTGAGCGATCTCGACGACGCCATTGCGCACATCCGTGAACACGGCACGCAGCATTCTGACGCGATTCTGACGCGCACCCTGCGCAATGCCGATCGCTTCGTGAATGAGGTGGATTCCTCTGCGGTGTATGTGAATGCCTCCACCCGCTTCACCGACGGCGGCCAGTTTGGCCTTGGCGCCGAGGTGGCGGTCAGCACGCAGAAACTGCACGCGCGCGGTCCGATGGGGCTGGAAGCGCTGACCACCTACAAGTGGATCGGCTTCGGCGACGATACGATTCGTGCGTAAATAATCACGGGTGATGCAAAAATAGCCGTTTGATTCAAAAGGGCATTGACGCATCACCCGGATAGATCTAACCTTTTGCCCCGTGGTTACACTCGTAACCGGCCTCTCAGGGCCGATATAGCTCAGTTGGTAGAGCAGCGCATTCGTAATGCGAAGGTCGTAGGTTCGACTCCTATTATCGGCACCACTTTTTCAGACGCTTACCCCACATTCAAGTAAGTTACGTTCTTCCCTTGCGCCGTGCTTGAGAAATTCCGACCACTAATCGCGTCAATTTAGCACTCGTGTTCTGTCAAACGGCCAATTGATAGATAAGCGATTACCACTCAATCTTCAGAATATTAATGATATATTCAACCTATTGAGGCTTTTTTTTTATCTCTGCATTTACAACACCTCTTGTGGAGGTGGTCAGTAATAGTTTTTCGCTGTGAAATGAACCTAAGCATCTTTTCAGTGCGAAATTTGAGCAGTTATGTCCTTTTTAAAATACTATCAAAATCAGCGCTGCTTAGATCCGGGGTAGAGCACAGCATATCTCTGGCTAATGCCCGACGACGCTGAAGAAGTTCATCTAGCGTTTCTTCAAACGTCGTGATTTCTGAGTCCATTACCGTGGGATAATACACATACACATCCTTTGTCTGGCCGATACGGTAAGCGCGGTCTGTTGCCTGATCTTCTTTTGCCGGATTCCAACAGCGGGTGAAATGAATAACGTGGTTGGCTTTTTGGACATTAACCCCGAAACCAACAGCGACCGTGGAGAGGATAATCACACCAAAGCCGGGTTGTGCCTGGAAATCATCAATCAATCGTTGACGGCTATTCTGGCTCAGACTATTCGTGCTGGTATCCCCGTTAATGATTACCGGGCGGATGCCGAATCTCTGCTGAACTGCATGTTGGATCTCACGCTGAAGATCTCGCAGCTCCGTAAAGATAATCACTTTGTCTTTATTGGTGCGTTTAATTTCATCCAGCGTTTTCAACATCCAGTTAAGCTTTGGTGATTCTTCTCGATACCGAGGCTCCGGGTTAACGACTGCCGGATGTGCGCAAATGAGTTTAAGGCGATGTAATAACCCCAGCATTCCCGCACCTGACTGCTGAATGCCTTCATTAAGCGCCTGTTGTTTTTGCCAGTTTGCAATCGAAGAAAGATACAGTTGCTTCTGAGAGCCAGAAAAAGGAAGTCGCTTACAGCTGATTACTTCGATTTTTTGCGGCAAATCTCGCGCAACCTCTTCTTTGGTTCGGCGTAATGTCTGTGGTTCTATTAACGCTCGTAAGCGTTCAAGACGTCCTGTATCACGACCTGTTTCGTTCTCGATAGGGCGAACATAGTGTTTTCCAAATTCATTGAGTGCGCCTAATAAACCCGGCTGAGCAAAATCAAATAAGCTCCATAGGTCCACAAGTGTGTTTTCAACTGGTGTGCCGGTACAAGCTACTTTGAATCTTGCTTGTATCGCGTTGGCGGCATGAGTGATTAGTGCAGCCGGGTTCTTTATTTTTTGTGCCTCGTCGCACACCATAATGGACCAGGGCAGACGCCCCAGAGAAAACTCCTGATCGCGCAGCGTTTCATAGGTTGTGAGAATAATTTTCGCCTCGCCCTGCCAGCCGGGTTTGAGCAGATTTTTGATCCCTTGAGACTGTAGATGAGCAGGAATAGCCTGTTTCGGGTATTTCACGGCTTTAATGGTGTCACCATACAATTTCATCACAGGAATTCCGGCTGTATAGAAGAAATTGTCCAGTTCACGCTCCCAGTTATCCAGAAGAGAGACGGGGGCAACGATGAGGCTTGGTGGCTCGTCAGGAAATTTTTCAATGAACCAGACCAGAAAGCTCAGTATCTGCAGCGTTTTCCCAAGCCCCATATCATCCGCGAGCAGGCAACCTGCAGTTTCCTGAGGCGAACGAAGGAAAAGCTGCTGGAGCCAGGCCACACCTTCACGCTGATGGTCTTTGAGTCTGATATGTTCTTTCAGGCTCAGTGGAATTTCAGGTTCAACATGGCGTGCATTGAGGAGTGAATCTCGCCGCTGTTTAATGTAAACAGCTTCTTCAATATTCTGCTCAATTTTGAGCACGGCCCGGGCCGCTTTTTCAACAACGTTCCCCTCTGATTCATGAGCTGCATTTTGCTGTTTTTCCCAGTTCTTGCTGAAGATTTTCGCCGCATCCAATGGCAGTTCAGTCTCATTCCAGGGGGAGGTGATATGCGTTTCGCCAGTCGCTTCTGCCTGGGTGATTCTTTCCTGCAGTTCATCGAAATGTTGCAGGTTATCTGGTTGCCAGTCATCCAGGACTTCTACCGAAAATGCGGAAAAGTCGATCCCATCAGGGAGCCAGTTTTCACTTTGCGCTTTGGTCAGCCATGGCGAGGATATTTTTTCAAATTCACCAATGCCGATAACGCGATCGCCATATTTACCGAGATCAAGGACATCGGTAAATTCTTTACCTTCGACTTCCTGTTGCCAGCGCGACAACAGCGACTGGCAATCATGCCATTGCCGTTCAGTGAATTGACTTAGTTCCAGCTCGTAACCCTGCCAGGAACCAGCAGGCATTTGTGCGGCTACGCTGATTCCCACGGCCTCAACAAATTTTTCCAGTTCCCATGGAGCAGAAAAGGGGAATGTTACTTCAGGTTGCGGTATCGGTGAGACAGGCTCCAGCACCAGCGTAATCGTCTCTATCTTATTCTCATCATTGATATGGGGTTGAAGCCTGAAGTGATGAAAGAAAATACGGGCATCAAAAAGTGCCTGCTCATGTTCTTCTGGGGCAATAACACTGGCGGCATCTTCGCCCAGGAAAGTATAGGGATTGCGAACAAAGGAAAGCGCTTCACTACCGGCCACCCGACGGCCTGGGATTGCGTGTATTGAATTCAGAACGTCTTTCACTTCAGGTGGGATGATGACATGGCTGAGTTCCCCGTTTTCTCCGGGTATGCGGTAGCTATCGTGAACCTGAGCGTTCTTGTCAAAACTGCCGAGCCAGTTAGCGGGCTGATCTTCGAAGTGAGGCTCAATTTCGATGACGGCAGTATCAGCAATCGTTGCCTTTCGCAGGCGTAGAGACAAGGAAGTTGGTTTGATAACGTGCGTTTTTTCTAAGTAGTCATCAAATTTTGCGGCAGCTTGTTTCGCACATTTGCGAATAGCGGCCCATCCCAATTGGTTAGTGGTTTCGCCAGGCGCTTGAGCTTGCTGGGTACTAAGCTGCTCAACTGCCTTCAAGAGCGGCCAATTTTCCCGTGATAACAAATAATGTTGATTTTCATAAGTAATAATAGCGCCGGTACGATGGAAACGAATCGGCTCTCGCGCAGGCATCGAAGACCATTCCGCAATCCAGACGCGAAAATCACTGTCGCTTAATGCCCCACGTGAACTGAGGCTTGCGCGTAGTGGTAATACCTCTGGGACACCAATAAGAGGCAGACTGCTGGAATGCTCCTCGTTCTCCAGTAGCCGATACAATGCATCCCAGCTCAATAACCATCGGTCTGTTAGTGATATCAGATAATCTTCTTCAGCCAGTTGCTCGAGCCAGGATGCTAGCGCCCAGAGATCCGGGTCATCAACCAAGGATTGTTGAAAACTGAGTCCGTTTTCCTCAACCAGATACTGATTCTTCAGGTGGCGTTCTATCAGCTGACGGTTTCCCGTCAGTTTACTTAACAGACGTTTCAACATTATTTGATCCAGTAGCGATGAGGTTCTTTAGTCACGGGGGAGAAACCGAGTCGAAGCAACTCTCTTTCCGTTGTGTCGTCGGGGGCTTTGAGCTGTATAGAGAGCACGCCCCCTTTTTGTCGGTTATCGCTGACGATGCATGAAGCGTGTTCAACCAGGCGCTGTATGGCTGTATCCCGCAATGGGTTAATAATTTTGATGTCAGATACTGAGGCGGGTGAGGGCGCTTTTTTATCAACAAATTTAACGGGCTCTTCAGCCATCCAGCGGATACCCAACTGACGCAATTCATCGTCGTATTTCAGCATCCAGCCGGTGATGCGGGTTTTGTTATAGCCTTCAGCGCGTGGCATATGTTTGAGAGGATCCGGACATAATTCTCTGTCCTTTAATTGTATTTTTATATCAAGCGACTCAGATTCTGGATTAAATGGAGCCTGATTCACGCGGTAGTAATACATCGCGTTTCCCGTTCCAGAAAATTCAACAAAGATGTAATCGTTTATCTGCATGATCATAGCATTATCGAAACTACGCCCACCGCGCAGATGGCTCAGCCTTCCACGATTCTCCTCGCGGAATTTCACAAAGTCGCTGCTACGATCGTGCCAGGCATCTGGCCCCATCACGATACGGGTGAATCCCATCTGATTCGCGAAACGTAGCCAATAATGCAGCCTTGCCTGATCGACATCGCCGTTCCCGCGTAGTAGCTCAAAGAAGTGCATCAGGTCCTGTTTTGCTAACCAGCCCCGCACCATCGCCGCGACGGGTTCAGAAACATACTGATGCCACTTATTCTGTTGGCTTTTGAGCTGCGGGTTATCCCAGTATTCAAGGGCGGCCTGTTTAAGGGCTGAATGCGCTTGATCGCGATAGGTTGAATGGTAATAGCGAGTCAGCGTTGCCGTCATAATATCATCACGAAAACGTACCCACTGCGCGGCCAGGCTCAATAACCAGTTGATTTTGTCCAGGTATTGAGGATCGTCCAGAGTATCAAGCTGCGCCAGCAGCACCGTGAAAATACGCTTCCACAACCAGCTGCTGTCGGGAATTTGCGCTATTTTCTCTAATGATGATAAAGAGTTACTCTCACCGGAAAGTAGCTGTTGGGATATCACACCGCCAGCCTGAGGCGTAAAAATGTCATGGTAAAACTCAATGGTTTTCATCCACGATTTTTCTCTGCGGATAGCGGCTTTTACCACGTAGTATCCATGGGCGATATGACTTCGCAGTACGCACCAGTGTGGGTTTATTTCTGGCGATTCGTTTTTGTAGGCAAAATAACTTGAACAAAGCGCCGCCCAGTCCTTCCGCTTAAGTGTCCTGGATTGAATCTGTTTTTTGATAGCGCTGTCGACACGGGGGAAGAAAGTATCATCTTCCAGCAATACTGGGCGGTCAGGGTAGAGCGGATCTGTATCGGCTAGGCCATAAAATACCATCCGCCACTCACGTTCTGTCAGCTCTTCTGCAAGACGAAAACGACGCAGGGCTGCAAGCCGCATTTCATGTGGCGGTGTCGGTATTTTTTCTGCTTTATCAAACCGTTTTTCCATCTCGCGGCCCGCGGAAGCCAATGCCTGGAAATCGTTACGGAGGTAACTGTCATCCTGCTGGCTGGAAGACAGCTTCGCTGCAATACGCTGCGATAGAGAACTCAGCGCGGGCGTCATTGCGGCATTACCAGCTGGCAAACTTCTTTATTCACAACTGGTGGGAAATCCACCTCGTCTGCAGTAGCATGCTTATCTTTCAGCCCGAAGAATTGCATACGCAACTCGACGCGGCGGCTGGCTTCTTTGCTCTCTTTCGCGTTATTAAACGAGACGCCCCCTGCCAGGAAAAGCTTACGAATCTGGATTTGCTGTTCTGCAGAAATGCTTTTTTGCAGAGGACTGCGGCTGTCAAGCAAACTGCACATGACCCACTCAGAACGCTGCAGGGAGAGGTGCAGATTATAAAGATACGAACCGTCGGTGTCGGTAAAACCTTCAATGACGATTTGCTTAAACCACTTTTTGCCTTCCTCACTGTCGGAGGCTTCAAGTACAAGTGGAACCACATCCTGTAATGCCTTTTGTCCTTCGGCATTCAGGAAAAATCGGTTGTGATCGAAACGCCCAGCTTCACCAAAGCTGATGCGGTTATCGTGGCAATCCACCACGATGGTTTTGTTTACACTGCGTGCATGCAGCTCCAGGCGCTCACATAATCTGGCGATATCCTGTCCCCTGACTTTTTCCCCTTGCTCCGCGCGTTGAATTCGTTGTGTAACAGAGCTTAACGACGCGACCATCACCACCAGAAATAACACCATCATGGCGGTCATCAGATCGGCGTAAGAAATCCAGAAGGGCTTCTCAGCTTCATCACTGCGGCGCTTTTTAACGCCAAATGCATTCCCAAACATCAGCTGTCATCCCCTCAGGCACGCACGCGAGACAGAACATCATCAAGCTCGCTGACGCTTTCACCGATCTGTTCGACGGATCCCGCAAGCAGAGTAGAGGCTTTCGCCATTTCGACGTCCAGTTTGCCCAGCGTCTTATCGAGACTGTGTGAAACACCTTCTGAGAAGTCTTCAAAGCCTTTCCCAAGCACATCGCTGACATTTTCCATAAAGGTCTGCGCTTCGCGGTTATAGCTCTGCAAGCGCTCACCGTGCTGCTTCAGATCGGTGATGAACTGACTACGGGTGGTTTGTTCTGACTGGGTATTTGCTGCGAGCAATTCGAGCATGGCAATGGATTTACTGATGGCTTCGCGATTGTTACGATAATCGGCCACTACTGAAGCGAGTTCGCTGGTAGCAAGGGAGAGCGATGAACCTGCAGTTTGCGCTTTATTCAATATGTCAGCGGTCAGGTGATTCGCTTCCGACACCTTATCTCCTGCGTGTTCAAAACGCTCGGCGGCAACACGCATTTTATCCGCGCCATTTTGCATATCCTGAATCTGTCGGTTGGTCTGTTCTGCGAGTTTGTTCAGCGTTTCGGTGGTTCCCTGATGCTGGCTGGCAACGGTTTCAATCAACTGTTTGATCTGATCGTCTACTTCACTCATCACACGCTGGGTCTGTTCGTGCAGGGATTGCTGATTAGCCTGCTGGTTCGCTGATATCTGTTGCTGACCCTTATCTATCTGGCCAAACAGACTGCCCAACTGCTCCCCGAGAGCCTCGACAGAAGCCGCCATTTTTTCCATAGTGGCGCTTTGTCCCTGCTGCACTGAGTTCTGAATGGCTTCAATAAAGGCGGACATATGTTCTGCCTGCGCTTTTTCTCGCGCTTCGCTGTCGGCAAACATTTTCTCAAGCTGCCGTGCCATCCGTTCACCGGCGCCTTCACCCTCAGCACCAATTTTCGCGACAGAGGCTTGTAAGCTCGTCAGCATGTCATTCATACCAGCCTGCATCGCCTTTTGCCCGAATTTCATTTCAGAGAGAAGCTGTTCAATCAGCTGTGCACTTCCCTGACGGGAATCGTCGCTGAGCTGACGCATATCCTGTAGCAGGGCGGAGAACCCGCTTTGCATCGTCTGGATAGCGCCAACGGTTTGTCCCATCATTTCGTTGAGGTTCGTAAATTGCTGACCAAAGGTGGTATCAAGCTTTGCCATAAATGCGGTCAGCACATCTTGCAGCATGTTCTGTACCATGCCGCTTTGATCGCCGCTGGCGGTCTGTACAGCGCCTGCAATTTTATCCAGCGGTGACTTCAGGCTGTTTTCGATTGCGCCGCTAACCTGGTCGGCAAATTGCGCGCCTGATTCGCGATAGGTGTTACTCAATGTATTCGCGAGGCGTTCATTTTCAACTTTCTGGCTTTCGGCGAGATGCAGCAGCATGTCACGAAGATCGGTAACCAGGCTCTCTTTCAGGTGGCGTGCCTGGGTTGCGCTTTCGTTGCTGGATTTCACCAGCGAGGCGAGGTATTCCTCACCCACGCCGCTAACGTACAACTTGTCGATCGCAGCGGTAAATTTTTCGAGATACTTATAGCATTTGGCGATGGACAGTTTTTCCAGCCAGGTGACGAAAATAGAGGCGGCAATAGCCACGGCAGAACCAAGGAATGCGTACAACACATCGTGCAGCAAATTATTGACGCTGCTGGTAACCTGTTCTGGAGTACTGGGGTCGAAGTGGTTAAGGCCAATCATCAGGCCGTAAAACGTACCGATAATCCCCACGCCGGTCAAAATACCGGGCAGGTGTTTGAAGAATTCAGTATTGAGTGGAATATCGACTAGCTGTTGCTCTGAGAAGTAGCTCGAGCTTGGCGCCGTGGCACGAATGCGGACGATTTTTTCTTCCCCACCTTCCAGTTCACTCTGCGGGTGTAACGACTCTTCAAACTCATTCCACGCGTGTTTGAGTTCAGGGCGCTTAAACAGATTTTGAAGATGGGCAAGCTGTTCCTCTGGGGAACTGTTTTCAATGCTATTAATTGACAGGGTGTATTTTTTCAGGCTGTTAACAATTTTAATGGCCCGAAATAAATAAAAGAAAATAAAGCAGGCAACGGCCAGGCCAACGATGCTGATTACGGTGAAGGGCACATTAAGGGGCTCTACAGATGTAAGCGTCACTAAAAATGAATTAAGCCAGGACATATTTTTACCCGTTGAATATATTAATCAGCATTTAAATTACCATCGACAACAATTTGATTACCTTTAATCAAAATTTGTTTGTTGTGACAGCCATCGCCACGCCGCAATCCGCAAACAACCCCGACCACTCAGGGGATGAACGGCGCAAGCAGGGAGATTTGATGGAACGGCGGTTTAGTTTCCTATTATTTAGCGATCAAAAGCAAATTTCTTTACGTTGTCTCGTTTGTAATCATGAATGCTCCAGGTGTCATTTTGCGAACTGAATCAAGGATTTTCATGAACAGCGCTGAACAATGGTTCCTGTATGAACTGAATGGGACAACATCCCATTTGAAGCAACCCTAAGATCGCCAACAGATACAGAACCTCCATAATTCAAATAAAATGATACCTACGCCATACAAAGAGATTTCTCGCGCATCAGGCTTCCCCCGCCCCTCCCAACAAACCATCACACATATCCTGCAACTCATTAAACATCCTTGCCACATGAAAACCATCGCACACCGAATGATGGACCTGCACCGCGAGCGGCAGCAGCACTTTTCCATCCTGCTCGTAGTACTTTCCAAAGGTGAACATCGGCGAAAAGAAGTTCTTCATATGAGCAATGTTCATATTAAAGTTAGTAAACGTTACCCATGGAATCGATGAAACGAAAAAGACATTTTCCCGTGACTCTCCCTTAGGCCAGTAAGACAGGTTATTGCCATAGCGGGCCGTATCTTCTGCATACGTCTTCTGAAAGTGGTGAATGTTGCCATCGTAATGGCTCCACAAGGACGAAAACGTCTCCGTTTCAGGATGGAAAATGGTATAGCTCGGGTGAATTTCATTCCATATAACAAGCTCATTGTCCTTCATGGCCATACGGAACTCAGAATGCCTGTTCATGATTTTAGACAGGAGAAAAATAATCGTTGGGTAAAACTTCCAGCCGACCTCTTTAATATGTTTTCGCAGCGCGGTGATGTCTATCAGAACCGTTTGGTTAATTGTGCACTCGGCAAACGACTGGAATACCTCAAAATGCTCCTTCCTGGCCCAACGAGATAAATCAACAGGCGTATATTCCGGGACTGCGTTTTTCATTTGTTAACCTTTGATTCGCTATCACAATAATAGTGTTGGGCCAGAAAAAACCGCAACACCATTTCAACCGTATCTAATCTTGCTGTCAATCGCAGGTTGGGGTTTTCCGAACAGGTATCCCTGGACCAGATCGCAGCCAAGCGCCTGAAGGCGTTCAAGCTGCGCTTCGGTTTCAACGCCTTCTGCAATGACGCTCATATTGAGGCTCTTGGCCATACCGGTAATCAATTTAACGATATTAAGCGCATCGTCTTGCGTGGATATCGGATTCACAAAGGATTTGTCGATTTTGATTTTATCAAAATTGAGTTCACTCAGCCTGGAGAGCGACGAATACCCCGTCCCGAAATCATCGATGGAAATTTTGACACCCAGCGATCGGAGCTTTTTGAGGATCGTGATCGGCATATTGCTGTCACTGAACAGTGAAGACTCTGTCACCTCCAGCTCGAGTCGGCTAGCCGGTAACCCTGTCTCTTTCAGGATAGTCTGCACCATCGTGGTAAATGATTTATTACCCAATTGAATAGGGGAAACGTTCACCGAGATCCTCGCCGGAACCGCCCAGGACACCGCTTCCCGGCAGGCTAGCTCCAGCACGATTTTGCCGATCGCATTAATCATCCCGGTTTTTTCAGCGACAGAAATAAAGTAATCAGGCGACAGCATCCCTTTTACCGGGTGCATCCAGCGAATAAGTGCCTCATAGCCGTAAATGTCATTGCTGAACGAATCAACAATAGGCTGGTAATAGACAACAAACTCATTGTGATCGAGCGCCAGGGCCATATCATGTTCAAGGGTTCTGCTTTCCTGCAACTTTTGCAGCATCCACTGACGGAAGACTTTAATCTGCTGTGAACCCTCTTTTTTGGCTTCGTAGAGGGCCAGATCGGCAAATTTATACAGGTAATCAGAGCGTCGTTCGTTATCAGATAAAACGATACCCACACAGGTGGCAATTTTTATCAGCTGGTTATTAATGGTGTAGGGCTGGCCGATCCGATCGCTGATTTCCTTGGCACGCGAAACGGCAGCGGTTTCCGTCAGTCCGCTGGAGAGAAGGGCGAACTCGTCTCCGCCCAAACGGTAAAACGTATCCGTGGCGCTGCTCATTGAGGTCAGTCGTCGGGATACCTGATTCAACAGCAAATCGCCCGTGTCATGGCCATAGGTATCGTTGACCTCTTTGAAGCGGTCTAAATCAAAAAGCATCACCGTGACGGGAGTATGGTTTTTATCCGCCTGAAGATTAATTTTGTTAAGATCGTCCCAGAAGAACAGGCGGTTTTTCATACCGGTGAGGGAATCATGATAAACATCATATTCCAGCTTGGCGTTTTGAAGCTGCAGCGTTTCTTTTGATACCTGAAGCTCGTCAGCAAGGCTTTTCACCTGCATGTGTGCTTTGAGAATATTTTTATTCTGGTAGATCATTAAGAAACCAAGGATGAAGCTTAATATTACCAGGAGTAACGAAAGTGCCGAATAAATATAATAAAGGATTTGTATTTTGTTATTTGATTCATTAACTGTATTAATGTCTTTTGTTAATGCTGTGGCAGAAAGCTGGCTAAGCGGTGCATCAAGATCATGCATATCTTTCAGGTATGCCTGTAACTCCGTATGCGTCATTTTTTCAAGATGGCTGTCCAGATAGGCCAGTATCTTTTCTAAGCGTAAAGCAATTTCTTGATGCGTTTTATCGCTGTCAATGTAGCGACCCAGGTCGCCTCCTTTCATTAAATCGCTCTGGCTGAGCATAATTTCAAGACGCATGCGGACCTGGTCTATCGTAACGTCATCGGTATCGGTTGCGTATAGACCAAGCCATGATTCAAAACGGTAATACTCTGATACCAGTTGTGCCACGGACCAGGACTCGGTGTATTGAGTCAGTTTTTGCAATTCCTGCTGACGATCGTAAACAAGGTATGCAATATATCCTGTCGTGATAAAAAGAGAAAAAATGATACCAACCAGTATCCTGTTCATTATGTTCTCCTGAACGGCTACTCAATCTTCATTTTGCTAACCTGCCATGCCGATCGCGAGTAATAAATCTGATTATTCAACTCAGGAAGACTGTCATAGGGGTAAACAATAAATGAGGGGCCTTTATCGCGAATGCGCATATATTCGCCATTGACTTTTAGGGCCAGTATGGCGTTGTATTTTTTAAAGTCACTGAGCGGGATCACGGTAGAGTAATCGTTGAGCGCAATCACATTCACGTTTGTTCCTTTTGCGCCCACATAATCCATGAGCTTACTCATGGGGACACCCTCAAACTTAGTGCGGCCATTATACCAGGGGGATGTCGTCTCGAAACTCACCATGCCCAGTTTTTCAAGGCTGGCGAGATCAAACACTGCTTTTCCCTCTTCGTTGGTATTTTCTATATTACCGTAAATCGTCAAAATAGGTTTTCCAACGGGCTTTGGCAGTTCACCTGCCCAGGCTAAACTCTGTACCAAACAGCATGCCAGCATTAGGATTATTCGCATCTTAGCCTCCACTTTTTAACAGAAGTATATGAATTATAATTTAGTTATCCTACTAGTTTATATATTTTGTTAAGCAGTCGTGGTTTTAGCGCCTTTTCTTTGTTAAACTCATTAAAATCAATAAGTTGATTGTTTTGAGTTATCGCGTATGTGTGAGTTAAATGAGTCCTCACTTTTTTAAGGCCAGCGAAGGAACGGTAATAGCGTTTCTTTCGCTTAAAAAATGTTCGCTTGCTACCGCCTGTGGTGAAAATGCACAGGCGAGTGGGCACAGAAAGGACAAATCGACTTAAAATATGCGATCGCCTTCCTTGATGGTTTTTTTAAATCTGAACATTACATAGGGACTGCTTTTATTCTGCTGGGGATTCGTTTATCGGGCTAACCTGCCTCCAGCATCCCAAAACTCACGATCCTCGCCCGGCCCAGCTCTTTCGCCCGGTACAAGGCCACATCCGCAGCGCGCAGCAGGTTGTCATTCTGAGCATGCTCTGGATAGCTGGCGATACCAACCGAGACGTCCACCGGCCCAATCTCGGTAAGCCCGTAACGAAGCGACAGATCGTGCACGCCGTCGTAAATCTTCTGCGCACAGGCGTGGGCCTCTGCTTCATCGGCGCCGGGAAGCAGGACCAGAAACTCCTCCCCCCCGTAACGGAATGCCAGACCGCTGTCATGCATCGCCCTCTGAACAATTGACGCCACGCTTTTGATCACCTGATCCCCCGCCTCATGGCCGAAGCGGTCATTAATCGTCTTGAAGTGGTCGATATCGATCATCAGGCAGCTAACCGGTTCATCGTTACGCATGGCCTGCGACAGCTGGGTTTGCAGGGTATCTTCCAGATGATGGCGGTTACGCAGGCCGGTGAGCGGGTCAAACAGGGCTTTTTCGAGCAACGCGTCGCGCAGACGCTGGTTGGCCAGCGCCAGCCCGAGCGCTTCGGCCATCAGTTCCAGATACGCGCGGGAAGGGGCATTGTCCGCCGTGATATTCTGGAAGGAGAGCAGGCCAATAGCCTCCCCCTGGGCGATAAGCGGCACGCACAGCGCACTTTCGGCCTGGGATGCCGGAAGATGGTAGCAGGCGATATCGGGTTCTCCGTTCACCGGAGGATGGCTCTGACCGCGCCGCACGGCCCAGCACTCGTCAGGGTGGAACGTGGTTTCTTCACCGATCGGCGAAAGCCATTGTGCGACGCAGCGCATCTGCCACGGATCGCGGTCGAGCACGTAGAGCCGGCCCGCTATCCCCGGCGCGATATTCGGCGCAAACAGCTCCGCCACGTTAATCACATCGTTCACGTTCTCACACCCCTGCAGCCGCTGGGTCATGCGCGCCAGCAGCTCGCGGATGGCCCAGTCGGCATCGCGCTCTTTTTCCAGACGCTGGCGCGCAAGGCCGTTTTCACGGAATATGCGGATGGCCTGCGCCATATCGCCGATCTCATCAATCTGGTTGAAGTTGGGCGTTTCCACCGCGTAGTCCTGGGATGCAAGACGATGCACCACGTCGCTCAGGCGCACCACGGGGCGCAGCACGCGGCGTTTTAAGATAAAGCCAAGCACAAACAGGAACAGCAGGGCGGTCAGGCCGACCATCAGTTCAGAGGCCGTCCGCAGCGCTTTCGATTTTTTTGTCGCCTCCTGAACGGAGGCGATGACGCGCTTGTCGAGTATCTGACGAAAACGATCGATCTGGTTTTGCGCGCGCTCCAGCTCCTTCTCGTACGGTGCGCCATAGAGCAGGGCAACGGCCTGCGCGTCTTCCCCTTGCTCAATGCTGTTCAACGCGGTTTGTTGTTCGTCCTGCAGCTCATCGATGATTTTTATCCCTTCACGCAGCAGGGAGAGCTCATCATCCGATGCGCCGTAATCGCGCAATTTTTCCAGCCGTATCTCAATATTCTTCAGGCCACTCTCTGACTGACCGTATTCCTTTAACGTTTGGGGATCTTTTTTGATGACGTAAAGGCGCGCTAAATCGGACTGTGCCCATGCGTCAGTCTCGACATCTTCCGTAAGCCGATCGAATCGCTGGCGTTGTTCAACGGCGTTACGCTCTGCCGTGTCAGCATTGGATGCCAACAGCATGATGATGCCGGAGGCGAGGGTCAGGCAGACCGTGGCACCATAGGCCCAGTTTGTTATCGTCGCGATTCGCACCAGATGATCCTTTTACGACATGAGTAGGATGGCGTTCTTCAAATTATAGAAAACGTTTGATTTAAGTCGAAAAAAAAGGCGGCACGGTGCCGCCTGGTGTGTTCTTTATCGTCACGCTCTTACAAATCTGGAGGATTTCTTCCTTCTTCAATGAAGTCGGGATCCAGCTCTTCGGCGTTTCCGGCGTGATCGCGTCCCGAGAAGAGGTTCCAGCAGGCGATAAACAGCGCGGCAATCAGCGGCCCAATGACAAAGCCGTTAATGCCGTACAGCTCCATGCCGCCGAGGGTGGAGATCAGAATCAGGTAGTCCGGCATTTTGGTGTCTTTACCCACCAGCAGCGGACGCAGGATATTGTCCACCAGCCCGACGACGATCACGAAGAACCCGACGATGAACAGCCCCTGCCAGATTTGGTGCGTGGCGAACAGGAAGATAGCGGCGGGCACCCAGACGATCGCCGAGCCGATGGCGGGCACCAGGGAGAGGAATGCCATCAATGCGCCCCAGAGCACGCTGCCGTCAATACCCGCAATAGCAAACGCGATCCCGCCGAGGACGCCCTGAACCACGGCCACCGCCGCCGTGCCTTTTACCGTGGCGCGCGAGACGCCGACAAATTTGGCGAACAGATGCTGCTTGGCGAAATCAGACAGCGGCAGGGAGTCAAGGATCTGGCGCACCAGATAGGGGCCGTCTTTCAGCAGGAAGAACAGCAGATACAGCATGATGCCGAAGCTAATCGCAAAGCCAAACGTTCCTTTGCCGATCAGGAACGCGCTGCCCGCCAGATACTGCCCGCCCTGAAGAGCGACGTCGGAGAGTTTTTTCTGGATTTGCGCCGCGTTGTTCAGGTTGTGATCCGCCAGGAAGCCGCTGGCCCAGTCCGGCAGGTGGTTGAAGATGCTCGCCACCACTTCCGGGAACTGGGTGTTGTTCTCCTGAAGCTTCGTGTAAACCACGTTCAGCTCAATGGCGAGCGAGGAGAGGATCACCATCAGCGGGATGAAGACGATCAGGCAGATAATGCCAATGGTTAACAGCGAGGCCAGCCCGTTGCGATCCCCCAGCGCGGTGCGCAGCCTGTTTTTTACCGGGTTGAAAATGACGGTCAGAATCGCGGCCCACAGTATCGCGGAGAAGTAGGGCGACAGCACGTCGAAGAAGGCCCAGGTCACAAGGGCGAGAATAAAGATAAAGAAACCTTTGGTCAGTCCGTTAAAGCGCATCAGTCAGTCCTGGTTACTGGTAAACTGTCTCGACTATAGAACTGATTCTGAGAATTACCAACCCTCGCGCCGGGCGGCGGCTGCGGCTTACCCGGCCTCGGGACAGTATTGTGGTATGAATCCGCTATTCACGGATACCACTTTCGACTGAACGAAGTTCGCCCTCTTCCGCACCATGCTGTAAGTATCTGCCTGCGGAGGTGCTTATGGCCTGGCGTCCGATTCTCTACGTGATCCTCACCACCCACCCCAGACTCAGCGCGCGGCGCGCCCGTTTGCGTCTGGTCATCTAGCTTTTTATTAACAATCGCGGTATAACACACCTTCTTTGGATGTTTAGATGTCCATACGTATAGAAGGTAATATGCAAACACAACAAGAAAATGGGCAGCTTAAGCGCACCATGAAAACACGCCACCTGATTATGCTCTCGCTGGGCGGCGTGATTGGGACAGGGTTATTCTTCAATACCGGATACATCATTTCCACGACCGGGGCGGCGGGCACGCTGCTGGCGTACCTGATCGGCGCGCTGGTGGTCTGGCTGGTGATGCAGTGTCTGGGCGAGCTTTCCGTGGCGATGCCGGAAACCGGCGCGTTCCACGTCTATGCTGCCCGCTATCTTGGCCCGGCGACGGGCTACGCCGTGGCGTGGCTCTACTGGCTTACCTGGACGGTGGCGCTCGGGTCGAGCTTTACCGCCGCAGGCTTCTGCATGCAGTACTGGTTCCCGCAGGTGCCCGTCTGGGCGTGGTGCGTGGTCTTCTGCGTGGTGATTTTTGGCCTCAACGTCATCTCAACGCGCTTCTTTGCGGAAGGCGAATTCTGGTTCTCCCTGGTGAAAGTCATCACCATCATTGCCTTTATTATTCTTGGCGGCGCGGCGGTCTTTGGCTTTATCCCGATGCAGGACGGTTCGCCCGCGCCGGGCTTAAGCAACATCACCGCCGAGGGCTGGTTCCCGCACGGCGGCCTGCCGATTCTGATGACCATGGTGGCGGTGAACTTTGCCTTCTCCGGCACCGAGCTTATCGGCATTGCGGCGGGCGAAACGGAAAACCCGCACAAGGTGATTCCGGTGGCGATCCGCACCACCATCGCGCGCCTCATTATCTTCTTTATCGGCACCGTGTTTGTGCTGGCGGCGCTGATCCCGATGCAGCAGGCAGGGGTGGAAAAGAGCCCGTTCGTGCTGGTGTTTGAAAAGGTCGGTATTCCTTACGCGGCAGATATCTTTAACTTCGTGATCCTGACGGCGATCCTTTCGGCAGCGAACTCCGGGCTGTATGCCTCCGGGCGCATGCTGTGGTCGCTCTCGAATGAGAAAACGCTGCCGCGCTGCTTTGCCCGGGTGAATAAAAACGGCGTGCCGCTGACGGCGCTCTCGGTGTCCATGCTCGGCGGCGTGCTGGCGCTGTTCTCGAGCGTTATCGCGCCGGATACGGTGTTTGTCGCGCTCTCGGCGATTTCCGGCTTTGCGGTAGTGGCGGTCTGGATCAGCATCTGCGCATCACACTTTGTCTTCCGCCGTCGTCATCTGCAGTCCGGCCAGCCGCTCTCTGCGCTGCAGTACCGGGCGCCGTGGTATCCGCTGGTGCCGGTGCTTGGGTTTATCCTCTGCGTGGTGGCCTGCGTCGGCCTGTGGTTTGACCCCAGCCAGCGCATTGCCCTTTATTGTGGGATTCCGTTTGTCGCCCTGTGTTATGGTGCCTACTACCTGACCCGAAATATGACATCGCAGGAGCCTGAACATGTCGCAGAATAATCCGCTTACCGCCATCCTTGAAAAACAGCCGTTTGTGGTGCTGGATGGCGCAATGGCGACGGAGCTGGAAGCGCGCGGGTGTAACCTTGCAGACAGCCTCTGGTCTGCCAAAGTGCTTATGGAAAACCCGGAGCTTATCCGCGAAGTGCACCTCGATTACTACCGCGCAGGGGCGCAGGTGGCGATTACCGCCAGCTATCAGGCCACGCCGGCGGGCTTCGCGGCCCGCGGGCTGGACGAGGCGCAGTCTCGTGCGCTGGTTGGAAAAAGCGTGGAGCTGGCGCGTAAGGCGCGCGAAGCGTATCTGGCTGAAAATCCGCAGGCGGGGACGCTGCTGGTGGCGGGGTCCGTGGGGCCGTACGGCGCATATCTGGCGGATGGCTCGGAGTATCGCGGCGACTACGTGCGCGGCACCGAGGAGTTTACCGCCTTCCACCGCCCGCGCGTGGAAGCGCTGCTGGACGCGGGCGCTGACCTGCTGGCCTGCGAAACGCTGCCGTCTTTTGCAGAGATTAAGGCGCTGGCGGCCCTTCTGGCGGAGTATCCCCGCGCCCGGGCGTGGTTCTCCTTTACCCTGCGGGACAGCGAGCACCTGAGCGACGGTACGCCGCTGCGCGAGGTGGTCAGCGCGCTGGCAAACTCGCCGCACATTGTCGCGCTGGGCATCAACTGCATCGCGCTGGAAAACACCACCGCGGCGCTGAAGCACCTGCAAAGCCTGACGGCGCTGCCGCTGGTGGTCTACCCCAACTCGGGCGAGCACTATGACGCGGTGACCAAAACCTGGCACCACCACGGCGAAGCGTGCGAGACGCTGGCAGGGTATCTGCCCCAGTGGCTGGACGCCGGAGCGAAGCTGATTGGCGGCTGCTGCCGCACCACGCCGAAGGACATTGCTGAGCTGAACGCGCAGCGCTGAGATCTTTGCCGGGTGGCGGCTGCGCCTTACCCGGCCTACGTGAGGGGTTCGTGCGCTGATGCCCTCACCCTGACCCTCTCCCACGGGGCTGAGGAATGCCCACAAATAATACCTGCACGGACAACCCCCTCTCCCTTGAGGGTGTACAGTCCGGGGACATAGTGAACACTTGTTCGGGGACATGGTAGACACTTACAACTTAGGCATAAGAACCCGCTA
>NZ_JAKLRZ010000031.1:0-60029 GCF_021892025.1 Enterobacter cloacae complex sp. ECC445 | reverse complement strand
CACTTTGAGTGCCCACACAGATTGTCTGATAAATTGTTAAAGAGCAGTGCCGCTTCGTTTTCGCTGCGGCGCGGGGTGTGCATATTACGCTTTCCCGCTTCAGAGTCAAGCGTTTATTTTCGCTTTTCTCTGCTGACCCGGCGGCTTGCGTGCCGTTGTTCCGTGTCAGTGGAGGCGCATTATAGGGAGTAATTCCGAACCTGCAAGAATAAAGTGAAAATTATTTACCAACTGCTCACTTTCCAGGCAAATCATTCTCCAGACCTCAATTCTCGCCTGGTTTTTAAACAAAAACGAGCCGTAAACGGCTCGTTTTTGCGTTTTGTGACTTACTGCACTGCCACAATACGATCGTCGTTGGCTTCCAGACGGATAACTTTGCCCGGAATCAGCTCCCCGGAAAGGATCTGCTGCGCCAGCGGGTTTTCGATCTGCTGCTGGATAGCGCGTTTCAGTGGCCGCGCACCGTACACCGGATCGTAACCGTTCTCGCTCAGCAGCTTCAGCGCCTCGTCAGAGATGTGAATTTCATATCCACGCTCTTCCAGACGTTTGTACAGGCGCTGCAGCTGGATCTGCGCAATCGACGCAATGTGTTTCTCACCCAGAGGATGGAACACCACCACTTCATCAATACGGTTAATGAACTCTGGACGGAAGCTATGGCTTACTACCCCCATTACCAGATCCTTCATATGGCCATAGTCCAGCTCACCGAAACGCTCCTGAATCAAATCGGAACCCAGGTTCGAGGTCATGATGACCACCGTATTACGGAAGTCGACCGTTCTGCCCTGCCCGTCGGTTAGACGACCATCGTCCAGCACCTGAAGCAGAATGTTGAACACATCCGGATGGGCTTTTTCCACCTCATCCAGCAGGATGACGGAATAAGGACGACGGCGCACCGCTTCCGTCAGATACCCCCCTTCTTCATAACCCACGTATCCCGGAGGCGCCCCGACCAGACGTGAGACGGAGTGTTTCTCCATAAACTCGGACATGTCGATACGCACCATCGCATCGTCGCTGTCGAACATAAAATTAGCCAGCGCTTTACACAGCTCGGTTTTACCGACACCGGTTGGCCCCAGGAACAGGAACGAACCGATCGGGCGATTTGGATCGGACAGCCCCGCACGACTACGGCGAATCGCGTTCGATACCGCCTCAACCGCTTCGTTCTGGCCAATCACCCGATTATGGAGATCTTGCTCCATGCGCAGCAGTTTTTCACGCTCGCCTTCCAGCATGCGCGCCACTGGAATACCGGTCCAGCGGGCAAGCACTTCCGCGATTTCTGCATCCGTCACTTTATTACGCAACAGACGCATTGTTTTACCTTCCGATTGCGTCGCAATCTCAAGCTGTTTTTCCAGCTCGGGAATTTTGCCGTATTGCAGCTCGGACATACGCGCCAGATCGCCTACGCGCCGCGCCTGCTCAATGGCAATTTTTGTCTGCTCGAGTTCAGCTTTGATGGTCTGGGTGCCGGAAAGTGAAGCTTTCTCGGCTTTCCACTCTTCTTCCAGCTCAGAATACTGGCGCTCTTTATCGTCCAGTTCTTCATTGAGCAT
The DNA here is from genome assembly GCF_021892025.1 of Enterobacter cloacae complex sp. ECC445. Taxonomy (NCBI): domain Bacteria; kingdom Pseudomonadati; phylum Pseudomonadota; class Gammaproteobacteria; order Enterobacterales; family Enterobacteriaceae; genus Enterobacter; species Enterobacter cloacae complex sp. ECC445. The sequence goes on along the minus strand of NZ_JAKLRZ010000031.1, from coordinate 58,452 downwards.
ATCGAGGCGTTTCTTACTGGCTTCATCAGACTCTTTCTTCAGCGCCTGCTGTTCCAGCTTGAGCTGAATGATGCGTCGGTCGAGTCGATCTAGCTCTTCCGGCTTCGAGTCAATCTGCATACGAATGCTCGACGCCGCTTCATCAATCAGGTCGATCGCTTTATCCGGCAGCTGACGATCGGCGATGTAACGATGCGAAAGCGTCGCCGCCGCAACGATAGCCGGGTCGGTGATCTGCACATGGTGGTGCAGTTCATAGCGCTCTTTCAGACCACGCAGGATCGCGATGGTATCTTCAACGCTTGGCTCAGCAACGAACACTTTCTGGAAACGACGTTCCAGCGCAGCATCTTTCTCAATGTACTGGCGATACTCATCAAGCGTCGTGGCGCCAACGCAATGCAGTTCACCGCGCGCCAGCGCAGGTTTAAGCATGTTCCCGGCATCCATCGCGCCGTCTGCCTTACCGGCACCCACCATGGTGTGCAGTTCGTCAATAAACAGGATAACGTTGCCTTCCTGTTTCGCCAGGTCGTTAAGCACGCCTTTGAGACGCTCTTCAAACTCACCGCGGTATTTCGCACCGGCCACCAGCGCGCCCATATCCAGGGCCAGCACGCGGCGACCTTTCAGGCCTTCCGGCACTTCGCCGTTGACGATACGCTGCGCCAGACCTTCAACAATGGCGGTTTTACCGACACCCGGCTCACCAATCAGCACCGGGTTGTTCTTGGTACGACGTTGCAGTACCTGAATCGTACGGCGAATTTCTTCATCGCGGCCGATCACCGGGTCAAGTTTGCCCTGTTCAGCACGCTCGGTCAGATCGACCGTATATTTCTTCAAAGCCTGACGTTGGTCTTCGGCTCCCTGATCGTTCACGCTTTCACCTCCGCGCATTTTCTCAATCGCCTGAGTCACATTGGCTGTGGTCGCGCCGGCGGATTTCAGCAGGTCGGTCAAGGTACCGCGTGATTCAAGCGCCGCCAGAACAAACAGCTCTGACGAAATAAAGTTGTCCCCACGTTTTTGCGCCAGCTTGTCGCAAAGGTTCAGCACGCGCACCAGATCCTGCGATGGCTGAACGTCGCCGCCGGTCCCTTCGACCTGCGGTAAACGGCTCAGCGCCTGATCGATAGCGGTGCGTAGCTGGCCAGCATTAATGCCGGCAGACGTTAATAAAGGACGTACCGATCCCCCTTCCTGATTCAGCAAGGTGCTCATTAAATGAAGAGGTTCGATAAATTGGTTGTCGTGCCCCAGTGCGAGGGACTGGGCATCGGCGAGAGCAAGCTGGAATTTATTGGTAAGACGATCCAGACGCATAACTCCTCCCATAACAGGTCAAATTTGCTACTGGAGATTAAATGAGGTCATCCCTCAATTATTCAAGGTTAATGACCTGAATTATGTGAAAAGAAAACGGCACGTGCCGGATCGTCTTGATTCTTTAGGTTATATCAGCCAAATGAAACTTGCCATACGCCCCGTGGTCTTGTCGCGGCGCCAGGAGAAAAAATCACCCTTTTCGGTGAAGGTACAGCGATCGCCGCCGAAGATCTGCGACACGCCGACGTTATTCAGGCGCTGGCGGGCAAGCTGGTAAATATCGGCCAGATATTTCTCCCCCGAAGGCAGGAAGGCCTCAACCGCTTGCGGATCTTTTTCCATAAAGGCGTCGCGGACCTCTGGGCCCACTTCAAACGCGCGAGGACCAATAGCCGGGCCAAGCCAGGCCATAATATTGGCGGGCTCATCGTTAAAGCAGGCGACAGTTTCTTCCAGCACGCCTTCACACAGCCCACGCCAGCCCGCGTGGGCTGCCGCCACCTCGGTACCTGCACGGTTACAGAACAGAACCGGCAGACAGTCGGCGGTCATTACGGCACAAACGGTTCCCGGAGTATTGCTGTAAGAGGCATCCGCGCGTTTAGAAGCATAGGATTCTCCCGTCAGCTTCAGCACCGCGTTACCATGAACCTGCTCCAGCCAGACGGGTTTTGACGGCAGGTTCCCCGCGGCAAACAGACGCCTGCGGTTCTCTTCCACGTGTTCCAGGTTATCACCACAGTGCGCGCCGAGGTTCAACGACTCCCACGCGCCCTGGCTAACACCGCCAGTGCGGGTTGAACTGCAGGCGGCCACGCCGGCAGGCAATGGCCACTCCGGGACAATCAGTTTGGTCATAGCCAGTCCACTTGATCCTTATGTTCTTCGAAATCAGCGCGCATGGCGTCAATAAGGTCCACCATATCCTGCGGGATAGGCGCGTGCCACTCCATCTGAATGCCGGTGATAGGGTGGTAAAGGCGCAGCATGGTCGCGTGCAGCGCCTGACGATCGAATTTACGCAATACGCTGATGAACTCATCCGACGCGCCCTTTGGCGGACGAGGACGGCCCCCGTAGACCTGATCCCCCACCAGCGGATGGGTAATGTGGGCCATATGCACGCGGATCTGGTGAGTACGTCCGGTTTCCAGACGCAGACGCAGACGCGTATGAATGCGGAAGTGCTCCATAATGCGATAGTGCGTTACCGCCGGTTTACCCATCGGATGCACCGACATATGGGTACGTTTGGTTGGGTGACGGCTGATGGGCTCTTCTACCGTACCGCCAGAGGTCATATGCCCAATGGCTACCGCCTCATACTCGCGGGTGATTTCGCGCAGCTGCAGCGACTCCACCAGACGGGTCTGAGCAGGAACGGTTTTCGCCACCACCATCAGACCGGTAGTGTCTTTATCGAGACGGTGCACGATGCCCGCGCGCGGAACATCCGCGATCGGCGGATAGTAATGGAGAAGTGCGTTAAGTACCGTACCGTCAGGGTTTCCCGCACCCGGGTGAACAACCAGGTCGCGCGGCTTGTTGATCACCAGAATGTCATCATCTTCATAGACGATGTCCAGTGGGATATCCTGCGGCTCGAAGCGGATTTCCTCTTCGATTTCAGCATTGATGGCGACAGCTTCCCCACCTAACACTTTCTCTTTTGGTTTGTCCCAGATCTTGCCGTTTACCAGCACGCGCTGGTCAAGGATCCATTCTTTTATGCGTGAACGCGAATAATCAGGGAACAATTCGGCCAAAGCCTGATCTAAGCGTTGACCGAGCTGATTTTCGGAGACTGTTGCGGTGAGTTCTACTCGTTGTGCCATAAACTGCTTCTTCGTTTAACGTTGGGTTTTACGGCTTTGCCGTTTAATATAGTGTGCTATTGTAGCTGGTCTTAATCGGGAGCAGGAACAGAGTTTCTCCCGGACAAACATTTGAGGAAAGTCAAAACGTCATGACGCGCATGAAATATCTGGTGGCAGCGGCCACGTTGAGCCTGGCTTTGGTGGGCTGCTCCGGTTCAAATGAACAGGTCCCTGACAATCCGCCGAATGAAATCTATGCGACTGCACAACAAAAGTTGCAGGACGGTAACTGGAAACAGGCGATAACGCAACTGGAAGCGTTGGATAATCGCTATCCATTTGGGCCATATTCGCAGCAGGTGCAGTTAGATCTCATCTACGCATACTATAAAAATGCCGATCTGCCGCTGGCTCAGGCAGCTATCGATCGTTTCATGCGTCTGAACCCGACCCATCCTAACATCGACTATGTGATGTACATGCGCGGCCTCACCAACATGGCGCTGGACGACAGCGCGCTGCAGGGCTTCTTCGGCGTAGATCGTTCCGACCGTGACCCGCAGCATGCGCGTGATGCCTTCAATGACTTCTCCAAGCTGGTGCGCGGCTATCCGAACAGTCAGTACGTCACCGACGCCACCAAACGCCTGGTGTTCCTGAAAGATCGTCTGGCGAAATATGAATACTCCGTGGCGGAATATTATACCCGCCGTGGCGCATGGGTTGCCGTGGTGAACCGCGTAGAAGGTATGCTGCGTGATTATCCGGATACTCAGGCAACGCGCGACGGCCTGAAGCTGATGGAAAATGCCTACCGCCAGATGCAGATGACCGCTCAGGCTGAAAAAGTGGCGAAAATCATCGCCGCGAACAGCAGCAATACCTGATCTTGCCTCAATTCAAAACGGCAGCCCTCGGGCTGCCGTTTTTGTATTCATTTTAGCGCGTAGCTGAAGCGCGTTAGACTCAACACATCCAGTCAACTATGGCCCCAATTTTAGCCGTCGACAAGGTAAATCTCACCTCTTCCTGCCCTGCCTCACAAAAAAGATTCCCTGACAAAAACCGACAAAATAACGTGATCTAAATCACACATTTTGACATTAGGTCGGGTATGCTGGAATCACCAAGACGGAAAGACAAGAGGTAAAATTTATGACAATGAACATTACCAGTAAACAAATGGAAATTACTCCGGCAATCCGCCAGCACGTCGCAGACCGTCTCGCCAAACTGGATAAATGGCAAACTCATTTGATTAATCCACATATCATCCTGTCCAAGGAGCCGCAGGGTTTCATCGCTGACGCAACTATCAATACTCCAAACGGCCATCTGGTCGCCAGCGCTAAACACGAGGATATGTACACAGCCATTAACGATTTGATCAACAAGCTGGAACGGCAGCTCAATAAAGTGCAACACAAAGGTGAAGCCCGTCGCGCCGCAACGTCGGTGAAAGACGCCAGCTTCGCGGAAGAAGTTGAAGAAGAGTAATCCTTTAAATTGAGTGTACCGCCAACGCGCCTTCGGGCGCGTTTTTTGTTTTTTATTGACAGGGTGAAAACAGTACAGGTACTTTAACCCTATCAACCACAGGATGACTTATGAAACACACGCCGTTCTTCTTCGCATTCTTTTTTACCTTCCCCTGAACGGGAGGCGTTTCGTCGTGTGATAAAGAATGCGAAGACGAACAACAAGGCCTCCCACACCGGGGGGCCTTTTTTATTGATAACGATAAAATGAGACAGGCAACACTATGACACCGGAAAACCCGTTACTGGATCTGCGCGTAAAAATCAGCGCGCTGGACGAAAAATTACTGGCCCTGCTGGCCGAACGCCGCGCGCTCGCCATCGAAGTGGGCAAAGCCAAGCTGGACTCCCATCGTCCGGTCCGTGATATCGACCGCGAGCGCGATCTGCTGGAGCGCCTGATCCAGCTCGGTAAATCGCATCACCTCGATGCCCACTACATCACCCGGCTGTTCCAGCTCATCATCGAAGACTCCGTTCTCACCCAGCAAGCGTTGCTCCAGCAGCATCTCAACAAAACCAATCCACACTCTGCGCGAATCGCTTTCCTCGGGCCAAAAGGCTCCTATTCTCACCTGGCCGCCCGTCAGTATGCCGCACGCCATTTTGAAGAATTTATTGAGAGCGGCTGTGCGAAATTTGCCGATATTTTTAACCAGGTCGAGACCGGCCAGGCGGATTACGCCGTGGTGCCGATTGAAAACACCAGCTCCGGCGCCATCAACGACGTCTACGATTTGCTGCAGCACACCAGCCTGTCGCTGGTCGGCGAGCTGACGATCCCTATCGATCACTGCGTGCTGGTCTCCGGCTCAACCGACCTGAACAAGATCGAAACGGTGTACAGTCACCCGCAGCCCTTCCAGCAGTGCAGCCAGTTCCTGAACCGCTATCCGAACTGGAAAATCGAGTACACCGAAAGCACCTCGGCGGCGATGGAAAAAGTGGCGCAGGCTAACTCCCCTAACGTCGCCGCGCTCGGCAGCGAAGCGGGCGGCGCGCTGTATGGTTTACAGGTACTGGAACGCAACCTGGCAAACCAGACGCAAAACATTACCCGCTTCGTGGTGCTGGCACGCAAGGCCATCAATGTGTCAGAACAGGTACCGGCCAAAACCACGCTGCTGATGGCGACCGGCCAGCAGGCCGGTGCGCTGGTTGAAGCCCTGCTGGTGCTGCGCAACCACAACCTGATCATGACCAAACTGGAATCACGTCCCATCCACGGTAACCCGTGGGAAGAGATGTTTTATCTCGATGTCCAGGCCAACCTGGAGTCTGCCGCCATGCAGAAAGCCCTGCGTGAACTGGGTGAAATTACCCGCTCCATGAAAGTGCTGGGCTGCTACCCGAGCGAAAACGTCGTGCCGGTCGATCCGAGCTAGCGTTCGATAAAGCGGCTTTTCTTCATCCCTGCCACGCTAACCGGCAGGGTGAAGATGGCGCCGGAGAGCGGATACTTCGCCACCTCCTCGGCATCCATATTTTCCCGCGTGGTGGTAATAAATAGCGTTTTCATGTCATCACCGCCAAAGCAGACCATTGTCGGGCAACGTACCGGCATGCGGTATTCTTCCAGCTGCTCCCCTTGCGGAGAAAAACGCGCGATACGCCAGCCGTCAAACAGCGCGCTCCAGTAGCAGCCTTCCACATCCATGGCCGCGCCGTCCGGTATCCCTTCGCCTTCGTTAAACTGACGAAACACCTCACGTTTGCCGGGTTCGCCCTGCTCGTCAAGCGGCGTACGGTAAATCACGCCGTTTGGCGTGTCTGAGGTAAACATCCACTGGTTATCCGGGCTAAACGCTAAACCGTTATGTCCGTGGATATCGCACTGGATCACCTTCGGCGCTAGGTCATTGTCGATGCGCATCAGCAGGGCACCGTTATAATCTCCCGGCCCCCAGAACGTGCCCGCATAGAACCGGCCCTGATGGTCGGTGCCACCATCGTTAAAACGCGCCAGCTGAGGGTTAGAGGGGTTATCGCACACCTTGCGCTGCAGAAGGCCATGCTTATCGGCAAGCCAGATACCAGTGCGCATGGCGACGATAAACCCGCCGCGCTCGCGCAGCGCGAAGCAGCCCACCTCTTCATGGAAAGAGAGCACGGAGTGTTCCGCCGTCGGCAGATGATAGCGGTGGATCTCCCCTTCCAGAATATCGGCCCAGTATAGCGCTTGCTCTTCTGCGCTCCACGTCGGGCATTCAGGCAAATGCCCGGTGTAATTCAACAGCAGCTGCGGTTCGGACATGACGGTTCCCCAAAATAAAAAAAGCCAGCATCGCTGGCTTTCAGTATATACATCATCGCATTACTGGCGACTGTCATTTGCCTGACGCAGCAGCGTCCGGCTCTCATTCTGGAAACGCTGCGCGTAATCGCCAAACCAGTGCTCGACCTTGCGGAAGCTGTCGATAAACGCCTGCTTATCTCCGTGTTCCAGCAGCGTAATGGCTTCACCAAAGCGCTGGTAGTAACGCTTGATGAGGGCCAGGTTGTTCTCGGAGGACATAATAATGTCGGCGTACAGCTGCGGATCCTGCGCAAACAGACGCCCGACCATCGCCAGCTCCAGACGATAGATCGGTGACGAGAGCGCCAGCAGCTGTTCAAGCTGCACGTTCTCTTCCGCCAGATGCAGACCGTAGGCAAAGGTCGCAAAGTGGCGCAGCGCCTGAATGAACGCCATGTTCTGGTCGTGCTCGACCGCGCTGATGCGGTGCAGTCGTGCCCCCCAGACCTGAATCTGTTCCAGGAACCACTGATAGGCTTCCGGCTGACGCCCGTCGCAGTAAACCACCACCTGCTTCGCCAGGCTGCCGCTGTCCGGGCCGAACATCGGGTGCAGGCCCAGCACCGGTCCCGTATGCGCCGCCAGCATAGCCTGCAGCGGACCATTTTTGACGGAGGCCAGATCCACCAGGATGCAATCCTTCGGTAAAGGCGGAAGTTTCCCGACGATCTGCTCCGTCACGTGGATAGGCACGCTGACGATAACCATTCCGGCGTCTTTCATTAGTTCTGGTGCCCGGGCCCAGTCCTCTTTCTCCAGAATGCGCACCTGATAGCCAGAAAGCGTCAGCATTTTTTCAAACAGACGCCCCATCTGCCCCGCCCCGCCGACAATCACTACCGGCCTCAGAGACGGGCAAAGGGTTTTAAAGCCTTTGTCGTTTTCGCTGGAATAGGATTCGCGCATCACGCGACGCAGCACATCTTCAATTAAATCCGGCGAAACGCCCAGCGCCTGGGCCTCTTTACGACGGGAGGCCAGCATGGAGGCTTCGCGCTCCGGGACGTAAATCGGCAGGCCGTATTTGCTTTTCACCTCGCCGACTTCGGCAACCAGCGCCATGCGGCGCGCCAGCAGATCCAGCAGCGCCTTGTCCACTTCATCAATTTGATCGCGCAGTGCGGTCAATTCAGCAACCATAACTACCCTCTTAAGCCAGACGCGTCGCCAGCTGGCCGTTTAAATCTTTATGGATCTCGCGCAGCAGCGCATCGGTGGTCTCCCAACTGATGCAGGCGTCCGTCACCGAGACGCCGTGCTTCATTGCGCTGCGCGGTTGTTCAGATGATTGATTGCCTTCATGAATATTGCTCTCAATCATCAGACCGATAATCGAACGGTTGCCATCTTTGATCTGCGCGACCACGGATTCCGCAACCGCAGGCTGGCGACGGTAATCTTTATTCGAATTACCATGACTGCAATCTACCATCAGAGCCGGGCGCAGTCCCGCCTGCTCCATCTCTTTTTCACACTGCGCTACGTCCGCAGGGCTGTAGTTAGGTGCTTTACCGCCGCGCAGGATCACATGGCCGTCCGGGTTGCCCTGCGTTTGCAGGAGGCACACCTGACCCGCCTGGTTGATACCGACGAAACGGTGTGGCATAGCGGCAGCGCGCATGGCGTTGATCGCCGTCGCCAGGCTGCCGTCAGTACCGTTTTTAAAGCCAACCGGCATTGACAGGCCAGACGCCATCTCGCGGTGGGTTTGCGATTCCGTCGTACGCGCGCCAATAGCCGACCAGCTGAACAGATCGCCCAGGTACTGCGGGCTGTTCGGATCCAGCGCTTCGGTTGCCAGCGGCAGCCCCATGCTGACCAGCTCCACCAGCAGGCGACGCGCAATCTTCAGGCCTGCTTCCACATCAAACGAGCCATCCATGTGCGGATCGTTAATCAACCCTTTCCAGCCGACGGTCGTACGTGGCTTTTCAAAATAGACGCGCATCACCAGATAGAGGCTATCGCTGACCTCCTCCGCTAATGTTTTAAAACGACGAGCGTACTCAATGGCGGTTTCAGGATCGTGAATGGAGCAAGGACCGCATACCACCAGCAGGCGCGGATCGCGGCCGGCAATAATGTCAGAAATGGTCTGGCGAGAGTGCTCTATCTGAGCCTCCTGCGCAACGCTCAGCGGGAATTCCGCTTTCAGTTGATCCGGGGTGATTAAAACCTGTTCGTCAGTGATGTGTACGTTGTTCAGCGCGTCTTTTTGCATGATGGCGATCCTGTCAAGCTCGTTTGCGATAGTTGTTTTCCTCAATGAGGTGAAACCACGATACCATAAAAAGTAAACATTTCAATCCAAAATACGTACACATTAGTTTACAGAAGCCAATTTATTGCAAAAATCAGCCGATAAAATCGTAAAGATTAAATTACACTCCATTTCCCATTAGCCAGGCTATGCTGAAGAAAAAAGGAGAATGGCTATGCGTTCAATTGCTTTCGCGCTGTTGTCGCTGTTTTTAACGGGCTGCCAGATTAATCCTTACACCTTCCAGCCCGACTGGACCAGCCCATCCTGGTTTGATGCAGGTAAAGAAGACGCCATGAATGGCCAGCCGGTTAAAGATAATCAGACCCTGGCCGATAGTTTTAACGACACCCAGGTTGATCGTAGTGAATACCTTCGCGGCTATGCCGATGGCCAGAAGAAAGTCTGTGAAGAAGGGTTTATGCACGCCTGGGGATTAGCGGGAAAATCTTTCCCTGCAAGCTGCGACACTGCTGAAAATGCAGCAAAACTGCGTGCGTCCTGGCAAAAAGGAATGGATGAAAGTCTGCGTGCCAGCAGGCTGAATTAAGCTATTTTTTATTCACCGGAAAACAAACAACTGTAGGATTTAGCTTAGATCGACCAGAGGCTATTTCTGACATAATGACGGCTCTGATAAACAATGGTATTCTGCCCGCAACTCTTAAGGACAACTATATCCGGAGCGATGTGGCGGATTCTGGTGAGAAATTTATTCTTGATCTCTTTTTTCCGATTCACTCTGGTGCTAGCGCTGTTCCTCATAGTAAGCCCTACGACGGCAGGCACGCTTACGGAAACGGATAAATCGGTACGCGCGATAGTTTCAGGCATTGTGAGCTATACGCGATGGCCATCACTTTCCGGGCAGCCTAAGCTCTGCGTCTACGCCACTTCTCACTATACGCACGCGCTCAGCGGCGATGAGGGGCATACTGAGTTACCTTATACTCCCGTTATTGTACGTAACGATCGGGAAGCACTGGCCGCGACGTGCGATGCTATTTATTTCGGGTCTGAATCACCGGCAAAGCAACTTGAATTAATAAGTCAATATCAGGGTAGAGCGTTGCTATTAATCTCAGAGCAAAATCCGGAATGTGTAATTGGTAGCGCCTTTTGCCTGATAATCGATGGCGGCCAGGTACGGTTCTCCGTCAACCTGGATGCATTGACGCGCAGTGGCGTAAGGGTCAATCCGGATGTATTAATGCTGGCACGGAATAAGCAGCATGGATAAAGATTTCACTTCAACGCAACGTCCGACGTTTAAAAGAACGTTGAGGCGAAACAGCATGATAAGCGTCATTATCACCATGACCTTAATATGGCTGCTGCTCTGTTTTGCTTCCGTCGTGACGTTAAAACAATACGCGCAAAAGAATCTCGAATTAACCGGCGCCACAATGAGCCACAGCCTGGAAGCCTCGCTGGTGTTCAACGATTCGCTGGCGGCCAACGAAACGCTCGCCGCTCTGGGCAAACAGGGCCAGTTTGCCGTGGCCGAGGTGATCAACGCGCATAAAAAACGGTTTGCCTACTGGTCCTGGAATCCGGAAGACAACAACGACACGCTGGGCGCGCTGGTCAGCCGCTGGCTTTTCCCCGTACCGATTGCGCAGCCCATCATGCATAACGGTGCAACGATCGGCGAAATTCGCCTTACCGCTCGCGACAGTCTAATTGGCCATTTCATCTGGATGTCGTTTGCCGTTCTCACCGGCTGCATTCTCTTTGCAACCGTCGTCGCGCTCGCCATTACCCAGTCTTTGCACCATGGGATGGTAACGGCCCTGCAAAATATTACCGACGTCGTGCATGACGTACGCACGAACCGCAATTTCTCTCGCCGGGTGAAAGACGGGCGCATTGAAGAATTTCACCAGTTTGGCGAAGACTTCAACAGCCTCCTGGATGAGATGGAAGAGTGGCAGCTGAAGCTGCAGGCGAAAAACGCCCAGCTGTTGCGGACCGCCATGCACGACCCGCTTACCGGTCTTGCCAACCGCGCCGCGTTTCGTAACAGCATTGCGGCCTTAATGAACGACCCTTCAGCCAAAACGAAGTCGGCCCTGCTCTTCCTCGACGGTGATAACTTTAAGTTTATCAACGACACCTGGGGACACGCGGCGGGGGACTGCGTGCTGATAGAGGTCGCCAGCAGGATGATGGAGTTTGGCGATAAACGGCATCAGTCCTACCGCCTTGGCGGTGACGAGTTTGCCATGGTGCTGTACGGCGTGCACTCCGAGCCCGAGGTTCAACATATTTGTGCTGCGCTATCGCAGCAGTTTCTCCGTCCGTTTGATCTTCATAACGGACAGCAAGCATCGATGTCACTCAGCATTGGCTTTGCTCTGGCGTGGGAAAATGCTTCCGTGGAAGCATTACTGGAGAGGGCTGACCGCAACATGTACCAGGTTAAAAACCAGCGTACAAAAACAATAAGTTAGAAAGGATACACTATGTTAAAACGTTACTTCGCGCCGATAGTACTGGCCTCACTGGTTCTGGCAGGCTGTCAGTCGCCGCCGGAAGGCAAATTCACGCCTGAGCAAATTGCGGCGATGAAGTCTTACGGATTTAACGAACTGAACGGTGACTGGTCGCTTGGCATGTCGGACACCATACTCTTTGATAAAAATGACGCCAGACTGCGCTCGGAAAGTGAAACGCAGATCCATTCCATGGCCTCTCGTCTGGCGGAAACCGGCCTGAACCACGCGCGAATGGACGGTCACACGGATAATTACGGCGAAGCGAGCTACAACGAAGCGCTGTCGTTAAAACGCGCCAATGCCGTGGCCGATGCCTGGGCGAAGGGTGCAAATATCCCGCGCAGCAATCTCACCACGCGGGGATTAGGTCAAAAATACCCTGTTGCAAGCAACAGTACCCCGAAAGGGCGCGCTGAAAACCGCCGCGTCGCGGTGGTGATCAGCACGCCATAGGATTATTTAGCGGATGATTCGGCGAGCGTAGCCCTGGTTGCCGCTCGCCAGCGCAGCCAGTCCACCAGAACAAACAGCGCCAGACTCGCGCCCATGACCGGCAGGGCCAGCCCCAGCAGTACGCTGATTATCACCGAAACCGCCCTTCCCCACCCGGAGAGCGCCAGCCAGCTCTGGCAAAGCGTCAGTACCGGACTCACTGCCGATTGTGCCGGACGACGCATCCACCACATCCGATACCCCCAGATAATGAGCACGCACAGGGCAAGGCCGAACGCCACGAGCAGCAGCTGGTTCACCAGTCCGAATAAGATCCCCATATGGAAATCCACGCCCCAGCGGGTCAGTTTTGCCATTAACGGGAAATCCTCAAATCGGGTTCTGTCCAGAACCTGCAGCGTTGCAGGATCAACCGCAACGGCGTCCACCTGCGTCGGCCAGCTGCGGTCGATTTCCGTTACGGTCCAGGCGCGATCCGCGGTTTTCGCCGGGCGGATCTCCAGCCTGTTGGCGTCAATCCCTGCTTTGCGGGCGGCGCTTAGTACCCCGTCAAACTGCGTTAAATCCATCGCCATTTCCGGCATCATCATTCCGCCGTGATGAGCGTGGTGTTCGGCATGTTCATCCACCGTCTCCTGGTGGCCGGATAGCGTCGTATTCACCTGCGGAGTGAGCCAGTCCATCTCTGCCCGCAGCTTATCAACGTTCCCTCCCGCCCACTGGGACCAGGTCAGGCCGGTTGCGGAGAACAGCAGCATCCCGCCCAGCAGGCTCCAGCCCAGCGTCACGTGCAGGCGACGACGAGTCTGGAAGCGATTGTCGATCCGCCGCTTGGGTCGGGTATAAAACCACAGGGCAATACCGCCCAGCGCGGCGACCCACATCCAGGAAGCCGCCAGTTCGCTGTAGAGCCGCCCCACGTCGCCCAGCATCAGAGAGGCATGCAAATAATCAATGGTCTGACGCAGCGGTAAAATCCCGCTGGTGCCGTATACCGTCATGTCACCCAGCACCGCCAGGCTTACCGGATCGACGAAGATAGCCCGGTTCTCCGAGGGCCCAAGCGCCGGATCGGCAAACATCACGCGGGTGGTTTCACCTTCAGCCAGCCCCGGACGCACGGCGTGCAAACGCAAATCCGATCCAACGGTTTTCTCCGCCACGGCAATTTGTTCCGCCAGCGGCTGCGGCTCGCCCACGGAATCAGCGTGGATCGCGTGCCGATAGAGCGCGTTTTCCAGCTGTGGGGTGGCTACATACAGCGTACCGGTCAGCGCGGCAAAGAAGATAAACGGGCCGACAAACAGCCCAACGTAAAAATGAAGGCGACGCAGCAGGTTTCCCCATGCCGCGCGCGAGGTGCAGGTAGTCATACTTTTCCTTTTTAAGGCAGTAAGTTAGCGATATTTTTAAAGGGAAAAAGCAGACTCCCGCGGCGGCGCGCGGGTATCAGGATAAAGCCAGGGGAAAAAGTGCCAGTGGCTGACCGCCTGACGCGGTGGATTAACGCGAAGCCTCTGCAGCACCACGCTGAGCAGGACAATCAGCGCCAGCATCACGCCAGGCACATGCGCCAACAGCACGCAGTAGCCGCACGCTTCCGCATGGTCGACAGGCATCGTGTGCGACGGCATGTCGCCATGATGCGCGTCCATCGACATCATGCTCATGTCATGATGCATGCCCGGCATGGTGCTCATGGGATCTTTCTGCAGCGAGACGGAGATCAGCGGCGCCACCACGATCAGCAGGATCGCAAACAGCGCGGTCAATGCCGCTGTGTGTTTCCGGTCAGGCTGATGCAGTACGTTATCCACGTCCCCTCCACTCAAGAGGCAAGCATTGTAAATGATTTATGACAAAAGGGTTAACGCGAGAGGTGCGATGGGATAAAAAAAGGGCCAGCCTTTCGGCCAGCCCTTTCTAACAGGATGTCGCTTAAGCGAATCTTAGTTCAGACGCTCTTTAATACGAGCAGACTTACCAGTACGCTCACGCAGGTAGTACAGTTTAGCTTTACGTACAGCACCACGACGTTTAACAGCAATGCTGTCAACTACCGGAGAGTGAGTCTGGAAGACACGCTCAACGCCTTCGCCGTTGGAAATTTTACGAACAGTGAATGCAGAGTGCAGACCGCGGTTACGAATAGCGATAACCACGCCCTCGAATGCCTGCAGACGTTTTTTGGAACCTTCAACAACCCATACTTTCACTTCCACGGTGTCACCTGGACGGAAGGAAGGTACGTCCTGCTTCATCTGCTCTTGTTCAAGTTGCTTAATAATGTTGCTCATAATTTAATCTCTTATCCTGGGTAAACTGATATTCGGGAGCGTATTACGCATTCCCATCATGTTCATGCTGCTGGTGCGCGTGTTCAGTTTTGAACTCGGCCAGCAACTTTGCTTGCTCTTCAGTCAGAGCCAGGTTTTCCAGAAGTTCAGGTCTTCTAAGCCAGGTTCGGCCCAGCGACTGCTTCAAACGCCAGCGACGTATCTCGGCATGGTTTCCAGACAGTAACACCGCCGGGACGTCCATCCCTTCTAACACTTCAGGACGAGTATAGTGTGGACAGTCCAGCAACCCGTCGGCAAAGGAATCTTCCGTTGCCGAAGCTTCATGGCCCAGAACCCCCGGTATGAACCGGGCGACGGAGTCAATCAGCGTCATTGCCGGTAACTCACCACCGCTGAGTACGTAATCGCCGATAGACCATTCTTCGTCAATCTCGGTTTGAATTACGCGCTCATCTATCCCTTCGTAGCGACCACAGACCAGAATCAGCTTTTGATTCGTTGCCAGTTCGCTCACGCCCGCTTGATCAAGCTTGCGTCCCTGAGGTGACAGATAAATCACCTTTGCGCCTTCACCTGCCGCGGCTTTTGCTGTGTGAATGGCGTCCCGTAAGGGTTGCACCATCATCAACATCCCCGGTCCGCCGCCGTAGGGACGATCGTCCACGGTACGGTGCCGGTCATGCGTGAAGTCACGCGGACTCCAGCTCTGGATGCTCAGCAGGCCATTCTTTACTGCCCGGCCAGTTACCCCGTAATCGGTAATCGCGCGGAACATTTCAGGAAACAGGCTAATTATGCCAATCCACATAGCGCCGTCTTTTACCGTTTATCCGGAGAATTTAAAAACCAGGATCCCAATCTACTTCAATGGTTTGAGTAGTGAGATCGACTTTCTTGATAACCTGTCCATCGAGGAACGGGACCAGCCGCTCCTTGATGCCAAATGCATCTTTCAGGTTTGCCTTAATGACGAGAACGTCATTTGACCCGGTTTCCATCATATCGATGACTTTCCCCAGGCTGTAGCCTTCGGTAGTGACTACCTGGCAACCCATAAGGTCTTTCCAGTAGTAGTCGCCCTCTTCCAGCTGTGGCAACTGCGACGAATCCACGACAATTTCACAATTAGTCAGCGCATTCGCGGCATCACGATCGTCAACGCCTTTCAGCTTGATGATGATGTCCTGATTGTGGTGACGCCAGCTTTCCAGCTCGACCTCTTCCCACTTACCGCCTTTCTGGATAAACCAGGGCTGGTAATCAAAAATGCTATCAGCGTCTTCAGTGGAGGAAAACACTCTGAGCCAACCACGGATACCGTAGCAAGAACCCATTTTTCCCAATACGATCGGTTCAACAGGTGCTTTATTGCTCATCATGACCACCGTGACAGATTAAGCTGCTTTGTTTGCTGCTTTGATCAGCGTAGCAACGCGATCGGAAACAGTCGCGCCCTGGCCAACCCAGTGAGCGATACGATCCAGATCCAGACGAGTTTCTTCTTCTGCGCCAGCGGCCAGTGGGTTGAAGAAACCAACGCGCTCGATGAAGCGACCGTTGCGTGCATTACGGCTGTCGGTTACAACAACCTGGTAGAACGGACGCTTTTTAGCGCCGTGACGAGCTAAACGAATAGTTACCATAACATCCTCTTGTGTGAATAAAACAACCGGGCCCCATCGAGGAACGGAGCCCGGGTGTCATATTAAAAGCCCGAAAATTTTACTGATTTTTGGGGGAAATGCAATCAGCAGTTGATAAGTCTGCTGTAAAAGGCCGTCGGCGGTGCAGCCAGTTTGGCGTCGGCGAGCGCGCAGAAAGCGGAGCGTACACGTAGTACGTGAGCATTTCGAGCACTCCCCGGCGTCAAAATGGCAAACAAGCCAGGCCGATTAACGCCCTGGAAAACCGGGAGGCATCATCCCTTTCATCCCGCGCATCATCTTCGCCATGCCGCCTTTCTTCATTTTCTTCATCATGCGCTGCATGTCGTCGAACTGTTTCAGAAGGCGGTTAACGTCCTGTACCTGCATGCCGCAACCGGCTGCGATACGGCGTTTACGGGAGCCTTTGATGATGTCCGGGTTAGCGCGCTCTTTCAGCGTCATTGAGTTGATGATCGCTTCCATACGCACCAGCACCTTGTCATCCATCTGCGCTTTCACGTTGTCAGGGATCTGGCCCATGCCCGGCAGTTTGCCCATCAGGCTGGCCATGCCGCCCATGTTTTTCATCTGACGCAGCTGTTCAAGGAAGTCGGTGAGATCGAAACCGTCGCCTTTTTTCAGCTTGCTGGCGAGTTTTTCAGCCTGAGCGCGGTCAACCTTGCTTTCGATATCTTCAATCAGCGACAGCACGTCGCCCATGCCGAGAATACGGGAGGCAATACGGTCCGGGTGGAACGGCTCCAGCGCTTCGGTTTTTTCGCCCACGCCGAGGAACTTGATCGGCTTACCGGTAATGTGACGAATCGAGAGGGCCGCACCGCCGCGGGCGTCGCCGTCCACTTTGGTCAGCACCACGCCGGTTAACGGCAGCGCTTCGTTAAACGCTTTCGCGGTATTCGCCGCATCCTGACCGGTCATGGCGTCGACAACGAACAGGGTCTCTACCGGGTTGATAGAGGCATGCACCTGCTTGATCTCGTCCATCATCGCTTCGTCAACGTGCAGACGACCGGCGGTATCCACCAGCAGCACGTCGTAGAACTTCAGCTTCGCCTCTTTCAGCGCCGCGTTAACGATGTCAACAGGCTTCTGCGCCACGTCGGACGGGAAGAAATCCACGCCGACCTGCTCGGCCAGGGTTTCCAGCTGCTTGATCGCCGCCGGGCGATAGACGTCCGCAGAGACCACCAGCACTTTCTTCTTGTGCTTTTCGCGCAGGAATTTACCCAGCTTGCCGACGCTGGTCGTTTTACCCGCACCCTGCAGGCCCGCCATCAGCACAACGGCCGGTGGCTGAGCGGCCAGGTTAAGCACCTGGTTCTCTTCGCCCATCGCCGAAACCAGCTCCTGGCGAACGATTTTGACGAACTCCTGACCCGGGGTCAGGCTCTTGTTAACTTCATGACCAACCGCCTTCTCTTTTACGCGGTTGATAAAATCACGAACAACCGGCAACGCGACGTCTGCTTCCAGCAGCGCCATGCGCACTTCGCGCAGCGTTTCCTTGATGTTCTCTTCAGTAAGGCGCCCGCGGCCGCTGATGTTGCGCAGCGTGCGCGACAAACGATCGGTTAAATTATCAAACATTGTCTCTCGCCTGAGTAGAAACGTTGGGCCGCCATGGGCGACACATACACAGAATTTTGCCGGAGTATAACATGAAGGCGCCTTTGTTGTTATGCAACGGTTGGAGCAGGCGTCACGTAACGTTATACTGCTTCTCTTTCTTATTAAGACAACTGTCGATGCCTATATGCCTGTTTTCGCACTGATCGCCCTTGTTGCCTACTCTGTCAGCCTCGCGCTGATCGTTCCCGGACTGCTGCAAAAAAACAGCGGCTGGCGGCGCATGGCCATTCTTTCCGCGGTGATCGCTCTGATTAGCCACGCCTTTGCGCTGGAATCACGCATCATCCCCGGCGACGGCAGCGTGCAAAACCTGAGCGTCCTTAACGTCGGCTCGCTGGTCAGCCTGATGATCTGCACGGTGATGACCATCGTCGCGTCTAAAAATCGCGGCTGGCTGCTGCTGCCGATTGTCTACACCTTTGCGCTGATCAATCTGGCTTTAGCCACCTTTATGCCTAATGAGTTCATTACGCATCTGGAGGCAACGCCAGGGATGCTGGTGCATATCGGCCTGTCGCTCTTTGCCTACGCGACGCTCATCATCGCCGCGCTTTACGCCATGCAGCTCGCCTGGATTGACTACCAGCTCAAAAACAAAAAGCTGGCGTTTAACCACGAGATGCCGCCGCTGATGGTCATTGAGCGTAAGATGTTCCACATCACCCAGGTGGGGGTAGTGCTGCTCACGCTGACGCTCTGCACGGGTCTGTTCTACATGAAGAACCTGTTCAGCGTGGAGAATATCGACAAAGCGGTGCTCTCCATCATCGCGTGGTTTGTCTATATTGTCCTGTTATGGGGCCATTACCATGAAGGCTGGCGCGGACGTCGCGTGGTCTGGTTCAACGTCGCGGGTGCGGGCATTCTGACCCTTGCCTATTTTGGCAGCCGCTTCATACAGCAATTTGCTGGCTAAGAAACAAAGGAGTTCCCCCTGGAACACATCTCTACCACCACGCTGATCGTTACGCTGATCGTCATGGTGGTCATCTCCGCCTATTTCTCCGGCTCGGAAACCGGCATGATGACCTTAAACCGCTACCGGTTACGGCATCGCGCTAAGCAGGGTAACCGTGCCGCACGTCGCGTTGAAAAACTGCTCCGCAAGCCGGATCGCCTGATAAGCCTGGTGCTCATCGGCAACAACCTCGTCAATATTCTGGCCTCCGCCCTCGGCACCATCGTCGGGATGCGTCTGTACGGTAACGCCGGGGTGGCGATTGCCACCGGCGTGCTGACGTTCGTGGTGCTGGTGTTTGCCGAAGTGCTGCCGAAAACCATCGCCGCGCTTTACCCTGAAAAGGTCGCCTACCCGAGCAGCTTCCTGCTCGCGCCGCTGCAGATCCTGATGATGCCGCTGGTGTGGCTGCTGAACATGGTGACGCGCGTCCTGATGCGGATGGTGGGCATCAAAGCCGACGTCACCATCAGCAGCGCGCTCAGCAAAGAGGAGTTACGCACCATCGTGCATGAATCCCGCTCGCAGATCTCCCGTCGCAATCAGGACATGCTCCTGTCGGTGCTGGATCTGGAAAAGGTGAGCGTGAACGACATCATGGTGCCGCGTAACGAAATCGTCGGCATCGACATCAATGATGACTGGAAAGCCATCGTCCGCCAGCTAACGCACTCCCCGCACGGGCGTATTGTGCTTTATCGCGACTCGCTGGACGACGCCATCAGCATGCTGCGCGTGCGCGAAGCCTACCGCCTGATGACCGAGAAAAAAGAGTTCACCAAAGAGGTCATGCTGCGCGCCGCCGACGAGATTTACTACGTGCCGGAAGGAACGCCGCTCAGCACGCAGCTGGTGAAATTCCAGCGCAACAAGAAAAAGGTCGGCCTGGTGGTCAACGAGTACGGCGATATTCAGGGGCTGGTGACGGTCGAAGATATTCTGGAAGAGATCGTCGGGGACTTTACCACGTCAATGTCGCCTTCCCTCGCGGAAGAGGTTACTCCGCAAAACGACGGCTCGGTGCTGATTGACGGTAGCGCGAACATTCGTGAACTCAACAAAGCCTTTAACTGGCATTTGCCGGAAGACGAGGCCCGGACCATTAACGGGATGATTCTGGAAGCGCTGGAAGAGATCCCGGCGGCGGGCACGCGGGTGCGCATTGAGCAGTACGACATTGATATCCTGGACGTGCAGGACAATATGATTAAGCAGGTGAAGGTTCTGCCCGTCACGCCGCTTCGGGAAAGTATTGCCGAATAAAATATAGGCCGGGTAAGGCGAACGCCGCCACCCGGCGCTACAGGTAGCAAATTACGCTTTCGCTTTCGCCACGGTCACCATCGCTGCGCGAATGGTACGGCCGTTCAGGGTGTAACCTTTCTGCATCACGCCCAGCACCTTACCGGCTTCAATCTCTTCAGATTCAACCATGGCAATCGCCTGATGAACGTTTGGATCCAACGGAACGTTGGTATCGGCAATCACTTCCACGCCAAACTTGCGCACCACGTCGAGCATGGATTTCAGCGTCAGTTCGATACCTTCGATCATCGCCGCGTTGTCCGGATTTGCTTTGTCAGCCACTTCAAGGGCGCGATCGAGGCTGTCGATGACCGGCAGCAGTTCGTTGACGAATTTCTCCAGCGCAAATTTATGCGCCTTCTCAACGTCCTGCTCGGTACGACGACGCAGGTTTTCCATTTCCGCCTTGATGCGCAGAACACCATCGCGTTCGCGATTCTGTGCTTCTACCAGCTGGGCTTCCAGATTCGCAATTTTTTCATCGCGCGGGTCCACCTGCTCAGCAGATGCGTCTGGCTCTACAGCCTCAACTTCATCGTGCTGTTCCGTGATAATTTCTTCAGGGGCTTGCCCCTCAGGCGTTTTCTGTTCTTTACTACTCATGAATTTCTCCGCGTTTTTCTGCATTCATCTCGCTAACTTCGCTTATTATGGGGATCAGTTTCCGGGATTCAAGGGAACAAGACAGATTGTCATCATTCATCAGGCACAAGGACCTCCAGAAAATGAATAATCATTTCAGGTGTATTGGGATCGTCGGGCATCCGCGTCACCCTACCGCACTAACGACACATGAAATGTTGTATCGCTGGTTGTGTAGCAAAGGCTATGAAGTGATGGTCGAGCAGCAGATTGCGCAGGAGCTGCAGCTGAAGAGCGTCAAAACCGGCACGCTGGCGGAAATTGGCCAACAGGCCGATCTCGCCGTGGTGGTGGGCGGCGACGGCAACATGCTCGGCGCGGCCCGCACGCTGGCGCGCTATGACATCAAGGTCATCGGCATCAACCGCGGCAATCTCGGTTTTTTAACCGACCTCGACCCGGACAATGCGCAGCAGCAGCTGGCGGACGTGCTGGAAGGCCACTATATCAGCGAAAAACGCTTCTTGCTGGAAGCGCAGGTGTGCCAGCAGGACTGTCAGAAACGCATCAGCACCGCCATTAACGAGGTCGTCCTTCACCCTGGTAAAGTGGCGCATATGATTGAGTTTGAAGTCTATATTGACGAGATCTTTGCCTTCTCCCAGCGTTCTGACGGCCTGATTATCTCCACCCCCACCGGCTCAACCGCCTACTCGCTTTCTGCCGGCGGCCCGATCCTGACGCCCTCTTTGGATGCCATTACCCTGGTGCCGATGTTCCCGCACACGCTCTCCGCCCGCCCGCTGGTCATCAACGGCGACAGCACGATCCGTCTGCGCTTCTCGCACCGGCGTAACGACCTGGAGATCAGCTGCGACAGCCAGATAGCGCTGCCGATTCAGGAAGGTGAAGATGTCCTGATTCGTCGGTGTGATTACCACCTTAATTTGATTCACCCGAAAGATTACAGCTATTTCAACACATTAAGCTCGAAGCTTGGCTGGTCAAAAAAATTGTTCTGATTTTGCATCCAGGTCTTTACTGTATAAAAAACCAGTTTATACTGTATGAAAAAACAGTCATGGTTTTTCATACAGGAAAACAATTATGCTGGCACAACTGACCATCAGCAACTTTGCCATTGTTCGTGAGCTTGAGATCGATTTCCACAGCGGCATGACGGCGATCACCGGCGAAACCGGTGCGGGTAAATCCATTGCCATTGATGCCCTCGGCTTGTGCCTTGGCGGCCGCGCTGAGGGCGACATGGTGCGCATGGGCGCAAACCGCGCCGACCTGTGCGCCCGCTTCTCTCTGAAGGACACCCCTGCCGCCCAGCGCTGGCTGGAACAGAACCAGCTTGAAGATGGACGTGAGTGTTTACTTCGCCGCGTCATCAGCAGCGACGGCCGCTCACGCGGCTTTATCAACGGCACGGCGGTTCCGCTCTCCCAGCTTCGCGAACTCGGCCAGCTGCTTATCCAGATCCACGGCCAGCACGCCCATCAGCAGCTCGTCAAACCTGAACAGCAGAAAGCGCTGCTGGATGGCTATGCGGGTGAGTACGCGCTTACTCAGCTTATGGCGGAGCACTATCGCCAGTGGCATCAGAGCTGCCGCGAGCTGGCCCAGCACCAGCAGCAAAGCCAGGAGCGCGCCGCCCGTGCGGAGCTGCTGGCGTACCAGCTTAAAGAGCTGAACGAATTCAACCCGCAGCCCGGTGAATTTGAGCAAATCGATGAAGAGTACAAGCGCCTGGCGAACAGCGGCCAACTGCTCTCAACCAGTCAGAATGCGCTCAACCTGCTGGCGGATGGCGAAGACGTAAACCTGCAGAGCCAGCTGTATAACGTCCGTCAGCTGATTACCGAACTGGTCGGTATGGACAGCAAGCTTTCTGGCGTCCTGGATATGCTGGAAGAAGCGGCGATCCAGATCTCCGAAGCCGGTGACGAGCTGCGCCACTACTGTGAACGTCTGGATCTCGACCCGAACCGTCTGTTTGAGCTGGAACAGCGCATTTCCCGTCAGATTTCGCTGGCGCGCAAGCACCACGTCACGCCAGAAGAGCTGCCGGGCTACTATCAGGCTCTGCTGGAAGAACAGCAGCAGCTTGACGATCAGGCTGACTCGCAGGAAACCCTCTCTCTGGCGGTGAACCTGCACCATGAACAGGCGCTGGCGACGGCCCAAAAGCTGCATGAAATCCGTCAGCATTACGCTCAGGAGCTCAGCCAGCATATAACCGACAGCATGCACACGCTGGCGATGCCGCACGGCGTCTTCACCATTGACGTTCGCTTTGAAGAGAACCACCTGACGGCGGAAGGCGCGGATCGCATCGAGTTCCGCGTTACCACCAACCCGGGGCAGCCGCTGCAGGCGATCTCCAAAGTGGCCTCCGGCGGTGAGCTATCGCGTATTGCGCTGGCGATTCAGGTGATCACCGCGCGTAAAATGGACACCCCGGCGCTGATCTTCGATGAAGTGGACGTTGGTATCAGCGGTCCTACGGCGGCGGTGGTGGGTAAACTGCTGCGCCAGCTAGGTGAATCCACGCAGGTAATGTGTGTCACCCACCTGCCGCAGGTCGCGGGCTGTGGACATCATCACTTTATCGTCAGCAAAGAAACCGACGGCGAAATGACCGAAACGCACATGAAGCCGCTGGATAAACGTGCGCGTCTGCAGGAGCTGGCACGCCTGCTCGGCGGCAGCGAAGTCACGCGTAACACGCTCGCGAACGCGAAAGAACTGCTGGCGGCATAAACTTTTTCGGGATCTCAGGGTCATAGAGAACAACAAAAACGCCGCCAGACCGGTTTCAAAGTGGGGCAAGGTCTATTATCATCGGCATATTACATATGAGCCGCGTTCTGCTCGGGCCCGAAAAGGAATCAAATCACTATGCGTTGTAAAATGCTGACCGCTGCCGCAGCGGTTCTTCTGATGTTGACCGCAGGCTGTTCCACTCTGGAGAAAGTGGTTTACCGTCCTGACATCAACCAGGGGAACTACCTTACCCCTAACGATGTGTCCAAAATCCGCGTGGGTATGACACAACAGCAGGTCGCTTATGCACTGGGAACCCCGATGATGTCCGATCCGTTCGGCACTAACACCTGGTTCTATGTATTCCGTCAAAAGCCGGGCCATGAAGATGCGACCCAGCAGACCCTGACGCTGACCTTCAGCAGCGCCGGTGTGTTGACCAACATCGACAACAAGCCTGCCCTGACCAAATAATCCGGCGTCAGAAATGCAAAAAGGTGCTCAATGAGCACCTTTTTTGTTTTGTGTTGATCCCCTAGTCTCTTTGGGGAGAGGATCAGGGTGAGGGGAAGAAAGCGCTACTTAGCCGATTTCTCCGCACGCTGGCGACGCAGCTCTTTTGGGTCGGCAATCAGCGGACGATAAATCTCCACCCGATCGCCCTCTTTCAGCACGTCACCCAGCTTCACCGGACGGCTGTAAATACCGACCTTATTTTTCGCCAGATCGATATCGCTGCGAAGCTCAAGGATGCCGGAAGCGTGGATAGCCGCCTCAACTGTCGACCCCTCTTCCAGCGTCACGCGCTGCAGATACTGCTTCTCGGGCAGCGCGTACACCACTTCGACAGCAATCTTATGCGACACTGTAAACCTCTTTGGCGCGGGTGGTGAACGCCTGAACCATATTCGAAGCCAGCTCTTTAAAGATGCGGCCAAACGCCAGTTCAATCAGCTTGTTGGTAAACTCAAAATCCAGCTGGAACTCTATGCGGCAGGCGTCTGCGCTCAGCGGCGTAAACTTCCAGCCCCCGATTAGGCTTTTAAACGGACCATCCACCAGATGCATCAAAATACTCTGATTGCTGGTCAGCGTGTTGCGGGTGGTGAACGTCTTGCTGATCCCCGCTTTGGAGACATCCACCGCCGCGGTCATCTGCGTCGGGCCGGACTCCAGAACGCGGCTCCCGGTACACCCCGGAATAAACTCCGGATAAGACTGAACGTCGTTCACTAACTGATACATCTGTTCCGCGCTGTAAGGCACAAGCGCAGTACGGCTAATCTGAGGCATAGCATTTTCCATGATCACACAACGGACAAATAATAACATTTATCACCTGTTAAAAAAACGCTAAGCCTCATCTCGTGCTAAGATAGCGCGTTAGACCTCACGGGACGCAATGAGGTGACTTTTTGAAATCAGATTACCGACGGCTTTACGACACTTATGACGAAGAAAAAAGCACATAAACCAGGCTCGGCGACCATTGCGCTCAACAAGCGTGCTCGCCACGAGTATTTCATTGAAGAAGAATTCGAAGCTGGCCTTGCGTTGCAAGGCTGGGAAGTAAAATCGCTGCGCGCCGGGAAAGCCAACATCGGCGATAGCTACGTGATCCTGAAAGATGGCGAAGCCTTCCTGTTCGGCGCGAACTTTACGCCGCTGACCGTCGCCTCGTCGCACTACGTGTGTGACCCAACGCGCACGCGTAAACTGCTGCTGAACAAGCGCGAGCTGGAATCCCTCTACGGGCGCATTAACCGTGAAGGTTTCACCGTGGTTGCCCTGTCGCTGTACTGGAAAAACGCCTGGTGCAAAGTGAAGGTTGGCGTCGCGAAGGGTAAAAAACAGCACGACAAACGTACTGACCTGAAAGAGCGCGAGTGGCAGTTGGACAAAGCGCGCATTATGAAAAACGCAGGACGTTGATTCTGCACACTTATTGTACTATTCAATAAGTTAGCGTTCCGGGCTGGTATCCAGGAAGTGAAATCTGGTATACTCAGTTCAACACTATTGGGGCTGATTCTGGATTCGACGGGATTTGCGAAACCCAAGGTGCATGCCGAGGGGCGGTTTGCCTCGTTAAAAGCCGCAAAAAAATAGTCGCAAACGACGAAAACTACGCTTTAGCAGCTTAATAACCTGCTCTGAGCCCTCTCTCCCTAGCTTCCGCTCTTAAGACGGGGATCAAAGAGAGGTCAAACCCAAAAGAGATCGCGTGGAAGCCCTGCCTGGGGTTGAAGCGTTAAAACTAATCAGGCTAGTTCGTTAGTGGCGTGTCTGTCCGCAGCTGGCGTGCGAATGTAAAGACAAACTAAGCATGTAGTACCGAGGATGTAGAAATTTCGGACGCGGGTTCAACTCCCGCCAGCTCCACCATTTTTGATAGGACTGCAACCGGACAGCGGCAATAAAAACAGCCACTTACGGACTCTGACCAGACAGAGTGCAGACCGAGAAAAGACAAAAAAATGCACGTGAAATGCACGTGCACTTTAAAAGAACCCCAGATTTCACGGTCTGGGGTTTTTCTATTTGTAACTAATGGTAACAAAAATACACCCCTTCCTCGCGCTGCGCTCGCCTTGACACTGTTTATTTTTACAGTAAAAATACTGTATGCAACCACAGTGGTTTTCCGGAGGCTTTAATGTTCGTTGAACTGGTTTATGACAAGCGAAATGTAGAGGGACTTGAAGGAGCCAGAGAGATTATCCTGGCCGAACTAACGAAGCGGGTGCACCAGATTTTCCCGGATGCCGAGGTGAAGGTGAAGCCGATGCAGGCGAACGGTTTAAATAGCGATGCCAGCAAAAGCGATCGGGAAAAACTGAATCGTATGCTGGAGGATATGTTTGAAGAATCCGACATGTGGCTGGTTTCTGAATTCCCGACAGTTCGTCAGGTTGGTCTGTGATGTGAATAAGGCTGCCGGAATATCCCCGACAGCCTTTTTTGGGTTTATGCGTCGCCTTAAGGCTGCGTAGGCCACTCGATATCTGGTGCGCTGGTGGTATCGACAGCTTCCAGCGCATCCAGATAATCAAGCCATTCGTTATATCGTTCCTTCTCTGTATCCTTCAAACGGCCCATAGCAGCCTTACCAGGCCACTGTTTACTGTTCATGTACTCATTGGCCTGATCAATTTTATTTATTTTTTCTTCATCTGCAGCCGCAACGTCAGCTGCATGTTCCGCATTCGCATCAGTAACCCATTTTTCACCGTCCCATTTATCATACGGGCCTGAAGGCGCGGTGGTAGTGTACCCAACATGCACAGGGCCAATATAATCAATAGTGGATGGCATTCCGTCAGTGGTTGAGTAGACAATCTCGCCCCGATTATCTTCTTCCTGACTCCAGGCTCCATTTTTAAATACGGCTACTTGTCCCGCCACTCCATCACCAGGGTCAATGTCTGTTGAATGCCCGGGCATGCTTACACCAGTATTAATGTACTCATCAGACCAACCGGTATATTCCCCGGTATCCGGATCATAATAAAAACAGCGGATGTCGCCCGGTTCTGTAGCCAGACCATTTTTATCAAAAACAGGTTTCATTATTTCGCCCTTACGAGAAAGTTAAATGCAATGTTACGTGGACGGGTTTCTGCTGAAGTTCGTGCGACACGAGAGGCATCAAACGAATAGTTCGATTGTTTGTAATTCCCACCAGTAGGAATGGAAGAGAGGTTTGGCGTAAGCGTGCTTGAGCTAAAAGCGCCTGTAGTTGTGTTATTTGGCCCTGCGGTAACATCCAGCAAACTGCCGGTAATGTTTTGCAGCGCATCGCCCTGAGCACTCAATAACGTTCGTCCGCTATCAACGCCGCGACCATCATCCCAGACACGAAGAAATTCGCCCCGTGATTCAGTAAGAACCAGGCCAGGGAAAACAAGCGCCAGTTTCGGGTAAGTTGTCGCTGAGAATGTCGCTCCGTTGAACTTCAGAAACACCATATCAGCCCATTCGGTCATTACGGTATTCGGCATTGCGGAGGACGGCCAGAAGAACGGGATTCCGATCGCTGGTGCGCCTGCTCCCAAACGGAGGTTTGCGATAAGCGCATTCGTGAATTTTGTCACCAGACCGTTAACGTCAGCATTGTCCAGTGCATCCGCGCCAGAGTTCGCAATAAACTGGCCCACCAGCGCAGCGATCGTGGTCGCCTGGCGAATTGCTTTGTTGACCTGTGCGCTGGATGCTTTGCCTGCCGTAAAGCCAGAAAGCAGAGCCGGAAGTGCTTCCCACTCTGCCTGTGATGTGACGTTAGCGTTAGGATCAAGTGCGAACGCTTTAAAGTTATTTGTTGCCATTAGAGTAAAGTCCCCCATGCTCCAACATCGAACCCGCCGATGTATTCGTTATCCATATCAAACCCAAAGAATTTTGAACCCTCGGACGGTGTTTCTACCGAAGGCGTTTCAACATCACCGGCCCATACGCCAGCGGCTT
Organism: Enterobacter cloacae complex sp. ECC445; assembly: GCF_021892025.1. Classification (NCBI taxonomy): domain Bacteria; kingdom Pseudomonadati; phylum Pseudomonadota; class Gammaproteobacteria; order Enterobacterales; family Enterobacteriaceae; genus Enterobacter; species Enterobacter cloacae complex sp. ECC445. The sequence goes on along the minus strand of NZ_JAKLRZ010000031.1, from coordinate 30,584 downwards.
TAACAGTGAGATAGCCCTGCTTGATAGCGGCTATCAGTTCGAGGGACACTTCAGAAATGTCAGTCTCGGGAAATACCCAGACCGAGATCGTCATGTCCTGGTTGTCGACGATTTGCATCTTCAGGCCGGAGCCTGCAGTTGCAGCGTCAAGGATGGGAGGCAGCGAATCATTGCGACCGTCCCAGTTGTTGATAGCAATTTTTGCTTTAAGAACGATGCGGTAAGTTGCATCACTTAAAGTGGTGTAACCTGAATCCGGGTCATACGGGCCTTGCCATACGCCCTGGTCATATCCGAGCCCGTCTGTGTCCCAGCAGAAATAAACGCCACTTATCGGCTGGCTGACTATGCGACTGCGGCCAATCCAGAGGCCGAGCGTATCGAGCTGGACTCCGACAGCGGTATCGATGTCGAAAGCGCTTACCAGCCCCCGGGTGGAGGCAGTGATATCAATCAGTGGCCGCGTGCTCAGGTCGACGTGATCAAAGAATCTGGGCTTAGTGGCGTGATAGTTGGTGATTAGGTCCGTGTACTTGCTCATGACGTCACCGTTAGAACAATGTTTTCGGGTTTACACGACGCGGATTCGTTGTAGGCGATAATGATGTTTGCCGCCGCTACGCTACCGGCTGATTTGCCAATCAGCAGCTCCTGTATGTCGTAGTAACGCGCATTGCCGCCACTCACTACGCCGAGGTTCGCCGGAGAATAAATCCTGCTCAGCAGCACATCGTCGCCGATGGTCAGCCCGTTGATGTAATCCGCGACGGCCTGCTGAATCTGTACGCCAATTTGCGACGTGTAGCCGGTGAATGCTTTCAGGGTGATATGCCCGTAAATCGGGACATCAGTAGACCGCGAAAAGCTGATCACGTGTGGATTGCCGTAGGTATCCGGTACCGTGACAGAGGTTGTCCCGTAAGTTGCCGTTCCCTGCCCTTTGTTTCCCCGGATTGTCTGGGCTATCTCGGTAACATCACCTCCATCGACGATGGCGGAAATGGAATGAGGCGGCAGCCCGTTGCTGTCGGTTGCACCAGTATCATTCTCGTAGAGCTTGTGACGCGTCACGCCTGCAACGTTGGCGATCGCACCGTCGACACCTTCAAACGGTGTGAGTGACGGCAGAGCGACGCTTTGCCCCTGCCTGATGCGCAGTTCTGCGTCGTTTTCAGCCGGTGCGCCTACGGTGGCCGCCGCCGGGTTGATTACCGATGCCCAGCCACGGGTCGGCGTGTTGATAGTGGTAATCGTCCCGGCCAGCGCCGCAACCGCTCCGCTGTTTGAACAGGTTGCAGTTACCGTCACGGTACCGCCGACACCAATCGTCACCGAGGCAGGAAGCCGCCAGATCACGTTATTCGTGTCTTTCACGGTCCCGTTTGTGATGGATGTCCCGGCGGTACCGGTCAGAAGCAGATCCACGGTAGAGTTCGTCGCTCCCCGGCGCGCGATACCGTTAATTTTTACGTTACTCGTCAGCGCTGCACCGTAACCCGTAGCAGGTGAGAAGCAGTTATAAACGGAGATGGCCGTGTTATTGGCATCGTGAATAGCCAGCGCCACCAGCGCCACCATCTGGCCGTCTTTACTGTCTGGCTCCAGATAAGCGTCACTGCCATAAATCTGCTGGAAATAGCTCGTCAGGGTATCGAGTATCGTCTGGTAATCAGGCGCGCTGATCCCCTCAGCGGTTACCGTTGCCGATAAGCCGAGTGTGTCCAAATTGAGGGCCATTTATGCCTCGCTGGTTACTGTCGTTGTTCCGTAGATAGTGTCGATTTCAGCAGTGAAGGAGACGCGGCGCGTCGTAGTATTCACTGTCGTATTGAAAGAGATGATGGATTTAACGCCCCGCGTTTCGAGGATGCGCTTACGGATCGCCAGGTTGTAGGTTTCCGGCTTCTGCTTACCGAGTACGGACTGAATCCACGGTGTCCCCTCCGTGGTGTCGAGAAACCATTGCCCGTACCACAATTCGAATCGCGTTTTCACGGCCTGCGCCACGGCATCCGGTGAGTTAATCAGCCAGGTATCATCGCCGCTGCCAAAGGTGTAATCGCCATCGTCATCTTCACGTCTGTATCGCATTAGTTAGGCGCTCCTGTATTACCGCCGCCAGTCTGTACTCCGCCGTGCGTATGCGTCATCAGGCTCTTACCACCAGCTTTCACATCGTTAGTTACCGTGACAGGTCCGAGCATCGTCGCGGTACCGCCACTTTCGCCCATACCCTGAGAGAGATTCCCGTTTATTGTCACGTTGCCGTTTAGCGTGATGGTGGGTGATGTGATCGTGGTTCCTCCTTCTGCGGTCGCCGTCAGCGCGCCGGGAGTTTTTACCGTGATGTTATGACCTGCGGCCACTTCCACAAACGCAGCACCATCATCAGTACGCAGCTGTGCGCCACTGGTGCTTATTCCGCTGATTTTCTCCGCCTGCGACTGCGGCCCGACGATACAGAACGCATCCGATAAATCATGCACCCGGTCATCGACAGGCTCCTGCACCCCGCCGTTCTGCCACCAGAAATCGATGCAGCGATCGGCGAAAATCACCAGGCATTCATCACCGGCTTTAACCGGGAACGTTAGCGTGCATCCCCCGCCGCGCGGAAATACTACCGGTACATCCACCAGCAGCGGGTAATTTTTGGTAATGCGGTTCCCGTCGTTATCAGTTTCAACCGAACGGATAGCAGGCTGCACAACCGCCGTAACCGCATCAGGATCGAATGACTGAACGATGCCAGGCAGAGCGACGCGGATCTGGTTCTTTGTTGTCTCCCGCTCAGATTTGAACGTTTCGGCAAGGTCGCCGCTGCGGGTCTGGTCAGATACTGCCATTTGGTAGGCTCCAGAAAGAAAAAACCCGCCAGGTGGCGGGTTAAGTGATAATTCAGCTATTTAATCTTTGGTCGAGGAATGATGACCTCAGCCCAACATCGACAGTAACCGTTTGGGCATAACTTCCCTTCACCTGGGTGGCCCGTTTTTGGTGGCTTAGCCCATTTAAATTTCTTCCCCGCCTGCTTATCGCATGCAGGGCAACAATCCGAACCCTGCCAAACATACCCCGGAGATCCAATTCGTTCAGCCTGAATTTGCGTGGCTTTCGCTTTCTTCCTGAAATCATCACCTAATAGCTTTTGATAAGCTATACCATCGGCAAGAACCTCTTCAGAACTTCGGCGCTTTCCATTTTTAGGCTTAGACTTTACTTCCGGTATGCGATGGGAGTAATTGATACTACGCAGAAATTCATCATCTTTTTTCTTCTTATGGCGGCTTATCCAGCGGGGAATTACTGCTACGGCCACAAGAATCAGGATTAAAAAAAGCGAACTTCCGACCATTCAGCCGCTCACCTTCACGCAAGGAAACGAGCCAATAATCTTTGGGGCATCCATGCTGTTCTGTAGAAGCTGAACATTCAAGAAACGCTTTTCGGTACCCGGGCGGCGAATAAACTCGAAACCGTAATTGTTACCGTCTTTGGCCGGCATGAGGCCCATATCAGCCTTCATTCCATTGCCATTACCAAGAGTTTTAATTTTCTGGGAGGTAACAGTCTCACCATTAATCCTGAACAGCGAATCAGGTATCAACTCCAATTTGTAGCCACCACACTGAAGTGTGATGCCGCCAGGATTCGTAGCAAACGCCAATCCAGGAAGAAAACAGAGTCCGATAACAATCCACTTTTTCACTATCCTACCTCCCGCTGTAAAGACGACGCCGAACGGAGATCCGCCGCGCCACGCGCTTCGCACATCATATCCATGTACCACGGCGGCCCCCTTGTGTCGCCAGTGTACATAATCCCGCGCACAATATAAACGCCATCCGTTGCGATGCTGGCAGGCTGCGCCGTGGTGCCGCTGAGCGTGATATTTCCGTCCGTGTTCTGGTCGGTGATCTGCCCACCGGCCATAGCGATATCGTTGTTCGACAGCGCGGTACGATACACGGAAGCCTGATCCAGCTGAATGAGCCCGTTAACCCGGATGTTCGGGTTAATCAGCGCGCGGACGTTTACGCCGTTGCCGATGGTCTGCTGTGGCATACCGATCAGCCCGGTAGCGCTGTTGAGCACAATCGCGTCGTGAACATACTCGTTATTCGCTACCATCTGCCGCTGGCCGTCTACGAACTGCCATGTTGCGCCACATTGTCCGGCCACGTTATCCATAAGGTGCCGTGTCATGCCGAACAGCACCCGGCCCCGGGGGAATACGGTAGCAGGCATTTCAGGCGTCAGGCCTTCGGTCGCACCTTTGGCCTCGAAGTCTTTCATCAGCGCGCGGTTCACGTCTGCGACCGTGTAACCGGCCGCCAGCGTCTGCGACGTTATGCTGGTGGCAAAAGCCAGATCCGTATCGGCTGCCTGAATCAGGACGTAGGAATCAATAGGACTGTCTTTACCGGTGACCGAGTAGCGAATTTCACCGCTGAAAATAAGTCCATAGTTGCGGCCATCACTCTGTCCCACGTCCGCCGCGTCGACTTCGCGCACGGTCCCGACGTCGCTTGCCGATACCTCCGGCGCGATACCGTCGTAACCGGCAATCAGCCGAACTTTCGAAAACTCTTTGCCGGTTATACGGTTGGAGGTATCTGCAGACAGGTTGTAAATTTTGAACGTCCCCACCCGTGACGCGCTGCTGATGTTGAACCAGTCGATCGTAAAGGTCACTTTAAAATCGCTGAGCTCAATCCCCTGCCCGTTCTCGTCCAGGAGCTGCAACTCGAAATGTCTCATCCAGTTCTGTGACATGCTTACTCCGTTGATACCAGTAAATGACTGCGGCCGCCCAGGTCGGTTTTCGTCGGATAATCCTGTGTACTGTCGTCACAGACCACCACCAGCTTAAAGCCGAGGCCCATATAGGCGTACTGCGCCAGCAGGTCAGCGCCGGTGACGAGAGGAATACCGGAGATTACCGGCTCCCCTCTGTCGTTCTGTAGGTCCATAATCCAGTACAGATCGCGCCAGGTGATACTAATCCGCCAGGTGGTCCCCGCCAGAATGATGCTGAATTGCTGGTTATCCGCTGTCAGCGGGATTTCCTGAATTGCCATTAGCCGAGCCCCAGTAATGACGCCGCGTTACCCGTGATGCTTTTCAGCAGCGAGGTATTTGGCGGCTTTGTGGTTTTGTTGCCGGTGTTCAGTACCGCCGACGTGCTGGCCCCGTCCTTCATGTTAGTTTTATCCGCGACGGTGATCTGCTGCGTCTGCGAGATAAGAACCTCCCTCAGGGTGAGAACGGCAGACAGGACGTTTTCGGTTGTCTTGTCTGTCGTCACTTCCAGCGCGCGGATCAGCATGTTGCTGTACAGCCGTTTGCCGGTCACTACATCGAAAGGAATACGGCTAGCCTGCAGGTCGAGTATCTCCTGATACGTCTGCTGAGGACTCAGCCCGAGCAGGCTGGTTGCCGTAAGGTTACTGGCAAAATCCAGCAACGCTCCGCCGCCAGCGAAACCGACCTCCATCACCACTTCAGACGGTTTTTTGTAGGCATGGTCAGCGATAGCTGCCCCAACTTCGACAGGGTGCTCTGTTATCTCCAGCGTGTCGGTATGCTTCTCAGAAACAACCACGCTGGGGACAATCATCCCTATTTTTCGGCTCTGCTGCTGAAAGAGCGTAGAGAGAATATCCATTAACCCACCTTCGTTTGATTACCGCGCATGACCTGGGCGTTTGCCGACTGCTGCCGACGCTCGACCTCGGTACCGACAGAACGCGGGTCACCACCACCGTAGATGTGATAGGTGTTCTGTTGCTGTACCTGAGCACCGGGCGCGGGCATGTTGCTTAACACCTTCGGAATGTAGTTGCGGGTTTCCTGAGGCATAAGGGCCATCCCGTGCTTCTGCACGTTACCGATCCCCCAGTTATAAGAGGCCAGCGCCTTGCTCAGGTCACCGCCGTTCGCCTGCAGCAGCTGTGAGAGATACTTTGCGGCTGCCTGCGCGGCCTTCTCCGGGTCGAAAACATCATTCCCGCGCAGCCCCATGTCGCGCGCCGTGCCGTCCATAAACTGAAACAGGCCTTTAGCGCCAGCGCCTGAAACAGCGAACTGATTACCGCCCGATTCCGTGATGGCCACACTGCGCAGCAAACCTTCCGGAAGCCGATAGAGCTGCTCCAGGTTGGTTAGCATCGGCTGCATCCAACCCAGCAGTTCAGAGCCCGCTTTGGTTGGCTGTGGCCGCTTGACTGACTGGCCGAGCTGTTCAGGTTCATCATCACCAAACCAGCCGCGCACCGTTCGGCCCACGCTGCGAGGATCGAATCCCCAGTGCTCTTTAATCCAGTCGGCGGTACCGTTGGCGCTGTCTGTTACCATCGGCATCGCTGACGGATTTTCGCTGCCCTGATTAAGCATCTGTTTGCCGATGCTGGCGGCATCAGCCCAGCGGCCATCTTTAATGGCGTTGAGCAGGTCGGCGATCATATTCAGCATTTTGCTGAACTCGCCCATCTGGTCGATAAAGTTGCTGAAATCCCACTTCAGGGACCATGATTTGGGGTCAATATTGAGCAGTTTCGCCAGCGCTTTCGCCAGTTCGTTAACGGTCGTTTTAAGGTCACGAACCATCTTCAGCGCGGCGTCGACTTCCGGCTTCCACTTGCCCCAGTCAATCAGGCTGTCCCCGCCTTCCTTCCAGGTCTGATAGTCCTCCCACAGAAGGGCAATTCCCGCCGCAAGTGCGGTAATTAGGCCAATCGGCGACATCCAGAACGTACTGTTCAGAATGCGCAGCGCAATCGTCAGCGCGCCAAACAGCGAGATCAGCTCCCGAGTTTGCTTATCCAGCGATTGCCACCATGTGATAAGGCTGGATGTCCCCTCAATAAGCCTGAAGAACAGCCGCCCGATAATGTCCCCGAGCGCCAGAATGCCTTTTATGGCTTTCGTCAGGGTCTGCTCGATGCGCGGGAAGTTATCCAGGATGTGTCGGCGCAGCGTGTCCAGCGAACCCGCCAGACCACCAGCAAGATTAGAGCCGATTTTGTCACGGGCCATCCCTGCCATCGCGCCGAACTCGCGTAGGGAGGTCATGAATTTGTTGGAGCTTCTGGCCGCCTCGTCAGCATTGAAGCCGATAGCTTTCGCCATTGCGCTGTACTGCCCGGAGAAACCGCCCACACCCCGGCGCATCGCCATGAGGGTATTTTCGTCAATGCCCAGCATCTGCGCATACTGGTTAGCCCGGTAATATGGCATGCTGCTGAGCTTCTGGCCGACACCCGTAAAGATAGCGGCCATGTCACGCATGTTACCGCTGGCGTCACGGGTCTGTACGCCCAGGCGATTCAGGAAGCCTTCCGCGCCGGGATTGTTACGGACAAAACGGGAGAGGCTTTCCAGAGAGGATCGCGCCGCGTCAACGCTGCCGCCTACCTGCGAAACCGCATAGCCAATAGACTGAATCCCCTGAACCGTCGCGCCGGTGCGCTGTGACGCCCAGTAGAGATTATCCAGACCGGAGGCGATCTTAGCCGTGAAGGCCACCACGGTAAGCGCAGCACCTTCGACGGCCAGCCCCATTTTGATGGCGTTTGCGGTCGTACCTGCGAGGACTGAATCGAATTTTTCCGCGCCTGCTTCGTCGATATCGAAGCCGAGCGAGACGAGAAAATCTTTAATAGTCTCAGCGTTCATTATCCTCTCTCCATTTCTCAATACGACGCTGGTTGTCAGCCTTAACGGCCAGGAGGTCATTCATCAGCGCGATATCGCACAGATCGACAGATCCATCCTTCAGCGCGTAATAAGGGATTAACCCGGCGTCAACCGGGTCAAGGAGATAAGACAGCCCGTCAGGCAGGCTGTTGAGGGTTAACCCTGAGGCTGGCCCGGCGTCGCGCTGGTAGGGCTCACGGGCAAAAAATTTCCCAGTGAATCGGCGACCACCCGCGCCACCAGCTGCAGCATGGTCAGCAGGTCGATATCATCGAACATCAGCTGACCGCTGTTGAATACCGGCGTCCATCCGTCCATGTGCTTGCGTGATACCACAGCCAGGCACGGATGAATAATCGCGTTGGTGTCTTCTTCGGTCAGGGAAGACAGTTCCTCAGCGATACGCGGGAGCAGGGTTTCAAACACCGGTTTCAGTTGATCAAATTTCACGGTGTCGATTTTGCCATCAGCATGCAGAAGGGAGCGAATGCTCCCGAAATCTGACATCATGCCCGCCAGCACCGGCAGCAGTTTGCGGGTCACTTTCAGCTGGTCAAAAACGCTGAGTTTTGCCACGCGGTAATCGTGGCCTTTGATTGAGCATTCCATCTGTTAAAACTCTCCGAGAACCTGGTCGATTTTGCCGCAGTCAAACACCCAGGGCATCGTATTACCGGCTTTAGCGTTGGCGTTATCTGGCTGTTTCTGGAACGCCACGCTGCGCGCCGTGATGATGTCACCGCTCACTTTGTTTCGGATCACAATGACGTTGTTTCCCCAGGTACCTGAGGACTGACTCTGTGCGTTGTACGCCAGCGACAGCTTTTTGTTTGTCGGCGAGGTCTTCAGCAGGTTGACGGTTACCGTGCCGCTTTTATCCGCGTGCAGGCTATGCATCACTTCGCCGTCAGCGCCGATGGTCATGGTATTTTTGGGGCCGCCCATTGCAACGGTGATCCCCTCCTCTGAACTGGCGGAACCGTAGCCCAGATCAATCTCGCCGGTCGGGCCGGAGAGGGACGCCGTGACGTCCATAAAAGAATAAGTAGCCATTCATGTTCTCCTTAGCGAACGACGTTGATCTGCACATCAGCGAAATGAACTGCACCCGCCAACTTACAGGCCACCTGAATAACCGGTGCCTTACGTGCTTCACGGTCTGCCTGCGCCTGCTCTGAAATCGGCTGCGCGTAGACGTAATAGCCTTTTGTCAGCGTGTCGCCGGAATCCAGCTGCCCAATCGGGCCACCGTTCCATACGCCAGCAGCCACCAGCCCGTTCGTGACTGACTGATCCATCGACTGTTCAACATTGGAAAGCAGACGCGTAACGCCAGCATCGGTCTGTGGGACTTTGGTTGTGCTGGTGTAGAGCAGGTTGTACAGGTTGGTCTGAACGTAGTTCTGCAGCCAGTCGAGCCCGTGGCGTTCGTCGAAGAAATCACCGCTGGACATGACGCCCTGCTGCAGGATGGCTGTATCGTTCTGGTAGTACACAAATACGTTGCAGTTCTTGGCATCCAGCGCCGCCGCCTGATTGGTGGTCAGGGTTTCATACGTGATCCCCGGCTCCTGTTTGAACTTCAGGGTAATGGTGGTGTTACTGCCGTTGAAATTCACCGTAAACGCGCGGCCAAATGCAGACAGTGCGGCGTACTTGCTGCTGGTGGAATACTGCACAAACGTGCGAGCGTATTTTGCCGCCTTCAGCTTATAAGCCAGGTCGGTAGTGGAGGTCGCGTTTACCGTCTCAGGCTCTGCAGTGGTAATCGCCAGAATTCGGCTGAGACTGGAGGCCTCGATCGCAGCGGCCACGCTCAGCCAGTCGGCATCGTCGATATCTTCATCGTCAGCCACGGCCAGACCGTACCAGTTCGTGTAATTCAGAACGGCGTTCACCGCCTGCAGCAGCGTTTCCGTCGAACCGCTTTCAGCCGATACCAGCGTTTTAGCCCAGCGACCGACATACACCTGCTGAGGTTTCGGTGACTGTGAGAAATACACGGTCGCGGCTTCATATTCCGGGCTATCCACGCCGAAATCAGAGCCGATATCTTCAGGGGATGAGTAGAGGCGAATACGCTCAGAAACAGGGATAACCGTCGAGCTCCCGAGAATGAGCAGTGAACCAAAGTTTCGACCAGTAGCCGCACGCGGCCCAATGATCACGTCGACATTCACGACGTTAGATACAGGTAATCCCTGCAGCATAATTTAGTCTCCGAAAAATGAGACGGGCGCATCTTTCAGCGTCCGGACGTTGTAGGTACGAATGTTTTTGCGGGACAGCGTGATGGTGAGGTCGTAGCGCCTCACCCACTGGTTATTAATGAGCTCGGGCAGGTTGTAGATAGTCCCGGCCTCCACCAGCGAAAGCCCCGAGCGATTCAGCTCGGCGTTGTTTTGCTCGACGAATATACCCGCGCGGAAAGTTGATGCAGTGTTGGCTCCCAGAGGGCCATAGAAGCAGCAAATCACCGTTACCTGTTCCCATGTCCATTGCTCGGACTGTTCTTCCGAAACCTGAACATCGGACTGGCTCAACGGCTGAGGAACGGTAGTGATACCGAAGGCGCACCACGTTACCCCGTTGTTGGGGATCTGCGGCTGCGGGTCAGTCCATCGGGGGAAAACAAGCGCGGCCGGCAAGCCAGAAACACCCCGAATCCACCGGCTGATTTCACGCTCCAGCGCCTCGTCATACTGGGGGCTATCCCCGACAGGCGTCAGATAACCGCGCACGGTGCTATCGTTACTCAACTGGCGTCCCTCCGTTAAAGTCCACCAGCTCACAATGCGCCTGGACGAATCCGGCTCCGTAACTGGTGTACGGATCGACAAATGTCACCCGGTAAGCACGCCCGTTATAGCTCACGATATCGGCATCAAGTCGCGGGGCGCTGTCTGTACCGGGCTGGCCCTGGGTTAATCTGAACTGCGTCACGATGAGGATCGCGCCGCTAATGTTCTGGCCTGCCGCCATTCGCCTGGCTTCCAGAGAACGGTCGACCGTCACCACGCCAGAGAACGGGATATCCTGAGCTGTGTTTTTCGTGAAATTGTCCTCATCCACCGTCTGAACCTGCCGGTGACAAACCAGACTGGTGTCCATGAAGTCGGGATCGAGAAGAACATCGCTCACATCGAGAAGAGGCATTATTTTTTCCTCACGACGTAGTTAATTGAGCGCAGCAGGTAACCGTGGGCATACAGCGGCTTGTCGCCTGGAATGCCTTCGGCTCTTCTGCGTTCGAGGGTTTTCTCAGAAAGTGGTTGCAGCCGGTCGCCAGCACCGATAACGGCTTTTGCAGCGTCACGGGCAATCTGTCCGGCGCTCTCCAGCTCACGTACTGCTGCTTCAGTCTGCCCCTCCAGCGCGGCGGTTGCCGCTGCCTTGAGGTGTGCAGTGGTTCGGGGTTTTGAATCCTCGATCCCCATATCCAGAAAAGGACGTGGGGGAAGCGTGACCGTTGTACCGTCGATTTCCACCGTTGCGCCCGTCGAGTGGAGGTAGCCCAGTTCCGCGTTATTAATCGGAGAGCCATCCTCACGCCCCGCCTTGTCCTCAGGTATTCCCACCAGCACATCCATTCCGGATAGCTGCCGGAGGGATTCCAGAACAGCCACGGCGTTATCAGCGCGAACCGTTAACCCGCTTTTCATAACAGCTGCCTGCCACCAGCGCCGAACATCGACCACCACCAATAGAACTCGCGCCCGTAGGCGGTGCTGTTCCAGAAACCGGCATCCGGATTGATTACCCCGGACACGTCATAGCTCACTGAAACCTTATCCACTGATTTAGAGGACACGACACCTGCTGCGCCGTTGCTGTTCACACCACCAGCGGCAGCGGCGGCCAGCGTGCGGCCGCGCAACTCCGTATAGTGAGCCGTGAATAGTTCGGCCAGGTAGACGAACTGATCGCCCTGTACGTCCTGATTCAGAAGCGAATCGGCCTGCCCCAGATAGAAATTCACTGAGGGGTCAGGGTAGCGAGTTTTATCGGCGAACTCGGGAAAGTCGGTGCGGAACTGCTCGTTAGTCGGAAGCCTGCTGTTTTTTGGCATTTTTCGCGTCCCCGCCGGTGTTATCGGTTTTGTCCGTGCTGTCGGCAGGTTTACCGCCTGCTGGTGCCTGAGCGGCTGCCAGCTGCGCTTTCAGGTCTGTGTTTTCATTCCCGAGCGCGGTGATGGTTTTTTCATGCTCAGCCAGTTGCACTTTCAGTGTGTTATTTTCTTCTGCCAGGAGAACAAGGCTCGCGGAAAGGTCTTCATTGCTCTGCTCGTTCGCCAGGTCGGCTTCGTCAATCGGGCGCGCATAGGCTTTAAAGGCCCAGTGGTCCTTAACTTCTTTCGGGAAAGAGGAACTGTCGTGGATGCCCTGAGACAGCTCAAATTTAGAACCGTCGGCAAAGCTGAGAGTCGCGCCACCGGAAACAACGTATTTCATGTTTTTGCTCCATAAAAAAAGGCGGGTTTCCCCGCCTGTTTCAGGTTAAGACGCCGGAACGTCCAGGTAAGAGATCGTATTGGAATACGGGGTTTCCACCTGGCCCAGCTTGCCGTAGTAAGTGGTCAACTGCTGCAGGCCGCGATACTCCAGCGGAGTGTTCAGCAGAGGAACCATAGGGAAGCGAACGTATTTTTCGTCCTGGGTGTAAGCAACGATACGATGCGCGCCACCAGCGCCACGCTTGGAGGCCCACTTCATAGAGACGATCTCCAGTGGTGTGCCGTTTTCCTGGAACGCGATGGTGTTAATCTTCACGTATTCCAGCACGGAGATATTCCCTGCAGAGGAAACCTTTTTGCTCGCCAGCAGGCCGAACAGCTCCGGCGCAAGGCCGATTTTTGCCGGGCAGACCGCATAACCAGAACGAACCCAGCCATCAGACAGCACCAGGTTGATATCCTGGACAATCACATCCGGATCGGTGGTTGCGGTCCACGCTGCAGCTGCAGCAACAGGAGTAACATCCGGCAGGTTCAGAAGGCCAGCAACGCCGAGCTCGTTATCACCGATATAAACCTGTTCGTCGGTGTCCATGTTCCACTTCAGCTTCATGCCTTCGTATTTCTGGACATCAACCGGACGGCCCAGTTTCTGGGCAGAAGCCAGTTCCGGTACCGTCCAGCTGATTTCCTGCCCCCACAAGGTGAGGTTGTTACGGGTAGGCTGAATATCGAGTTCGATACCAGGAATGGCAGTAGCTTTTTTACCGATCCAGTTTTTACCGTTAGGGTTTGGACCACCAACGCCGACGAAATCGGTGTTAGTGAAGGATGACACTTCATCAGCGATAGAAATATCGCTGCGCAGCGGCATGTCGCGTGACCATTTGTAGGACACTAAAGGCATGTTCAGCGTCTGATCCATGCGCTCCAGTTCGCCGACGAGAAACGCGCCGGTGGAGTCGATGGTCGCTCTGTCAATTGTAAACATTAATTATTCCCTCAGATGTTATAAGCGATTTCAATACGGCCGTCGGCTTCACCCGGCCCCATGACCTCTGCATTTGGCAGCTGAGGTGTATTTGATGCGGTAGAGTCCGGAGACAGCACAAAGGAGCCAACCGGACTTTGAGTGGTGCCACCAGCCACGCGAACGTAAACCGGATCGCCCTTTTTCGCGGTCGCCGCGTTGCCTGCGGTAGCAGTTACGCAGATGTAACCACGTTTCAGGTTGTCACCAACCTGATTAGCCGTCACACCGATGTAAGCAAGTTCCAGAGCAGAGGTGATCGGGAACGGACGAACCAGAATCCCTTTCACTTTGCTGATGGTGTCGCCAGATTCCAGCGGAACGAATTTATCGTTCACGTATTTACCAACCAGCCCGTAGGACGCGAACTGCTTCGTGTGGTCCAGGCTAACCGGCTCGATGGTGAGATCACGAGGACGGGTAACGCCCCCGGCAATGCCCAGGGGCATGCGCGTTAAATATGCAGTACCTGCCATGATGATTTACCTTATTTGTTTTTTGCCCAGAATTCGGCGTTGACCTTGTTCAGTTCTGCCGGGGAAAGGTGCTTAGTGCTGATTCCGCTGTCCGTGGTGCGGGTAATATTGTTCAGCGGGGTCAGCTGATTTTTCGCCTTATGCAGCGCCACAGCGGCAGTAAACACCGCGTCGACCGTAGCCTTTGGCGCTTTGTAGAAATCATCCACGCCGAACGATTTCAGGCTGTCGCCGGTGCGCATTGCATGATTCAGCACCTGACGCTTCAGACTCTTATCACCAGCAGGCTGGAAGCCAGGGCAGATAATTTCCGCATCGGCGATCAGGTTGCGCTTAAAAGCTGCATCACCCGTCACTTTGCGGTTTTCTTCTTCGTCTTCATCAGTGGTCATGTTGCCCGGGTCCGGATCGCCGTCGGTGGTTTTACCCTCCAGCTTTTCCAGACGAGCCAGCAGCTCTTTCGCCCAGGCCGGAATTTCTTCATCGCCGGTGCCGGTTTTGTTTTTGTTCGGATCGCCTTCGTCCGTAGTGGTGCGATTGCCTTCAGGTAAGGCTGTGGCCTGTGAAGGAATGTTGATGGTGATAGAGGAACCGGGGATTGAAGGCATGCCATCAGACGGCATATCCGGCGCTTCGTCGATGAGTTTTGCCAGCGCATCCTCATCTTTCGTCTTAATGGCCTGAGCCAGTTTTTTAAGCCATGACATTACAGGCTTCTCCTTTGTTGTTGATGGGATGGAATCCCCGATTGCACAGCGGCCACCAGCACGCCCCCGGTCGATGCCGACAGCGAGGTGGTTACCTGTGATTTGGTATTGCTTGCCCTTACCAGGTGCCAGCTGCTTGTACTGCGCGTCATAGCCACAGCTGACATCGGTCAGGCCAGAATTCACCGCGTCGATTGCTTCCTGCCGTTTAATCAGCACGTCAGCAATGAGCAGATCCGATTTATCGCCGGTGCCGCGCCGGACGTTCTGAATGTGTCCGTGCGCCAGCTCTGCGAAGTTAGAAGGGTTCACGAAAACGATGTTGCCCAGACTGTCCTCTGGATGCCCTAGCGTGACGGCTACGCCCTCAAAGCTCGCCATCGTCTCAGGGGAAAACACCTCGTCTTCTGTTCGCCAGACTGTCACCGTGCCGGTGCCGTCCGGTTCGAGGTCGATTTCCTCAGGTAAATAGACCTGCGTCCCTGTGCGTGCGATCGGCACGTCTTTACACAGCAGAGAGCCGTCCGCCTGCAGATAGCGCGTTTCGCCCAGGCGTGTAGTGAAGAAATATTTCATGGGTTACCTGCTCGATTACGGGCAACAAAAAGGCCGCCCGGAGGCGACCTTGTGAGATGGGAAAAATGTTCGAAATAACGGGCTATTTAACATAAGGGTTCTTACCCGCACCGACGAAAATGGACTCGATTAAAATGTACCCTTAAAGCCGTAAAAGTAGCGATTAACTGGGCTGAAAATCGGCCTTTTCGAATACAACATTTTCATAACATTTCGCGGGTATTGCAGTTCGCATGGAATGAATGCTCAAAGCCGTATTTTTCATTTTCTCGGTGCTGGAATCTGTACTTCAGGCCAGCATTTGCAGTTCGGCAAACATCCGGCGTGTCCGGTCATACCGTCCAGCGTCGGCGGGTTATCCCAGCGCACAAATTTATCTTTCATCTTGCGGTGAGAATCCCGCGTTCCGGCCCCCTCAATACGCCACCAGTAGCCCTCTGAGCCAACCGAAAGGGCTCTGGCCTGCGTCAGCGCGCCGGTGGCTCGTCCAATCTCTGTACGGGCAATCAGCTGCGCCCTGCTGGCGGCCACGTCACCGGAGGCCATGATCATCTCGTAGAGCTCGTCCGGACGTTCGCCACTGATAACCGCCTGCATTGCGCGCTGTTGTATGTCCATCACGCGATCGGCTGCTTCCAGCGGCAGGGACTTCATCAGCTGAATCTGGCGATACACGATATCCTGCGCCACCTGACCGACGGGGGTATTACCCACCACATCGCGCAGGCCAGCGCCGATTTCCTCTGATACCGATTTCCACAGGTTCCATTCCTCCTGCTCGACCTGGGCAAACATCCTTCGCCCGACCTGCTCTGCCCAGTCGCTGATTACCTCGGAATAGTCCACCAGCGTTTTCGAAATGCTGTCAGCGCTGGCCTGTGAACCATCGTAGGTACCATCGACGATCTGCCCTATCTGGTTTGCTATCGCCAACAGGCTTTTTCGATACTGGATCTCCGAACGGCGGCGGAGGGATGGTTTCAGGTTCATCCTCCTCCCACTGGGCCTTCGCATCTTCTATGTCCTCGTCAGTGATAGAACCACCGATCCCAATCACATCAGAAATGTTCCTGAGATCGTTAAGCGCGGCTGCCGGAGGCATTCCGAGGTCACGAACGGCGGTACCGAGTGCAGTAACCACATTGTTCGCCATCGTTGCGCGGTCCACGTCTGACATCTCCCAGAGCTTGTTAAACTCGAAAGTAAAATCGTCAGGTAGTGGTTCACCGAACAGAGAACGCCAGGAGATATCGAGCAGCCAGCGGATATGACGGCGTAAGCGTCTCTCCTGCAGCGAGTTAACCCGGCTGTAGTAGTTTTCCAGATCGCCGTCGCCGGTGTTGAAACCTGCAGGGGATTGCCCGAACAGGCGGACGAGAGGAATTCCCGTCGCGCCAGAAACCTGCTCAGCGAAGCGCAGGAGGACATCCGCGATACCGGCGAACGTATAGCTGTGAGTCTCGAATTTATCCCTTGAGTCCATCATGGTCATGCCTTCGATGGTCTGAAACTCACGAATCATGTCCATGTGCTTCATCAGCGACTTTTCCAGATCACCGCCTTTGGCAAGGATGTCACGAAGCTTTTCAATGCTGTAGGTTCGCAGATGTGCTTTGTGGATCAGCTGTGTGGTGCCGACCGTTGCAGTATCGAACGCCTCGATACGCTCGAAAATACGCTCCACAACAGACATCCCCCAGCCGTTTTCCGTCTTGGCCTGCTGGAAAGGTAGCGTATCACCCTCCATGCGGATAACGCGGCTATGGTGGATCTTCCAGGGGGGAATCCCCTGCTGGTTCGTGATTACCTTGTAATATTTCGGTTTCCCAAAATCGGGACCGTAATCAGTAACGAGATCGTAATAACTCGGGTTAACCATCCAGCGGTCAAGGCTCATCACGCCCTTAAACTGCCCCTCTTTAATACGATCCAGTTTCAGTGGGGAGGACATATCCTGCCCTTCAAGCAGGACCACCAGCACCGCGCCACCGTACAATCGGGACCATTTGAGGTTATCGTTAAGCCCATCCCATATAGCGAGCTCATCCCAGAAGGTTTCGAGCTTGCCCTTTTGCCCGGGTTTCAGCTTTGAGCTGATGTTAATGCCCTTGCGGGTCATATCATCGGCCATCGCATCCACACCGGCCCCCACTAGGAACGATGAACGATACGCAAACTCCAGCATCACCCTGTTACGGCTGATGTACCCCGGCATGTACATTCCGCCCGTCTGGATGTTTCTGGTGTCGCTGCCAAGTTTGGCCGTGAAATTGTTGTACCCGTCAGATGTCCTAACGGGCTGCTGTGCGCCGTTCTGGCGGTTCTTTCGGGACATGTCACGCTCCGGCCAGTTTGGCCCAGGTATCAAGAGAGGAATCCATCGGCGCGTAATTAATCATTACGGCGTCTGCAAGGTTCGGCGATTTTGTGCCTTCCGGCTGTTTATCCACGAGGATTTTACCGACGGCGTTTTTCGACCATGTAGGCTGTGAAAGCTCCATCAACAGGCGGTCAATATTTTCTATCTCGCTGCTTATCGAAATGATTTCGTCGGGGTTGTAGTCCATCCCGTTCAGCGCGCGGAAGGTGTTACGAAACAGCTTGCGAAGATGCCACCAGCTCTGTGCTTTCGCGTTCGCAAAGAAGTCTTTATTCAGGCGCGCCGCTTTACCGTTATCACCAGGAACGGCTTCATCTTCCGGATCGAATACGCTACCGCTACCACGGAAAGGCGTAGCTGTGATTGTTCCCCGGCCTTCAGCTTGCCTGAGCTCGTTTATCACGCGAGCATCGCCACGTGCACCAGCACCCAGACCGTCCTCATCGAAACGGAACTCATCCAGACCGTAATCGTCACAGTATCCAAACGATTTAACGACAGAAGCGTAGATGTCGCTGCCAATGCCAGACCATTCGTGAACGTTCTGCAGAAGGAAGCCATAGCGGCAAGAAAAGCCGTTTTTGTCTTTCCCTTCGTCTGCGATATCCATTGCGCCGAGGCGCTGGCCGCTGGGCTGAATACCCAGTTTGAAATGCGCGTCGACGGCAGCCTGCACCCATTCAGAAGGAATGAGAATCCCCTCTGTGGATGCGCTGTAGTTCAGGTCCAGTTCCTGAGCAACGATAATCGGATCATCAATTTTCAGACATTCGTTGCGGTACCACTCATCATCCTTGCGCGGGTCGCTGCGCCAGTGGAACGTAAACACCGGGATATTTCCGCTGTGGCGCTTACGGGCAAACGGGTTATTCATGCCGTTGACGGATGAGAGGTCTATACGGCAGCGGGTCGTCTGAGAGAGCGCGGCATCGATGAGTAATGGCCGTTTGAGAAATGCCGACTCATCCACGAAATAAAGCGTGGTACGGTCACCACGGCCAATGTTATCGCCAGCCTCTCCCTTAATGACCGCGCCCGTTTCCGGGAACTCCACGCGCATGTAAGGGGCATGTTTTTTGTCACTCCATGAACCGCGAAACTCAACCGGCAGCAGCTCGACAAACTTCCGTGCCTTCCAGAACAGCGCTTTCGGGTCGCCGGTGCTATCGACATATTCCTCTTTACGGGAACCGAACCCGATCACCATTTCTTTGTTGAACAGGCAAAGCGAACAGGCCAGACCGATAGAGGTCCAGCTCAGCCCCATTTCGCGACTTTTTTCTGTCAGTCCATGCTCAAGACTCGCGCGCCTGTCCATGATCCAGTGAATCCATTCCTCCTGGCGGGGGAACAGCAAAAACGGGATGGTCGCAGGCAGGCCATAATCGAGGTTACGCGGGTCTGTCGTCATGCCCCAGTCGATGATGAACTGGGCCGGGTTAGTACGGTAAAACTCACGGAGCGCCGGAAGCATTTCAGGCGCTTTCCTGATCCGCTCCAGCCTCTCCATTCTCCACTCAAACACGGCTGTGTAATCCGGTTTTCGGAAGTCAAAGGGAAACGGAATCGGCACAGATAAATTCCTCAAAAACGCCCCGATTTAACATAATGACCGTTACACGAACTATCAAAAATGGGTTCATTACGTTAAATGCATGAAGCGTTTATTAGTGTGGGTTAAGCCCCTGATGCAGGGTAAAAACGAGTGAATAAAACGTGCATAAAACAGGGGTGAAATTGCATAGCGTTTTTTCGATTCGAAACGCCTGTTTTTGCATTTCTCACCCCATGTATTTTTTGTAGAGATCAGCGGCTTCGTGCGGAGTTAGATTCGCCGCGTCGGCTTTGGCTGCCTCGTCCATATTGGTGAACGGTTCGAAGATTTTCGGTGCTCCCAGCTCCATAAGCAGGGTTTGAGGAACCTTTATCCCCTCAGCCTCAAGCAGCTGCGCCGCCTGAAGCGCGGAATATTTTCCGGCGACCTTCTGTTTCATCACTTCACGAAGCGCATCACGCTGGCGTTCTTCCTCGCTATACACGCTGGTACCAAGACCGAGCGCCTTCGAGAAAACAGCAATATCGTTATGAGTGGGCAGAACATCTTCTATGGTGGTCTTAACACCATCAGGCGATGTGGTGATCACCTTCCGCTTACGAACGTCCAGGCTCTTACCAGCCACGCGGTTAATCTTCTCTCTGAGAGCTTCGCGAGCCTCAGTAAAAGCACGCTCAAACTCGATATTCTCTTTACGCCAGCGACGGATCGTCGTCTCATCCACACCTAAGCGCTGAGCAACCATCCGATTGCTGATTTTGCTACGGGCTAATGCCATGTCCATAACGATACCGACGTAGGCTTTTCTGAAGCTTTTTTTAGGAGCCATACTTCCGCCTAAGTCAATGTGATTATTTTTTGTTCAAAATCCATTTTCTCCGATCCGGGTGCGGCGTATCACGCGGTAAATTCTGGCGCGCAGGCCGCGTCCTCTCTGGTGCCGAGTGCGGCATATCAAAGGGGGTAAAAATGCGGCATATCCTTTTTTTCGGGAAAACTGCGATTTGATGCCCTGAGGCCGCGCAGAATGGGGAGATAGTGGATCGCCCTAATATTTCCACTATGTGGATAACTCAGTCCAAATCCATCGCCACCGCTTCACCGAACAGGTGGCCGTATACATCCATCGTTGTTTTGATGTTTGAGTGTCCAATCAGTCGGGAAACCTTCAGGATATCGACACCTTTGTTTGCCAGGCGAGAAACAGCAAAGTGGCGAAGATGATGGAACCGCTTAATGCCATAGGCGTTCAAGGTTTTGACGAGAATCCCCTGAGTGCCATAGCTGGTAGCGAGGCAAGCCCCAGTGAACTGGTTGCAGATAAGAGGTTCACAGGAACCGAGCTTACTTTTATCCAGCAACGCGAAAAGCTCACGGGGCATTCTTACCCGGCGCTCTACCCCTCTTTTTAAACCTTCATGTATAACGCCATCAACAACATGCGCCCGGATATCGATCCAGTCTGCTGACACGTCGTTATAAGTAACCGCCAGAGCCTCACCGATGCGCAGGCCACAAATCCCGAACCAGCACGCGATACGCTCACGAACTGGCGCGTTATTCAGTAGCTCCCTGACCGATGATGATGGTGGTATGGTGATGGGTCGGCGCTTCCGGCGCGCGGGGCGATCAACTGGGTTAAAGGTGATAAGCCGCTTTTCCACCAGCAGGAAGAAAGCCGAACGAATCCAGCGATGGCAGCCGGTGCGAACCGAATCAACGATATCGCGATGGCTGATATGGAGAATATTTTTTTCCAGTATCGGCCCGTCTACAGCGAGAAGATCGTGACGGCATTTCGTATATGACGACAGCCGTATGATATTTTTTTCCAGCTTGCCGGCCTGATACCCCAGATAAAACAGAATTAACTTTCGGAAAGTCCAGGAATGGTCTATTCCGGTCCAGCTGGCGGTTCGACAATCCAGCTCGATATTCTGTTTTTGCCAGAAAAGATGTGCGGCATCATCAATAGTCTTAAAAATGCGGCGGCGTCCATGACCGGATTTTTCATCCTTCCAGTGGACGTAATATTTTGATTGTCCATTGGCATCAGTGGATTCTTTTATCGAAGCCATGCTGAACAATCCTCACTCAAAAAACATTATCGAAGCCCCTCAGTGAAGAGCTTCTGTAATATCAGCTTTAAAGAGGAGTAAAACGGAAATTAGTGACATATTTAGCCACTACGATAACTCGCCCTTTCATGTCTTTGGTAGCTGCACAGTGGTAATATTCTCCGTTCGCCTTCGGTTGGTCTTGATCCGAATAGCCGAGGATTTTTTTACCATCATTCAGTTCAAAAACCGCCTCAT
This sequence comes from Enterobacter cloacae complex sp. ECC445, assembly GCF_021892025.1. Classification (NCBI taxonomy): domain Bacteria; kingdom Pseudomonadati; phylum Pseudomonadota; class Gammaproteobacteria; order Enterobacterales; family Enterobacteriaceae; genus Enterobacter; species Enterobacter cloacae complex sp. ECC445. The sequence continues at coordinate 9,394 of NZ_JAKLRZ010000031.1, read as the reverse complement.
AAACGGTTTTCCCGGTATCAGCAGGTTCACAATCAGTTAAATGATAGAATAATTCAGTTTCACGAAGTATATAAACTGGTATTTCCTCGCCGATTTTCACCGCCTCTTTTGAAGTTTTTACAGTTGCGCATGAAAGGGCGCGAAGAATATTACCTAATTCACTTTTTTCCGGGCGATAGTCCACTTCCATTTCAAATGGAGAAAGCCCCGATACAGTGACTGTTATTTTTTTCATCGCGTTAATCTCGCACTAAAGTAACTTTCGTTTTTGTAAACCGGCGCACCAGTCGAGCGGCTTCACGCTGGAGCTCGCCTTCGATCTGAGGGGTAAGTGGCTTACGTGCGTATTTCCGGCGTATTTCCGGCTTATTTCTTCAATCACCTGATTTATCTGCTCATTGCTCGGCGGGATTACTTCAATATTTAAGCGAGACATCAGGCCGCCTCTTTTCGGTTAGTTTCTCGACCTTATCACGAGCAAGCGAACAGCACAGGCGCACAAACAAGGACGCTATTACGTAGGCTACCGCTGTAAACACCCACCCACCGTATGCAAGCAGGGAAGCCCCCAGCACCAGGCAGAACCATCCCCATACTCTCGCTATTGCGTTCTTGCGCTTAGCAAAGCGTTTAAGGTATTCAATGCCTTCACGCCGGGACTTTTCATCCTTTGAATACTCGACACCAAACGTAATAACTAGCGCTAACAAACCGACTATCGCGCCAAGCAATACGATCACCCAGTAGGCGGCAGCTACTACTCTCAATAAAGAACTAGCCCCGGTCATAACAGCAAATAGCAAAACGGCGAGCAGCACGTAAAAGGTTATTTTTGCTACTGCACTAGTGAAAAATTTCTTCATTGCGTTTCCTTTGAGGTGTGAGCCTGTCGTACAGGAGCACCGCCCGAGAGAGGTCGCCACCTTTAACGATGCTCCTCAGGCTCACTGCTGAAAGACTCTCTAGAGTGCGCGTACGAGGCGCAGAAAAAAGCCCCGCTGATTGCGAGGCTCTATTTATCCCCTTAAAGGGATATATGGTTACTTATCCGCGTAAGGGGATAAGCATTATCGAGCCCACCAGCAGATGAGCTTTGTAATGGCTGCCACTTCCCGGAGTGGCCACGCTCATGCCTTTGAGTTGCTGTCGCTTCATCGCCGCTTATAACCGGTGCGCGTCTGGCGTTCGCGCTGCTTTACCGGAGCATGTCCCCTTATTTACCCTCACAACGGTCTGCTATACCTGCTCGCCACTACGCGACTCGGGGCAGCATCATGACTGCTGCATTACCTTTCGGCTGCGGTCTTACCGTTTTGCTACTTCAATTCAGCGTTCTCCTTCTGGCAGTTCGCCTGCCATGCTTTTTTAAAAGCTTACTGGCGCTCTTTTTCAATCTGCCGTATGCCAGCCAGGTTATTGTTGCCCTTCTCAATCACGGCCAGCAGCGGCTTAATCCAGAGCACAGCCTGGCAGTACGTTATTGTGCCGGCGGCAGCGGCACTATCATTGGCTGCGTCAGCGTTGCTGGTATCGGGGTGCATTGCGCTGGCACGTAAACGGTTCGCGTATTCGAGCAACCCACCAGCAACATCAGCAGGAACAGGCAGATCACAGGTTTTTTCACGGCGGAGAATCTCCCGGTATTCGATAACCGTGTTATCGGTGCTGGCATCAATCAGTGAATTGTTCCGGTTGGTATAGTCGGCAATCTGATTGAAACGATTGATGTTGAAAGCCTGAGTGGCTATCACCTGCCGCTGGCCATCGACCTCTTTCTCTGCTTTTTCTGCCCTGCCACGCTGTTCGCTAATCTGTCCCAGCAGCACAAAAATAATGATTCCGGACAGCAGCAGCTCAACGCCCAGAAGTAACCAGGTTTTCAGGGTCATTTATCGAGCCCCCAGCATGCCAGTTCGGATTCCTGGTCACGGCGTAGAACTTGCCCGTAACAATTGTTCGAACGGATACGACAATCGCGACCACCGTCATAGATCCAGCGTTTTATCTCTGCGCAGGCACCAGGCCGATCACCAGCATTGAGCTTTTTCCAGAACGTTGACGGCAGGCATTTTCCGGGGCCGATGTTCCAGGGGCAGAAGGACGCTATACCGACTTTTTGTGGCTCGGTCAGCGGAACTCGAACGTTTTTTTCCACCCAGGCCAAAGCTTTTGCCTGTTCTGCCTTGTCGATTTTATCGCACTGCTGGCGCGTCAGCTGCATGTCCTTAACCACGGGTTTGCCGTCAACGCGAGTCACACCGCCGCAAATCGTCCACACGCCACCAGCATCAGGGTAAGCAACCAGGCTGGTGCCTTCTTTTTCATCCTGAAACTGACTCATGAGCACCGGCGCAGTGGCACCGGCAGCCAATAACCCAAGCATGGCCGCGCTGAGCTTGCTTTTCATGGATGCCATGATTAGTTGTCCTGCGGTGGAGGGGTAACATAGCCACGCGCCAGCGCTGCCTCATAGGCTTTTGTCTGGCGGCGTTTGAAGTAAAAGTTAACGAAGAAAGTCAGCAAGCCAATAACGAAGCCGCCGACGACTGCGACAAGGTTCCAGTCAAGGTCATGTATCCATTTTGCTATGCCACCCCAGCAAATGAGGCCGCCGGATGTACAGTACCCCGCTATCGATGCGATTTTGTCAGGCATAGTTCTGTGCATTCCACACCTCCGGGTTCGGGGTGCTGTGTGTGTGAAAGGAAGTTAAATTCTGCGGAAAGCGTACGACGCGACGCCTCTACGCCCTAACTGGCATTCGATTGTGTTTTGCTCTGCGCAGGTGAAGCCCTGCTCTGCAAACCAGCGCCTGATACCTTCATCAGTGAAATACCAGATGTGCTCGTTCTTTCTGAAATGATGGGAGCGGAGAATGTCTCCGGCATCAGTGAAAATCGGGATCGACACGAACACGTATTCACTGGCCTGCTGTACCGCCAGCTCCGGCTCGTCGATGTGTTCAAGTACATCCCACATCGTCAGTGCTCGCCACTTATTGGCGTAGAGATCTGCGAATGCGCCCCGCTCGTTCAGCCAGGCAATACCTGCCGGATTAACGTCATACCCAAGCGTTCCCGGTCGGGTTGAGACGAATTGACCGGCACCGATACCAACGTCGAGAACAGGGCCGTGAAAATGGCGCTCCACCAGCTCAATACGGGATTGCGTTAAAGCTCTGCCCGTTTCGGTGTCGGCCAGCTGCTGATACTTCGCGAAATACTGCTCGTCATACGGGCGTGATGCCGGAACGGGATAACGTCCGATCCCCAGCTCCGGTAAAAATACCAGCCCGCTTTCCAGTTCCTGATAAAACGACTTCATGGAGCCAGGCCTCGAATTTATCGGAGAAATTTGAAATCCGCTTGTCGCAGTGGTGATCCCATGCTTCACAGCGGCAGTAATTGTCGGGAATTGCCCAGCCAACCCGGGAGAGGTCCATCGCCGGATCGGTTACGATTTCCGGGGCGTTGTGACCACCTCGCCCACCAGCGACAACGTACACCGGCGTTTTATAGGCAATAGCAGCAGGAAGCGCCCAGCCCACCGGCGTAACCACCACGGCGGCGTGCTCAATCAGGCGCATCAGCGATTTGAAGTTGAGCTGGCCGGAGTGCATGCGCAGATCTGCTTCGGGAAGTTCACCGACGGCCCACTCCTCCCCCTCCTGCAGGTCAGCCACGCTGATTACGCAGAAATGCTTTCTCAGTAGCCGGGATGCCTGCAGCAGGTAATCCGGATCAGGATTACGGGAGTCGCTGCGCCATTCGCTGCGAACTGATGCCGGACGAATTACCGCTATCGGCTTTTCAGACGTAAATTCAGCGGGTCCGTAAGAGGGCAAGTCGAGTTCTGACGGCTCGGTGCCAAACTGCTGGCGCATCGCGTCAAATATTGAACCGCGCCGTAGATGATCCGGACCGTAGAAAATCCGTTTTGTCTGGCGCATATCTGGCGGCAGGTGAAAAGCTGCCTGCGTCCGGTACTCGTTTTTGCGCTGCGTGCGGAGCGTTGTAAAACTGCGAACGGGCAGAACGGGCAAATCTTCATACAGTTCGGGCCAGGCGGTCCGGATATAAGTACCGGCGGCCAACTGCTTAACGAAAGCGCGCTGGTAGATGTTGTCACCCATGCCCAGCATGCCTTCAATGAATAGAGGAACGTTTAACATGCTACCTCGCGTAAAGCCTCATTGAGGCCGAGACGCCGGAAGCACTTAAGCGCAGTCTGGCGGCTACTGTTGATGATATTCACCTTACCGGCCAGCGCTCCGGCGGTATTGGCAAACTCCCCGCGCCATCGCGTAACACTCTCTGCTGTAGGATTATCCAGCCCGACGTGATCACCATGCCAGTGACTACCGCAATTAATGGAGCAGTCAAACCCTAACAGGATGATGTTTTTCGCCCCCAGGCTCGCAGCAAAGAGAATCGAGCGCTGCCCGGAGTTGAAGGCCCACCGGGTATCTGTATCAAACAGATTTAGCCCATAGCGTTTATGAGCCCGGTAATTACAGGTCCAGCGAGAGGCGGAGGACGGCAGAACATCGATGTTTGCATCCCACCAGCGCAGATCACCCGCGTAAATGTATTCACAATCAGGCACGGCTCGCCAGGTGGAGTTAACAGCAATAACCGGCAGCCCCGATCCGGAGATCAGTTCGCAATCTGATTTATTGAGAGACGGGCCGGATGCACAAATGATGAATGTATTCATTCGCGGCGACCAAATTTAGGCATAAAAAAACCCGCTCGGAGGCGGGTTTGATTTCGTGCAGGCGCAATAACCTACGATTTGAAGCATACACGACAAGTTCGGACAAAATCAAGCTTAAAGTCGCTAATATGCTAAATTTTGTTCACATCGTCACGTAAGCTCGTTGCGCCCTGAAACGCAGAGTCTGCTTTTTGTTCTTCCCGGTGACAGACGTCGACAAGCACCTCCAGGAACGGTTTCCAGTTACGGGTCCACGTTCTGACGTGCAGATCTGGGACTCGCTTCAGTATCGCTTTATAGGCTGCAGTAGACGGTACCCCAGAAAATCCATTTCCGCTGCAGCGCTCGCAGGTTTTAAACACCGGCGCGCCGCGCTCGCTTGTGGCTTTGCGGTCGAGCACCTCACCTTTGCCGCCGCAACGGCATCGGGCCAGCAGCTCACCTTTACCGTTACATGCCGCGCATTTACGCTTGACCAGTTCGTGCTTGATTTTCGGCGGTACGATTTCCATTCCGTCAGAGTTGAAGACTCCAGGATGTTTGATCACATCCTCATACTGAGAGATTAATCCGCTGCCGCTGCAGCTGTGACACGTCACGCTGGTTTCCGCAGAACGGGAGTATTCGGCAAAGGCGAATTGTGCGAGCACCATCATGCACCAGCCAAACTCGCCTGCCGCTGCTTTACGTACATTCCTGGGCGCTGATTCCATTGCATGACGCGCCAGAGCCTGTACAGCCAATTGCTCATCGCTTTTGCTGATCCCGGTCCTACCAAAGAAGGCAGCCAGACCAAACCGCGCTCGGCTGCTGGTGGTACCAATGGCCGCCATAACATCGGTGCCGGTGATACGATCCGGAGAGGTTCCTTTCACGTCGTCGCTGATGTGCATTCCCTGAGGGCTAAAATGTTTGAGTGATGCCTCCAGTTTCATTCTTCACACTCCCCTACCAGGTTAAGAATCACCGCCGCGCCGTCGTTTTCCATGTACTGGGCCTTTTCACTTTCAAGGAACCAACGACATACCTCGATAGCTTCAGCTCGCGTCACGGGTTTGATGGTAGCAAGCAATTTTTCAAGGTAGCGCTCGCGGTCATATACCGATTCGTGATGCTCGGAGTAACCAAACTCATAGCCCTGTTCTTTAGTTGCAGTGTGGCGAACGCTGTAGAGCCAGTCCCAGTAAACAAACTCACGGACAACGTCAGAAAGCGTATTGGGCTCTGGCAGCACATCACGATAGCCTTCAACAAATGCCCGGCGCTGTTCATCAATTTCGTTCATACGGCTGCCGTTAATGCTGCCAGCTTTCTTCTCGGCCGGAGTCCATCCCCAAAGGTGATCGTCGATAAATTTAGAGGAAGACATGATTACTCGCTCAGCTTCCACATCTTCGAGTGCTGCATCATAGCTGCCGAACGTAGCCCTGACCGATGCTGCTTTTTTGATACTCTCCCGGGCGTTCTTGATAGCTCGAGCCGGGTTATCCATACCGATGGTACCGAAAGCAACCTGGAAAGGATCGCCACCATTCGCCAGCAGATAACGCGAATAGCGTTCCTCGGCTTCTTTTGGGGAGATTTTAATTTTCTCCAGCGCGGCTTCAGCTGCGTCCAGATGCACGGGTTCGTTCAGGCGGATAACCTCCAGCACCCAAAGATAAGCATCCGTCTGCTTATGCCCGGTGATTCTCCGTTGCTCGGGCAGAGGCTTGATGTTTGCGAGGGCGGAGCTGTGCGCTGCCGTCGGGATGGTGAATAGTGCTTTATGTTCGTTGTTATCAGTACGCATTACGCAGCCGCCTTTTTCTTGAAGAAAACCACCTCACGAACCTGATCGCCGTTCATGAGCATGTCGTTAAAATCCCCGAGATCCGGGTAGTAGATGCTGATTTTTTCCAGGTCATTTTTTGCCAGTAAGTTGGCATGGGCGCATTCCGTGGCCGCAGCCAATCCAGTGGCGCTGTTTACGTCTCGATCTGCGAAAATAATCAAATTTTTCACACCTGCAGGAACACGGAATTTCTTCATGAATCCGCTGGTCATGGTGGCCCAGGTGTTAACGTTGTACAGCTGCTTGCAGGAAAGAGCCGTTTCGATACCCTCGGCAATTCCGAGGGTCGTCGCTACCGGGAACATGCGAATAGCGACAGAACGGGCATGATCCAGATAACTTTCGTCCTGAAGAGATTTCTGGCGCTTCGCTCCGGCAGAATCCCTTAGTTGGGCTTTCCGGTTACCGTCCAGTAAGGTTCTGTGCAGATAGCAAAGCTCGCCTTTATCGTCGGTTGCGAGTGAATACAGACACTGGTAAACCTTACCGCCGTAGCGTTGTTTATCATTGAACTTCACCGCCTCTTGTGGGAGCTGATAAATTCCCCTGGACTGCAGATAATCCGCCCCGGTAGTTCCTTTCAGGTTGACCAGTTTCGAAAATTTGGACAGAACCCGATCACGGGCGCTTACTGCATCTGAAGTGCGCGGGAACGCTTCGCGGGTAAAGTTGTTACCAATCAGCTGGTCTATTTCCCTGCAAATTTCATTGAATGGCTTCCCTTGTGTCAGAGTGACAAGCTTCATTCCGTCACCGCTGCCGCAGGTACAGATCCATGTTCCCCGGCCATCCCGATCATCAATACGGAGCTTTCCCCGCGCACCACATACCGGACATTCGCCTTTAAAATGATTTCTGGCATTAATGGGGGGTAACCCGAAGTGCTCAAAAATCATTGCCCATTGACCTTTTGCCGCTTCTGCCGTCTTCATGCTCGTTTTCCTAACTGCTGTTTGATATCGCTAATCGCTTTCTGTGCTTGTTGTACTGAGGATGGGGCAACCGTGCCTGATGCCTCCTGCAGGCGCTTGGCCTTCTCCTGCCCTTTCGCATACGCAATCAATTTGTGCCGGATGAAATTAGAGACGGTCGGCGTGATCTCCATCGGGAAATCGCTCAACCCGTTAGGCCACTCGTCAAACCGTTCTCGAAAGGTATTTGCACACCAGCCATCGCTGACGGGCTTTTTCCCCTGCGATACGCGCTGGCGCTGATAGAATTTGATCTGACTCCACCAGGCCTGTTTCTCTGCCTTAGTGGGCTGATGCTGGTTTTTACCCAGCTTTTTGAGTTTGCGGCCGGTGTCGGTATCGACGTCCTCACCGCCCAGCGGCTTATGCCCACATTTCGGGCATACATAGACGCCAGCTGGCTTCATGTAATGGCATTGAGAGCATTCGTGTGGCAGCTTTTCGGCCCGTTCCTCAGCTGCGCGGCGCGCGCTTTCCTCCATGCCGTCAGATTTACCGGGAAGATCGTCGTACTCGATTGAATCCGGATAACCCAAACGGTGTACGGTGCCGCTGTGATCGAAGATGAGGCAGGACTCTTTACCCGGTGCGGTGCGCAGGCCACGCCCGAGCGCCTGCAACCAGCGAATTTCGCTTTTTGTTGGCCTGGCGTAGATGATGCAACGAACGTCACTATCGAAGCCGGCCACCAGAACGCCCACACTAACGATGATTTTCGTTGCACCGGTTTCAAAGCGGTGAATGATGGTCTGGCGCTCATCCACTGGAGTGTCGGCGGTCATGACCTCAGCATTAACACCCGCCAGGTTAAACTGGATTGTCAGGTAATTGGCGTGGGCTACGTTGACGCAGAAAGCGATGGTAGGCAGATCCCGGCCATTCTCCAGCCAGTTCTGTACGATGTCGCCCACCAGCGTAGAGCCGCACATGATTTCAGCCAGCTGCGTTTCGTTGTAATCGCTGCCGTACTCAAGCGATGCTTTGGTTTTAACACCTTTCAGATCCGGCTTAGTTGGCGCGTAAAATTCGTATTTACTCAGATCTCCACGCTGGATTAACTCGCCGATGGTGGTCGGCTTAATCAGTCGGTCATAGTATTTGCCCAGGAACGGGGAAAACGGAGTACCCGACAGGCCAATCACCTTTACGCCTTTGCCGCGCAGACGTTCGATATCCTTCAGGATGCGTTTTTTACGCAGGTGTGCTTCGTCGATAATCAGCAGATCAATATTTTCAGGAAAAACACGACGGATAAGCGTGTCGGCGCTGGCAATCTGGATTTTCCGGTCCGGATCGTAGTTCGGGTGATCCGCCCAGATATAACCGATTTCATCCCCCGGTAACCCATACTCCACGAAGCGATTAGCCGTCTGACCAATCAGGATGGTGTACGGTGCACAGAACAGGACGCGCATACCACGGCTAACAAACCCGGCAACGATGAAGGCGGCCAAACCCGTTTTACCGCTACCGGTTGGCGAGTACACCATGAAAGTGTCATTTGCCCTCCAGTCACGGCGCAACATGTTGAGCGCTCGTTCCTGTGCAAAATTCGGCGTGATCGTCAGCTCCATTGTGCAGCTCCCGTGCTGATGAGATAATAATTTTGTGATGTGGTTTTCATGGATTCCCCCTCACATGGCTGGTGGCCTCCCCAAAGGCTGCCAGCCTCCCTTCTGATTCAGCTCCTCTGAAAAAATCACTCTTCCAGGAAGAACCCTTTTCGTTTCTCTGCGCCTGAGCGCTTTGTACTACTTTGCTGATACAGACGTTTTTTAAATTGCGCCCTTAAGACAGTGATCTACTTAACCAATGGATCTCTCCTGTTGGAAAAGACCCTATTCCTACCCCTACACCCAATCCCCCCTTACCC
>NZ_JAKLRZ010000030.1:0-74321 GCF_021892025.1 Enterobacter cloacae complex sp. ECC445 | reverse complement strand
GATATACACGGTAAAAGAGTTGCTCAACAGATAAGACGTATTTACCGAGCTAGGAACCTTATCGTTCATACAGGGAATCTACCTAGTTACACACCCATACTTATTGAAAATTTACATGATTATTTAGATGTGGTTATAGGTACACTTATTGAGCTTAATATTTCTCAGCGAAGAATATCTACTATTTCGCAAGGATTTAAAATGATGGAAATTAGATACTCTTCTTATCGAAGAAAACTTGACGTTAAGAATTTACAATTTAAAGAAGATAATATTGATTTTTTGTTTCATTAATCTAACCTTTGGGCTCAACTCCTAATTTCGACAATTCTTTCCGTCCCAGGTTTTTGAGCCAATTTCCTAAACTCATTCCTTCTGCCTTTGCAGCTCCCTCAAACTGTGCCTTCAACTCTGGCGTAATACGAATCTGAAAAGTCGGTGCTTTTCCAGATTTAGATTTGTTAGGGTCGCGTTTAGCTGTTGACATGTACGTACCTACGAGAGCAAGATATCTTCACTGAGGTACGTACCTTAACATACGAAAACCTCACATTGAAACGCCCTCGCCAAGTACTCGCAATACCGGACGAGAGCTAACCTCACCAACTATCAAGGAGTTGATTATGGCTGATTCGCATTCTACCCCAGACACCGACCAATCCGGAACCGAGCGTTCGTTAATTGTGGGATACCGCCCGAATGTTTTCGACAAATCCACGCCCAATATCACTCTGTCCGGCAAGTGGCTGCGCGCCGCGGGCTTTGATACCGGGCAGCAGGTCACGGTCAAGGTGATGAAGGGTTGCATCGTTCTGGTGGCGTATAACGAGCAGGAGCAGCGGTTGCAGGACGATTATAAACGGACGAAAGCAAAGCTCGTTGAGATAGAGAATGCACTCGCAGCGATTCAAATTCAGCATCCTGGAAAGCGCCTCGCAAAATCAGATACAAACCACCCGGCTTAGCGGCTGTTTCTGGCATACTACGACATCAACCTTATGACGCGGAGGCAGCATGACATATGAAGAATTAATTAATTCACCAGCCGGTGAGTTTGTCATGTTTGCCAGCAAGGATGGAAAAGTTCGCATTGAATGCCGCTTCGAAAGCGATACGTTGTGGCTGTCACAGGCAACAATCTGTGAGTTATATGGCAAAGCCAAAGCAACGATCAGCGGGCATATCAAGAATATTTTTGATGAGGGTGAGCTGGTTGAAAATTCAGTTGTTCGGTTTTACCGAACAACTGCCAGCGATGGTAAAGTATATAACGTTCAATATTTTAGCCTGCCCGTCATTCTCGCCATCGGCTATCGAGTCCGCTCCACGCGAGGTACACAGTTCCGTCAGTGGGCCACCCAAACGCTGCAAGAATACCTGGTTAAAGGCTTCGTTATGGACGACGAGCGACTTAAAAACCCGCCTGTCGGATCGTCTGCCGTACCTGACTATTTCGATGAAATGCTGGAACGCATTCGCGATATACGGGCCAGCGAACGCCGGGTCTATCTGCGCGTAAGGGAGATTTTTGCATTAGCTGCTGATTATCAGCCGTCGCTCAAAGAAACCACGCAATTCTTTCAGACCATCCAGAATAAACTGCATTTTGCCTGCACGGGCCACACCGCTGCTGAGTTGATTCACCAGCGCGCGGACGCCACTCAACCCCATATGGGGCTGACCAGCTATAAAGGCGAAGAAGTCCGTAAAAGCGATGTCACCACTGCAAAAAATTATCTGTCTCAGGATGAGGTGAGCGAGCTTAATCGCGTCGTTAATATGTGGCTCGATTTTGCCGAAGATCAGGCCAAACGCCGCAAGCAGGTATTTTTACGAGACTGGCAAACCAAGCTCGATCAGTTCCTGCAATTTAATGACCGGGATGTGTTAGAAGGAGCTGGCAAAATCAGCAAGAAAGCGGCGGATGAAAAGGCGTGCTCAGAATATGTTGAGTTTGAAAAAAGGCAGCGCCTGTTGAAAGAAGCCGAAGGAGAGAAAGATATTATCGGCTTATTAAAATGGGATAAGCAGGCTAAGCGCTAATCCCGATTCAACCGCATATGCAATAACGGAAACGGATTCCCCTGCCCGTCCACTTCCGAGCGCCCGACCTGCTCAAACCCCATATGGCGATAAAACGCGACGCCCTGCGGATTCTGCTCATTCACGTCCACTTCGTTCGCGCCGAACGCTGCGATGGCGTGTTGCAGCAGCAATTTCCCGACGCCCTTACCCCGGCTCGCATCGTCAACAAACAGCATTTCAATGCGGTTTTCATCCACGCCTAAAAAGCCGTGAATAACGCCTGCATCATCGCGGGCCATCATGACGGTGAGGTTTGGTAAATACGCGTTAAGCAATAACGGGCGCAGCGCCGCAATATCGCTTTCCTGTAAAAAGTGGTGGGTGGCGCGGACGGAGGATTCCCAGATCGCGACCAGACGTTCGAAGTGTGTGGGGAGTGCGGTTTCGATTTTCATGGCGGGATCATGATTGGAAAACCGAATTATTTCAAGCCACGCTTTGCGGTCTGTTCCCCCCTCACCCTAACCCTCTCCCTCAGGGAGAGGGAATCGATCGCGCTAAACCCTAATCTCCATCACCGCATACACCTCATCCTTCGGCACGACCACGGTGACGTTTTCCACCGGCACGCCTGCCGCCAAATGAATATCCTGCAGCTGCTGCAGCGTCCTCGGGTGGATATCCTCCCAGCCGATACCGCGCAGCACAAAGTCAATCTGCGGGCTGCTGGTCAGCATGTTGGAGACAATCACCGCCCCGCCGGGCTTGACCAGCCGCAGCGCGCGCTGGAGGAAAGTCACCGCATCGGTATCGTTGAAGTATTCGAAGATCCCCAGCGCGTCGACCAGTTCGGCCTGATGCTCGCCCAGCTCCAGCAGCAGGTCCTCGTTACGCACCAGCGTATGGAGCAGGTTGCGCCTGAGCAGCGTCAGCTGTTCACCCACCACAATGCCTTCCTGCGCCGCCATGGTTTCCGCCCAGCTCAGCGCAACGGGGTCTTTGTCTACCAGCGTGAGATAGACCTGCTGGCCGTCGAGCTTTGCTTCACGCAGCGCCTCCAGCACCGGGATGGCGGCGCCGCTCGCGAGGCTGACCCAGTTGTTCTCGCTTTCGTTGTGAATGTACTTCTCCACCAGCGCGGCCAGCACCCGGGCGCGGGAACGCACGCCGATGGCATCGTTCGCGTGGATAAACCACTGGCGGCTGTCGCTGTCCATCTTTGTGCCGTCCGGCAGGCGATCCTCCAGCGGGTTTTGCACCACAAACAGCGCCAGCGCGGAGGGCACCAGCCGGGTGCGCCACGCGGCAAGCGCCGGACGGTTGCGAAAGGCCTGTTCGGAATAGCGGTTCTGCGGGACGAGCACGGCCTGCCCCCCTTCTTCGTACTCAACCAGCGGAGGGCGGAGCGCGGGCTCGGCTTTCAGCGCCCGATCGATCGCAGCGATTTCACGGGCAGCATCGTCTTTCATCGGCCACTGGTCGCTGACGTCGGGAAATGACGCGCTGAAAATCGTCATATTTTCCGGTGAATTGCCGCGAAATGGCTGCCAGTTCATGTCGTCTTCCCTCCGTAGGGCTTTTAACGGAAGTCTATCCAGGCGAGCCCGTAATACCCTACGAAGAAAGCACGATCTTTACTGCTTCACCCACACCAGCTGGTCAACCCGGAAGCCCAGGCTGCGGGCGGTGTTCAGGTAATCCTGCTTCACCGCGTCCGGGATGGTCGGCGTGCGTGACAAAATCCACAGGTAATCGCGGTTCGGGCCGCTGACCAGCGCGTACTGGTACTTGTCGTCCAGCCTGATCACGTTATACCCGCCGTAGAACGGGCCGAAGAAGGAGACCTTCAGCGCGGCCGTGGTCGGCTCGCCGGTGAAGTACGCTTTCCCCTCGCTCTCGTTCCACTTGTTTTTCACCGGATCGAAGCCCCGGTTCAGCACGCTGATCCCGCCGTCGCTGCGCTTGCCGTAGGTGGCGGTCACCTGCTCCAGACCGCGTTCAAAGCGGTTTTCCAGGCGCGCGACTTCGTACCATTTGCCGAGATAGCGGCTGGCGTCAAAACCGGATATAGGCTGCACGCCTTTCGGCGGCGTAGGGGATTTACAGGCGACCAGCGTCAGGGCAATGGCAACACCGGTCACAACAGGCCATAGCTTCATGAGAATTCCTTTCATTTGCACGGTTGGATGTTAAGTGTAGTGCACCGTTTCGGCGCTTCATCCCGTTCGGGAAAATTCGTAGTATATTGAGAGTATTCCTCCACTCTGGACACGGACATGGCTTACTCCATCGGCGAATTCGCCAGACTCAGCGGCATTACCGCCACCACCCTGCGGGCGTGGCAGCGTCGCTATGGTTTACTCAAGCCACAGCGCACGGAAGGCGGCCACCGCCAGTACAGCGATGCGGACGTCCAGCAGGCGCTGAAAATCCTCGACTGGGTCAAAAAAGGCGTCCCGATTGGCCAGGTTAAACCGCTGCTGGAACGCCCGATGCCGGGGCGGACCAACAACTGGCAAACCCTGCAGCAGAACATGCTGCAACGCCTGCAGGACGGCAAAGTCGAGTCCCTGCGCCAGATGATTTACGACGCCGGACGCGAGTACCCAAGGCCGGAGCTGGTCGCGAACGTGCTGCGTCCGCTGCGCAGCCAGGTCTCGGCTAACGTCGCCGCCGCCATGACCCTGCGCGCGATCCTCGACGGCATCATCATCGCCTACACCTCGTTTTGCCTTGAGGGCGATAAAAAAGCGCCGGGCGACAACATTCTCCTCAGCGGCTGGCACCTCAACGACCCGTGCGAGATCTGGCTCGAAGCCTTAGCGCGCACCGGGCAGGGCCACCGGATCGACATCCTGCCGGTTCCCCCCGACGCGCTGGCACCGGAAATTTTCCCGGAGCGTAAATGGCTTTTGGTCTCCAGCGGCAAGCTCACCGCCGGGCGGAAAAAACAGCTTGAGCAGTGGCAGCAGCAGGTATCGCTTGAAGTGATTATCCTCTGATCATTTTCTGCTGTGGGAATCTTCACGAAAAGTTGAATATTTTCCCGCGCCGCAGATGCTAACGTTTTCCTGTGACGAACAACTCCACAGGAAAACACCATGAAAAAAACTGCCCCTCTGCTGTTCCTGGCCTCGATGGCCTTTGCCCCTGCTGCCTTTAGCGCCCCTGTCGGCACGCTGAGCGTCCACATTCTCGACCAGCAAACCGGGATGCCGCCATCCGACGTGACCGTTACGCTGGAGAAGCAGCAGCAGGACATGTGGACCCCGGTTGCCAGCGGCAAAACCGACCGCGACGGACGCATCAAATCGCTCTATCCGCAGGACCAGGACATGCTGCCCGGCGTGTATAAAGTGACCTTCAAAACTGCAGAGTACTTCCACGGCAAAAAGCTGGAGACCTTCTTCCCGGAGATCCCGGTGCTGTTTACCGTGACCCGCACCAACGAAAAGCTGCACATCCCGCTTCTGCTGAGCCAGTACGGTTACTCGACCTATAAGGGCAGTTGAGCCGCATTGATTTTAAAGGAATAAAAAAAATAGTTCCGCTAATACTTGGACAAATTAGTCATGTTGTGTAAGTTTTAATTATATGAACGGGAGGACCACACCATGACAACGAAACCTGTGCTCGGTATTAGCGGATGTTTGACCGGATCCGCCGTACGCTTTGACGGCGGACACAAGCGCATGGGCTTCGTCATGGATGAGCTGGCCCAGTGGGTGAATTTCCGCCCCGTCTGCCCGGAAATGGCGATAGGTCTGCCGACGCCTCGCCCGGCGCTGCGTCTGATCGTGACGGACCGCGGTGAAACCCAGATGCGGTTTAGCCACGCGCCTCACGAAGACGTTACGCAGAAGATGGCGGACTTTACCGCAGACTTCTTGCCGAAAATCGGCGATCTCGCCGGTTTTATCGTCTGCGCAAAATCCCCAAGCTGCGGCATGGAACGCGTGCGGCTGTATGATGAAAACGGCAACCGGGGCCGCAAGGAGGGGGTCGGGCTGTTCACCGCCGCCCTTCTTGAAACCTGGCCGTGGCTACCCGTGGAGGAGGATGGACGCCTGCACGACCCGGTGCTGCGGGAAAACTTCGTCGAGCGCGTTTTTGCGCTGCATGAGCTGAACACGATTCGCGCCAACGGCCTGACCCGCCGCGCGCTGCTGGACTTTCACAGCCGCTACAAGCTTCAGCTGCTGGCGCACCATCAGGCGGGCTACCGCGAAATCGGCCCGTTCGTTGCCACGCTGCACGAGTGGGAAGATCTGGACGCCTTCTTCGTGGCGTACCGGGAAAAGCTGATGACCATCCTGAAAAAACCGGCTTCGCGGAAGAACCACACCAACGTGCTGATGCATATTCAAGGATACTTCCGTAACCAGCTGAACACCCGCCAGCGCGGCGAGCTGCGCGACGTGATCCTGCACTATCGCAATGGACAGTTGCCTATCCTTGCCCCGATCACGCTGCTGAAGCACTACCTGGCCGAATACCCCGACCGGTATCTGATGACGCAAAACTACTTTGATCCCTATCCTGATGATTTGGGTCTGCGTCTGGCAGTCAAGTGATCATAAAAATGCGAAGGCCCCATTGACCCTTAGAGGCCCAAAGCAGTACCCCGTTTAGACGACATCCTCACTGTCGTCTCTTTTTTGCATTTAACCTCAAAGACTGTGATTATATACAGGCTTATTCTGCAAAAAGGGGCCTGACCGTGATCAACACCCTGCACATTCAAAACTACCGCTCCATCCGCGAGATGTCGCTTGAGCTGGAGCAGCTCAACATCGTCTTCGGCCCAAACGGCACCGGGAAATCCAATATTTACAAGGCGATACACCTGATGCACAGCGCCGCCCAGGGGCAGTTCTCCCAGGCGCTGGCGAACGAGGGCGGCATCCTGAAGGTGTTCTGGGCGGGCAAAACCCGCAGCGACCAGCTGCGGCGGATGAATCTGGCGGTGGAAACAGAGACCTATGAATACGAGCTGCAGGTCGGGTTTGTAGAGAGGCTGCCCTATCCCTCGCAGTTTCAGCTCGACCCGGTGATCAAAGAGGAGTCCATCTGGCTGAGCGGCCAGCATCGACGCCCGTCGTCACAGCTGATGAAGCGTAAGAATCAGGCCGTGTTTCTGAATAACGTGCATCACGAGAAGGTGACCCACAGCGGCACGCTGTACGAGAACGAATCGGTATTCGGACAGCTCGGCGAACCGCATCTTTACCCGGAAGTGTCGCAGATGCGCGAGTCCCTGCGTAACTGGCGGTTTTATCATGAGTTCTCCGTCTCATCCGGCTCGGCGATGCGTGCCCCGCAGGTCGGGTTCCGTTCCCCGGTGCTGGCCAGCGACGGTGCCAACCTGGCGGCGGCGTTTCAGACCATCGTTGAGATTGGCGACGAGCTGCTGCTGATGCGCATCCTTGACCAGGCCTTCCCCGGCTGCGTGTTTTACAGCGACAACACCGGCGGACGTTTTCGCATGATGATGCAGCGCGAGGGGCTGAGCAGGCCGCTGGAACCGGCGGAGTTCTCCGACGGCACCCTGCGCTTTCTGTGCCTGGCGGTGGCCTTGCTCAGCCCGCGCCCACCGGCGTTTATCGCGTTGAACGAACCGGAAAACAGCCTGCACCCGCAGATGCTGCCCGCGCTGGCGAGCTTAATCGCCGAGGCCAGCCGCTACTCGCAGATCTGGCTCACCAGCCACTCGCCGGAGCTAGCGAAGTTGATTGAGAAGCAGAGAACGTTTTCGCTGTACCAGCTGTCGATGGCGGAGGGGGAGACGAAGGTGGAGAGGCTGGGGTAGGCCTTCAATCCCGCAATACATTTTCCAGGTTATTGTTGCCAGTTTCTACTGGCAGGATAATCTGTAAGTGTTGGTTATCAGATGAGAAATTTAAATGGATATTGCACTTTTCCCAGGCCAGAACGCCCGTGCGTGGGCTGAAACCATGATAAATCTTGAAGCCCGGAAGCTTATCAATACTGCGAATATAGTCGGCGGACAACATCTCAGCGACGGACTCGCACGGATTAAATTTATGGATGATATCCGGCAGTTTGTGATGCAACAATTCAGTGCAACCCGGGCGGCCAGAAGTGATGAGGAGTGCATAGAATGCCTGAAAAACATCCGGGCTGAGAACGAAAGTCTTCTTGAGCAAAGCGGAATGATTCGCTCCCGTACAGCTCAGCTTTTTGCTCAGATCGAACTCGTTAAAGAAAATAATAAAGTCGTCGGTTACGTTATCTCGTCGATTAAAGTTGTTCTTTCAGGGCTACAAATTGTTGCAGGTGTTGGTGCAATGATGACAATGAATCCTGTAGGTGCGCTTGCAGGAGCGATTCTGGTGATGGATGGGGCAAATGGTATTTCAAAAGAAATTAACAGAACGCTTCAACATCAACCAAACTCCGAAGGGATGCTGGCAGATGGTGTCATGGATATCGCTCAGTTTATGGGATTTAAACGTGAATCAGCTCTGGGAGTATTCAACAGCGTAAACCTGGCAGCAAGCGTCTATACGGTGTTTGGCGCTATACGAAAACCCGAATCATGGCGTCTGTTTCGCTATCTCCCCCTGGATTTCTACCGCAAAGTCGACGGAATGAATCGCGCAGCGCTCACGATGAAAATTGTTGGCTGGGGTGTCTCTGCAAAAGTCTCGTTTGATTTAATTTCTAATGCATCTGGCCAGAACTAATGTATTTCTTTCTGTAGCGCCAGGCTTTGTAGGTAATGACCGGGGGTTGAAAAAACCAGACGATAATCAATACGATGAAAAGAGAAATGCCCCCGGAAACAACATTGTAATGCTCAGCGAAAAAAAGAAGCGCCAGGAAAATCAGAGCCACGGCCGCAGTAATACACAAGACCATGAGAAATCGCTTACCTAACTCAAGCACGACCTCTAGCAAGGATGAACCATAACGGCTAATGTTCCGGTTCAAATACGCTAATTCTTTTGCGGTAAAGCCTGATTCAAGTAACTGCGTTTCAATATTATTCATGCCACTACCTTTTCTTCTGGAAAGTAACGAGGAATATCTTAACCGGAAGAGAGGCGTCTTGTAACCAGTCTGACGTATCAGCATCAAACAGTAAAAAAAATCAGGATCACGCTAAAAAGACACTGGCGGCCATAGTAGAAAACTAAACCTACGGGGTTTAAGTCACGCTCGTTAGAATCGTTCGTAAACATTAGCCAGAAGATGTCACCCACTCCTTTTTTATTTCGCGCAAAGGAATTATGAAGACGGGTGAATGCGAAACGTCTTTCGCCACTCCGCAGGACTTACCCCAAAACGCGCCTTAAACTGCTGCCTCCAGGTCACGGCGGAATGATATCCCACCAGCTCCGCCACGCTCTCGATGGGCATATTTCCGGCTTCAAGCAGGATCTGGCTGCGCCGCAGGCGTTCGGCGGTAAGCCAGTCGGCAACGCTCATCCCCGTGGCTTTAACAAAATGACGGGTCAGCGTGCGGCGGCTCATCGAAACGACTTCCGCCAGCGAGTCCAGGCAATGCGGTTCGGTAATGTGCTGCTGCAGGTAGTCGATCAGGCAGTTAATGCGTCCGTCCCGGGTATCTTTCGGTACCGGCTGGGCAATGAACTGCGCCTGTCCGCCCTCGCGGTGGGGCGGAACAATCATCCGACGGGCAATCTGGTTGGCGACTACGCTGCCAAAGCGCTGGCGAATGATGTACAGGCAGCAGTCCAGCGCGGCGGCGGTACCGGCAGAGGTGATGATATTGCCGTCATCCACGTAGAGAGCGTTGATATCCAGCCGAACGTTTGGGAAGAGCGACTGGAACTGATGTTCGAATTCCCAGTGGGTGGCCGCTCGTTTGCCGTCGAGGATCCCCGCATAGGCCAGCACAAACGACCCCAGGCATAGCCCGACGATCTCCGCGCCGCTGTCTCTTGCCTGCACCAGGCCGTCGAGCAGCGCCTGAGGCGGCCGTTCCAGGACGTGCTGCCAGTAAGGCACGACAACGATATCGGCCTGCCCGAGGGCAGAATAACCCTGCGTGGCGTTGAGCGCGAACCCGTCTTTTGAGGTCAATAAGCCTGGCTTTTCGGCGCAGATCGTTACGTTAAAGCGCTTTTCGCCGGAGACGGAATCGCCAAACAGAATGCAGGGAACGGAGTAGTGGAACGGGCTGAACCCGTCTACCGCAACAATCGCGACGTTGATTAGCGACATCTGTCTCTCCTTTCCCTTTAACGCACTCAGAATATAACGGTTTCGCCATCCTGGGGAATGCTCACCGCGTCACTCACCTGATTGGCTTCAACGTACTCACGCAGCGCGCTACGGGTCAGCAGGCAGTGGTTAATCGCCTCCATATGGCTCGCCACAATGTTGGCCTGCGGCAGCAGGAAATGGACGTTGAGCACATCCTCCTGGCCCATAATGATGGGCCCAAAACCAATGACGTGGGCATAGCCCGCGTTCAGCACCACCACATCCGGCTGATGTTTTTGCAGATCGGCCGCCACCTCATCGCGCCAGATCGTATCTCCTGCAAGATAGAGCGTCTTCTCATTGGGATGACGCAGCACCACGCCGCAGGCCTCGCCCAGCCGCTCCGCCAGTTCGGGCACGGCGTAAGCGCGATCGGTACCGTGCTGGCCGCCGTGGGTTTTCGTAATCTGAATATCGCCGAAGAAGGTCGCGTCGGTCATGACCGTCAGGTTGCTAAACCCCTGGCTGCGCAGCAGCGCGGCGTCACGATCGTTTTGCACGTAGATCGGTTTGTCTTTGGCGATCAGCTCTACCGCGGCGCGATCCCAGTGATCGTCATGGGTGTGGGTGACAATCACCGCGTCGGCGTCCAGCAGCGTGTTGACGTCAACGGGGAGTTCGACCGTCGGGTTGCGGCGTTCGGCATGCGCCGTACCGGGGAAGCCCGGATAAGCATCTTTCGGGGCCAGCATCGGGTCGATTAAAAGACGTTTGCCGGCGTAGGTAATCAGCTGGGTGGCGTTGCGAATGTGGGTAATGTTCATGGGCTATCCTCCGGTTGGTGTGATAAGGAGGATAGCCCGACGTCGCAGGTCACGCTGTGGGTTAAAGGGCGATTACCGATGGAATCGGGCCAATTTAAAACCGGCGTTTTCAGGCAGAATTTACCAGCCCGGAACCGCTCCGCCGTTAAAGATCGTCTCCGCCGCTTTCGCCACTTCCGGTGACTGATACGACTGGATAAATTCCTTCACGTTTTCCGCGTCTTTGTTGTCTTCGCGCGTCACCACGATGTTCACGTACGGCGAATTTTTGTCTTCAATGAAGACGCTGTCATGCACCGGCGACAGTCCGGTTTGCTGGATATAGGTGGTGCTGATAATAGCAACATCCACTTTCGGGTCGTCCAGCACGCGCGGCAGCTGCGCCCCTTCCAGCTCCATGATGTTCAGCTTTTTAGGGTTGGCGGTAATATCCAGCGCCGTCGGCAGCAGGCCGGTGTCCGGCTTCAGGGTGATGAGCTTCTCTTTTTGCAGCAGCAACAGCGCGCGGCCAAGGTTGGTCGGGTCGTTTGGAATGGCAATGGTCGCGCCGTCCTTCAGGTCCGAGACGGATTTGATTTTGCGTGAATAGCCGGCCATCGGGAACACGAAGGTGTTCGCCACGGCGACCAGCCTGTAGCCATGCGCCTTGTTATCCTCAGCGAGGAACGGGCGATGCTGAAAGACGTTAGCATCCAGCTCGCCCTGGTTGGTGGCATCGTTAGGCAACAGCGAGCCGCTGAAGCCGACCAGCTCCACGTCCAGGCCATATTTCTCTTTCGCCACCTTTTTGGCGACTTCCGCCACGTCCTGCTCGGCGCCGTTGATGACGCCGACTTTAATGTGTTTGGCATCGCTGCCATTTTGATCGCACCCTGCCAGCAGCAGGCCAGCCAGTACCAAAGCACCCAATCGACGTTTCACAAGACAGTTCCTTTTGCTGAATGTTGTAGTGACTATATCGGCAACGAGGCGGTGAAATAAAAACCGAAAAAGAATCAATAAGAAGGATAAGTTATATGCGGGTATCGCCGGGTGGCTCTGCGCTTCCCCGGCCCGCAGAATCAGAATTTAAAGCGCTTTCGTCAGGTAATGACGCTGCATGCCCGGGTACGGATAATCCTGCAAAGACATCTGCAGCTGGTAGCCCTGTTTTTCATAGAACGGGCGAGCCTGGAAGCTAACGGTATCCACCAGCGCGTGCTTGCAGCCTCTACGTCTGGCTTCATCTTCGGCCGTTTTGATAAGCTGGCTGCCCACGCCAGATCCGCGCACGGTCTCGCTGACCCACAGAAAATCAATATTCAGCCAGTCGCCTTTGCGCACGCCGATCAAACCGCCCAGCATCACGCCCTTTTCGTCTCGTACGTAAACGCCGATGTCGCCGCTAAAGTTCGCCAGATCGAGGAATTGTCCGTTATAGGATCTCAGGCCCACCAGTAACTCTTCTTTTTCCTGCGGCGTGACGGCGTCAGTGATGCTCAAGTGCATATTTTTTCTCCTTGTTTTCGGTGCCGTTTCACTATCTCACACTCGCAGCATGGAGAAAATTCATACTTTCGACTGGCGTCGCTACACTGAATGTAACGATACATTTCATGGGAAGCATGTGACATCTAAGGGGGTTATCGATGAAAGCTGCGCACCTGGTCTGCCTGCTGGTTTGTCTGCTCTTCGCCGCGTTTGTCCATGCTCAGGAAAAGGAGGATCCGGCAAAAGAGGCGCAAATAAAGCAGCAGGTCCTTAAAGATATTAAGAAAACCTGTACGCCACAGAAAAAGCAGAGTGATAAAGCCTGGCAGGCGATGATTTTGTCGTCCGAGGCCAATCAGCTGCTGATCAAAAATGCCGTTACCGCCGTCAAGCGCGACAATCTGGATGCGTACTGGGAGGCGGTAGGACAGGTGGATTGTATGGAAGATTATTGAGCGCTGCTTGCCGGGTGGCGGCTGCGCCTTACCCGGCCTGGAAAATATTTTAACGCTTCCGCACGTCCGGAATAATGAGATCCCCGCGCAGCACATACGAGCCCAGCATCTGCGTTTTCTCCGTCAGCCAGCTCACGATACGCGCCGCCATGGCATCCATAGAATATTCAATCGCCGGGATCACCGGAATACCCGGCAGATGCAGCGATCCGGCCAGGCTGAAGACCATAATGTCGTCCGGCACCGATTTGTTAAACGCCTGCAGCTGCGGGATCACCCGCTGGGCTTCCTGCTCGTCCGCCACCAGCAGCGCGTTGAAGTTGAGGGTGCTGGCGTTGTTAAGCAGCTCCTGCAGCGCAACGGACGACGAGGTCGCGTCCATAAATACGAGGCTGCGATTAAAGGGCAGGAAATTTTTCTCCAGCGCGTGCTTGTAGCCGAGCAGCACCTGGTCGGCAAACCCGCTGCCGTGCGGGTGGATCAGGGCAATCTGGCGACGCCCCTGGCTTGTCAGGTAGTTACAGGCGGTTTCGGCGGCAAAGGCGTGATCGAACTGAATGCTGTTGGAATTATCAGACTCCATACAGTCCACAAGGATGACGTTGTCCATATCGACGTCCAGCGGGAAACGCGCGCCAATGACCAGGATATCATCACACAAACCGCAGGAGAGCTCTTCGAGCGCATTCATCACTTCGGCTTTGCTATGCGCGAAGCGCAGCAGCAGGTGTTTTTGATGCTGGCTGAGCTGTTTTTCCAGCGCGTACAGATAACCGGTGGTCTGGTTAATATTTTCCTGTGCGCAAATGACGCCGATGCATCCCGTCGACTGGCTCAGCAGCGACTGGGCAATCACATTAGGCCGATAGTTAAGTTCTTCCACCGCTTTCAGTACGGCCTGACGGCTGGCTTCCTTTACGCCACGCGACCCGCTCAACACTCGCGATACCGTGGCTTTAGATACCCCGGCAAGACGTGATACATCATTGATTGTCGACATCTCTTTCCCCTGACAGGCTTACCTCGCGCCTGCAAATTCCATGACCGCTTCGGCTCATATTATAGCCAGAACGGAGTATATCCGTTTCCGTTTTCCATGGAAACCGATTTTCCGTTTCCACTCAAAATGATGTCAAAACGGCCAAATTATGTGATGCGCATCGGGTTAATTAGCCTCATAAGTAAGGGATCTTGATGGTTGTCACACTTCTGTCTTTTATGGATGGAAACCGGTTTCCGTATAATGTCCAATCATCCTCGCAATAACTTTTTACATTTAGAGGATGGTTGTCGATGTTCAAGATTATGCTGTGCTGCTCTGCCGGGATGTCCACCAGCCTGTTGGTCAGCAAAATGGTCGATGTCGCGAAAGAACGTGGTTTGCCGGTGAAGATTGATGCGTACGGTGTTTCCGAATTTGATACGCAGTTTCCGCAATACCAGGTGGTACTTCTCGGACCGCAAGTGAAATACATGTTACAGACACTCTCAGACAAGGCGGCGACGCATGGCATTCCGGTGCAGCCCATCGACATGATGGACTACGGCATGCAGCGTGGCGATAAAGTACTGGACTATGCTCTGTCGCTCATCGAAGCGGCACACTAAAAGGTGTTCACATGAGTTCGTTATATCAATCCATGGTCGCGGTGATTGAGCAGTCAATTACCCCGCTGGCCGCCAAACTTGGTCAGCAAAAGTATGTGATTGCTATCCGCGACGGCTTTACCGCCGCGCTGCCGTTCATGATCATCGGCTCGTTTATGCTGGTGTTCATCTTCCCGCCGTTTTCGGCGGATACTACCAATAGCTTTGCGCGCGGCTGGCTGGATTTCTCCCAGACCTACCGCGAACAGCTGATGCTGCCGTTTAACCTCAGCATGGGCGTGATGACCTTCTTCATCTCGGTGGGGATCGGGGCGAGCCTGGGGCGTCAGTTTAACCTCGACCCGGTGATGTCCGGCCTGCTGGCTTTTATGGCCTTCCTGCTGGTCGCCGCGCCGTATGCCGACGGCAAAATCTCCACCCAGTATCTCTCCGGCCAGGGCATCTTCACTGCGCTTATCACCGCGATCTACTCTACCCGCGTCTATGCGTGGCTGAAGCAGAACAACGTGACCATCCGCCTGCCGAAGGAAGTTCCGACCGGCGTGGCGCGTTCGTTTGAGATCCTGATCCCGGTGATGGTGGTGATCGGTACCCTGCACCCGCTGAACCTGTTCATCGAAGCGCAAACCGGCATGATTATCCCGCAGGCGATCATGCACCTGCTGGAGCCGCTGGTTTCCGCGTCTGACTCCCTGCCCGCCATTCTGCTCTCCGTGCTGCTGTGCCAGATCTTCTGGTTCGCCGGTATCCACGGCTCGCTGATCGTCACCGGCATCATGAACCCGTTCTGGATGGCGAACCTCTCGGCAAACCAGGCGGCGCTGGCGGCCGGCGCGGCGCTGCCGCACGTATACCTGCAGGGCTTCTGGGATCACTACCTGCTGATTGGCGGCGTAGGCTCCACGCTGCCGCTGGCCTTCCTGCTGCTGCGCAGCCGCGTAACGCACCTGCGCACCATCGGCAAAATGGGCGTGGTGCCAAGCTTCTTTAACATCAACGAACCGATTCTGTTCGGCGCGCCGATCATCATGAACCCGATGCTGTTTATCCCGTTCGTGTTCGTTCCGCTGGTCAACGCCTGCTTGGCGTACGGCGCGACGAAGCTCGGCTGGCTGGCGCAGGTTGTCTCGTTAACCCCGTGGACCACCCCCGCGCCGATTGGCGCCTCGTGGGCGGCGAACTGGGCGCTGAGCCCGGTGGTGATGTGCCTGGTTTGTATGGTGATGTCCGCGCTGATGTACCTGCCTTTCCTGCGCGCCTATGAGCGTACGCTCATCAAAAATGAAGAGCAGAAGGCCCAGGCAACCGTCGGCACCGCTGAAACAGTTAGCAATTAAGTCAAAGAGGAAGGGTCATGAAATACGCATTTCCCGATAACTTCTGGTGGGGCAGCGCAAGCTCCGCTCTCCAGACGGAAGGGGCAAGAGAGGGGGAAACCACGTGGGATTACTGGTTTGCCCGCGAGCCGAACCGTTTTCACAACGGCGTGGGGCCGCAGCAGACCTCCACGTTTTACCAGCACTGGAAAACGGACATTCAGCTGTTAAAGCAGCTGAACCACAACAGCTTTCGCACCTCGATTAGCTGGGCGCGCCTGATCCCTGACGGTATCGGTGAAGTGAACCCGGAAGCGGTTGATTTTTACAATCAGGTCATTGATGAGCTGAACGAACAGGGCATCACGCCGTTTATGACCCTGTTCCATTTCGACATGCCGATGGCGATGCAGGAAATCGGCGGCTGGGAAAACCGCGACGTGGTGGACGCTTACGCCCGCTATGCGCAGATTTGCTTCGAGCTGTTCGGAGACCGCGTGCTGCACTGGTTTACCTTCAACGAGCCGATCGTGCCGGTGGAAGGCGGGTATCTGTACGACTTCCACTACCCGAACGTGGTGGATTTTCGTCGGGCGGCCACCGTGGCGTATCACACCGTGCTGGCCCATGCGAAGGCGGTTCAGGCCTACCGCGCCGGGCATTACGCGGGGGAAATCGGCATCGTATTAAACCTGACGCCATCCTATCCGCGCTCGCAAAACCCGGTGGACGTCAAGGCGGCGCATATTGCGGACCTGATGTTTAACCGCAGCTTCCTCGACCCGGTACTGCGCGGCGAATACCCGGCGGACCTGGTGGCGCTGCTGAAATCCTACAATCAGCTGCCTGTCTGTAAACCGGAAGACGGTTTCCTGATTGCGGAAGGGAAAATCGACCTGCTCGGCGTGAACTACTATCAGCCGCGTCGCGTGAAGTGTCGCGACAGCGCGGTGAACCCGCAGGCGCCGTTTATGCCGGAGTGGTTCTTTGATAACTACGAGATGCCGGGCCGCAAGATGAACCCGTACCGCGGCTGGGAAATCTACGCGCCGGGTATTTACGATATTCTGGTTAACCTGCGCGACAATTACGGCAACCCGCGCTGCTTTATTTCTGAAAACGGCATGGGCGTCGAAAACGAGCAGCGCTTTATTGAAAACGGCCAGATTAACGATCGGTACCGCATTGATTTTATTTCCGAACATTTAGCCTGGCTGCATAAGGGTATTAGCGAAGGGTGTAATTGTCTTGGCTACCATATGTGGACGTTTATTGATAACTGGTCGTGGTGCAACGCCTATAAAAATCGCTACGGATTTATTCAGCTCGATATAGAGACGCAGCAGCGCACCATTAAGAAAAGCGGAGAATGGTTTGCCGCCACCGCCTTAAATAATCGTTTTGAAAAAGAGTAATAATGATGATCGCATTAGAAGAAGCCGTAATGGAAATTATCGTCAACGCCGGACAGTCCCGCAGCCTGTGCTTCGAGGCGCTGCACGCGGCGCGTCAGGGCAACCTTGACGAAGCGAAAAGCCTGCTGCGCGAAGCCGACGGCTACGCGCGCCAGGCGCACAAGATGCAGACCAAACTGATTGAGCAGGATGCTGGCGAAGGCCGCCAGCCGATGACGTTAATCATGGTTCACGCGCAAGATCATTTAATGAATTCCTTATTAGCGCGTGAATTGTCCGAAGAAATTATTCATTTATACCAGAGATAATCTATGGCTAAATAATTAGTGTAATACCTCTGTACCCTAAATAGAGATCCACTTGTTCTGATGATAGCGACATACTCTGTCAGATCGGAGCGGGATGGTTATTGTCTGAATAAAATTAAACTATATTGAGATAACCATGAATACGATTAAAAAACTTCCATTAACCATGGCGGTTATCGCCGCGCTTTGCCCAATTTCCGTGCTCGCACAAGAATTCACCCAGGAGCAAATTGACGCCATTGTGGCCAAAGCGGTGGACAAAGCGCTGGCCGAGCGTCAGGCCAAAATGGATGAGGCGGTCGCGAAAAAGGCGGACGTGGTGACCGAGCCGCAAAGCGCGGCGCAATCCCCGGATATGGCGATCCCGTTTGGGATTAAGTTTACCGGCTACGCCCGCTACGGCGCGCACTTCCAGGCCGCCGATCAGAAATACGTGGCGGTGGATGGCTCCTACAACGGCGCGTCCGCCATTGGTCGTCTGGGTAACGAGGGCAACGGCGGGGAATTCCAGCTCTCCAAGGCCTTCAAGGGTGAAAACGGCGCCATCTGGGACATCAACGTGATGATCGACCACTGGGGCGACGAAGTTAACCTGAAAAAAGCCTACGCCGGGGTGACCAACATTATGGCGTCTAACCCGAACGCCTATTTCTGGGCCGGTCGTGACTTCCACCAGCGTCCGCAGCAGGGCATCAACGATTACTTCTGGATGAACCACGACGGCCAGGGCGCGGGGGTGAAGAACTTCGACATCGGCGGCGTGCAGTTCGACGTGGCCGCCGTGGCGGCAGTGGAATCCTGTAGCCCGGAAGTGATGGAGGATGAGGCCAACCCATCGCGCATCACCTGTACCGGCGGTTCCGGCACGGGCGACAAAGGCAACTACGCCGCGACGTCAAAGATCCACGGCATGAAGCTTGGCCCGATCGACCTGGAGCTGTACGCCAACTACGGCTTTGATTCGAAAGCGGTGGAGAGCGACGAGCGTCTGAACGCCTGGCAGGGCGGCGTGGTGTTGAGCCACACCAACGACAGCGGCGTGAATAAGGTGATCGCGCGCTACTCCGATAACTCGGACAACAGCGTATTCAACAAAACCGAAGATCTGACCACGGTCTACGCCAGTTTCGAAGGGCTGTACAAATTCACCCAGGCCACGCAGGTGGAGTACATTCTCGCCTTCCACGACTACGACAACAGCCGCGATAAGACCGACAACCGCAAGAACTACAACGCCATCGTGCGTCCGATGCACTGGTGGAACGACGTTCACTCCACCTGGCTGGAAGCGGGCTGGCAGCACGTTGATTATGACAACGGCGGCGATAACAAGGGCTGGAAGCTGACCCTCTCGCAGAATATGTCTATCGCCATGGGGCCGGAGTTCCGTCCGATGCTGCGCTTCTACGTGACCGGCGGCAAGGTGGATAACGAACGCACCGCGCGCGTGAACGGCACCAAAGACGAGACGCTCGACGACTTCAACGTCGGCGCGATGTGGGAGGCGTGGTTCTAGCAAGGTAAACGCAAAACGGCAACGCAACGTTGCCGTTTTTCGTGTTTTCTCCCTCTCCCTGTGGGAGAGGGCCGGGGTGAGGGTATCAGGCCGCACGAACATGCTATGCTGTGGGCTCATTCACGACAACATCGCAGGGGAGAACATGGGTTCCACACGTAAAGGAATGCTAAACGTCCTGATCGCCGCCGTTTTATGGGGCAGTTCAGGGGTTTGCGCGCAGTACATCATGGAGAAAAGCCACATCTCTTCACCTTACCTGACCATGGTTCGCCTGCTGTTTACCGGCGTGATCCTGCTGACGCTGTCGTTCGTTCACGGCGACAAGATTTTCTCGGTCGTCAAGCATCGTAAAGATGCCCTCAGCCTGCTGTTCTTCTCGCTGGTTGGCGCGCTTACCGTGCAGCTCACCTTCCTGCTGACGATTGAAAAATCCAACGCTGCGACCGCTACCGTGCTGCAGTTCCTCTCACCGACCATTATAGTGGCCTGGTTTGCGCTGGCGCGGAAAAAGCGTCCCGGCGCGTTTGTCCTGTCAGCGATTTTTACGTCGTTGATCGGTACCTTTCTGCTGGTGACTCACGGCGACCCAACCTCGCTCTCCATCTCCCCTGCCGCGCTGTTCTTCGGCATCGCCTCGGCCTTTGCCGCCGCGTTTTATACAACGTACCCGTCAACGCTGATCGCCCGCTACGGCACGCTGCCGATTGTCGGCTGGAGTATGTTGATTGCCGGGCTAATGCTGACGCCGTTCTACGCCGGACGCGGCACCACCTTTGCGATCGACGGCGGCCTGCTGCTGGCGTTTTTCTACCTGGTGGTGATCGGTACGGCGCTGACGTTCAGCCTGTATCTGAAAGGCGCACAGATGATTGGCGGGCCGAAGGCGAGCATTTTGAGCTGCGCCGAACCCTTGAGCAGCGCGCTGCTGTCGGTGGTTTTGCTGGGCGTGGCGTTCACCCTGCCGGACTGGCTGGGGACGCTGCTGATTGTGTCGTCGGTGGTGTTGATTTCGATGGATTCGCGCAGAAGGGTTAAGGCATCGGCGTAGCGAATGTCCCCTCACCCCGGCCCTCTCCCCAAAGGGGCGAGGGGGAAAAGACAGCACCCAGCAGTCCCCTCTCCCCTATGGGGAGAGGGTTAGGGTGAGGGGAAAATTGACTATTTCGCCTTAACCTTCCCCGCCACCAGCAGCGCGGTCAGCAGCATCAGCGTGCCGGAAATCACCAGCGGTGACGTCAGCCCAAGGTGGTCGAGCGCCACGCCGCCCACCGCCGCGCCGCAGGTGTTCGCCAGCTGGATCACCGCCACCTGAATCGACCCGGCTTTTTCCGCCTGATCGGCAAGCGAGCGGGTGATCCACGTTGACCAGCCCACCGGCACCAGCGCAAAGGCAAAGCCCCAGACAATCGCAATGGCTGACGCAACCCACTTGTCGCTGCCCCACAGCACCAGTACCGTAGCGCTCGCCGCCAGCACCAGCGGTGCCCCCGCCAGCGCCACCTTCAGAGAGCGTTTCAGAAACTGTGACGAAAGTGAGGTGCCGACAAAGCTGGCGATACCGAAACTCAGCAGCACCAGCGTCAGGCCATCCACGTCAAAGCCCGCCATGGTCATATACACCGGGCGAATGTAGGTAAAGAAGGCAAACTGTCCGGCGAAGGACATGAAAATAGCGGTCATCCCTGCCAGCACGCCGGGGCGCTTCAGCAATGCGAACATGTTCTGTTTATGGTGCGCCGCTTCGCCCGGCAGCGACGGCAGCGCTTTCCACACCCAAATGATGCAGAGCAGGCCCATCACCGCCGCCGCGTTGAAGACGTTACGCCAGCCGATAATCCCCCCGAGGAAGCTGCCCAGCGGCGCGGCAATCACCAGCGCGATAGAGACCGCACCGAAGATAACTGACAGCGCTTTCGGCACCGTACGGGCGGGTACCAGACGCATGGTCAGCGAGGCGGACATCGCCCAGAAGCCGCCTAACCCTAGCCCCAGACAGGCGCGCCCGAGCAGCAGCAGGGTAAAGCTTTCCGCGAAGGAGACCAGCAGGCAGGAGAGCGTCAGCAGCGCGCTGAACAGAATGACCACTTTGCGGCGGTCGATAGTGCCAATCACCTGGGTGATAAACAGGCTGGCGAACATTGCCACAAAAGCGGTGACTGTCACAGACTGCCCCGCCACGCCTTCGGAAATACCGAGATCCTGCGCCATCGGCGTCAGCAGGCTGACCGGCAGAAACTCAACGGTAATCAGGCAAGCGACGCAGAACGCCACGGCGAAAACGGCCGACCAGTTGGGGCGTGAAACCTCGTTGGTCTGCGGTCTGGTCGTGGGCTGGATATGTTCTGTCATGGCGTCACCTGAAGATAAAAACGTGCGGAAAAGTCGCGCAGTTTATCATCAAAAGTGTGACGAATTTAACGATTTGACAACTTTTGTCGTTTTTACAGGGGATCAGTGCAGGTAAAACACGCCCTCTTCCGGCAGGAAAAGCTGGTTGTAGCGCAGCTGGAAGGCGTTAAGCTCCTGTGGGTCAGGCTCCATCTCGCGCATAAAGCCGAGTGCGAGGCGGATTTGCGCATCGGTGATCGGTGCAGCAAGGCGCGCTTTACGCAGCATGCGGTGCCAGGTATGCAGATTCTCTTCGCTGGCGTCGACGATGCAGACCTGCCAGATCAGCAGCACCTGGGCAGCGTTCTGCAGATGCGCCTCGTCGGGGCGTTCAAGGTAGCGGATAAACTCATTACCCGGCGTTTTACCGAACTGGTCAATCATCGACTCGACCGGCATCGGGGTGATCCCCAACCGCTCGCTTAAGCGTTTGATGGCGCGGCGGGAATCTGAGGTCAGGACGCGAAATCCAACCACAAACACCACGGCAAGCGTTGCCAGCATTATCCAGACCATGTGTTCTCCTTAGACTAGCCGCTCATCATAGCGGGAAACGCAGCGCGTCAACAGCGAGCAGCGCCATAATAGTAAACGGAAAAGAGGTGGAAAAACGTCATGAAAGCGGATCTGCGCACGCTGGATCTTAACCTGCTGAAAACGCTGGATGCCCTGCTGGACGAACGCAGCGTCACCCGCGCGGCGGCGCGCCTTGCGCTCACCCAGCCCGCGGTAAGCGGCATGCTCAGCCGCCTGCGGGATTACTTTGAAGACCCGCTGTTTATCCGCGCGCCGCACGGCATCGTGCCTACCACCCGGGCAGAAGAACTGGCGACACCGATAAAACGCATTCTGGCGGATATCAACGTACTGTTGCAGCCCGTCGCTTTTGATCCGCTTACGGCGAACCTGACCTTCACGATTGCCACCACCGACTACGCATTACGCGCGGTGATCGTGCCGTTTATCGCCGCGCTAAAGGTGCAGGCTCCCGGCATTCGCGTGCGCGTAGTGCCGGTCGAGCCCGATCGTCTGGTAAACCAGCTCGAACAGGGCAACATTGACCTCGCCCTGCTGACGCAGCACACCACGCCGCAGGCGCTTCACAGCCGCGCGCTTTATGATGAACGGTACGTTTGCATGATGCGCGCCAATCACCCGGAGGCCGCAAAACCGCTGACCCTCGACCGTTTCTGCGCGCTTGAGCATGTGCTGGTTTCCTACGAGGGAGAGGGTTTTCACGGCGTGACCGACGAGGCGCTGGCAAAAATTGGCCGCACGCGTCACGTAGGCCTGTCGGTGAGCAGCTTTTTGGTGCTGCTGGGGGCGAGTGGGCGGAAAGGGTAAATTACCCCCTGCCGCCACATAACGTTTCGACTACTTTGGCTCCATCCAGCGCACCGAAAAATAGCCGTCATTAATACCTTCCGTGCGCTGTACATCATGCACAAACCACGCATACAGCACGGATGCATCCACGCACCATCTTACGGGAGGTGCAGTGCCATCATGCCCCGCTGCGCCACACGCCAGGAAAGTCTCAGCGCGCAAGCGCGCCGGTTCAAGAATATTTTCCAGATATAACTGCGGGGGATAATGGAACTGTTGGGTGAGCAAAAGGTTCGCCGCATTCGCCACATCCGACAGCCAGCCCCAGTGCTTTTTCAACGCCACGATATTATCCGTTACCCTTCCCACTTCCTGATGTGCCTGCGAAGACAAGCCCAGCAGCCCTGCTACAGAAGATGTTGACGTCACAATCCCGCTACGGATCCCCTCCAGGCGGCGCAGTTCACTCTTGTATTCGTAAAACTGACGCCCCAGCCACTCAAAATACCCGTCGAGATGGCGATTCAGCGCCCGGTAGCTCAGGGCATTCGCATTTACCGCCTGCTGATACGTCTTCACCCATTGGTCAACAGTCTGGCTTTCGACGCTGTCCTGTATGTTCATATAAGACCAGACGATACGGTCAGTATTATATAGAGCATTTAAATCAGGGAAGGGAACACCGGCCTTCATGGCCTCCTGATACATTTTGCGTAGCGGAACCCGGCTGAGTTCTGCACTCGGTTTCTGCTGATCTGACTTTAATCCACCCCCAATATCATCGCTGCATCCCGGCATCAGCATCTCCTGATGCTCATATCCTTCTCGCCCCGTACGGTATACGCAGCGCCAGCGACGGCGCTCATGTGCCGCCACCAGATGTAGCGAATGTCTGACGGCCTTAGGAAGCGGCGACTGATGGCCAAGGTATTTACGCCCGAAAAGACTGACAATTTTCCCAGCCATTTCCGAATATTTTCCCGGGGTCCACTCCATCACGCTGCTGGCATAGTCCAGGCCGTTGTCGCTGCTCATCGGCGTGTCCCGAGAGCAGTCGAATAGCCCGGCAAACACAATATCAACCGGGATTCCCTTAAAAATTGTTTTTCCATCAATGCGTTGTTCACATAAATCTTCCAGCAACAGATCAATAAACTGCCGGGCCAGCGTTCCGCCCATATCGAAGCCAAACACCGACAACGAAATCAGACGAACGGGTACTTCCCCTTGCTTCTGTGCATCCTCAACGGCGCGCTCAAAACGTATCTTGACACTGTTCAACCGGGTATCAGCGCCGCTCACAGTGCTATAGGCAAAAAATTCGCTATCCCGCAGCCAAGGGGTGGCCTCAATATCTGCCTTTATAGCCCCCTTCAGGGTGGTTTCGACCATAAGCTTGCGCAGACCTTTAGGCGTCAGCAGCTTTTGCCTAAGCTCATTGAGAGCATCAGGCGTACTGGCACCGCCCGCTTTTGATTTAAAAATATCTTTAAGCACATCGGTGGGCTGGTCTTTCAGGGCGTCCTGCACCGAATTAATCGTTCCGTCCATAAACTGCTGGAGAGCTTCGCCCTCCCTTTCCAGGAACGGGGTTCCCAGCCCTGGAATATAAAATTTCGAGTATGTTGTACCTGGTAGGCTGTCTTCTGGGGTAGGAAATGCCCTAAATAGGCGTGAAATATTACTCAGCCTATTTTCTGGTGCATCCTGTTCAATATTGCGCCCCACGCCGTCAAAAAAGAACCCGATATGAAGTGTACGTGAGCAATTCCCCAACCCGTATTCACTGGCTTGGGATGCCCTGTTCGCCGCCGCAATGCAGGCATTCAGATCAAATGCCATTTTCATTTTCCTTCAAGAAGCGGTGAGGGGGTATAGTTCGGGCTACGCGGATCGTACGGAGAGAACGCGTTATCGCTCCACCCCAGCAGCACCTTGTCTCCCGGTAAGAAATAGACATGCAGGTCATTCTCACCCCGCTTACGCTCAGGTAACTGTATTACCACCCGCCGTTGCTCAGGACGCATCCCTCTTTCATACTGTGGCCCAGTGACGCTGAGCGTCCAGATCACCTCCGCTGTCCTTCCCTTAATCACGCCGCAGCAGGTTGCTGCCACCCCACCGTATGTTCCGCGTTTATTGGGGTTATGTGCCGATGAGTTTGGACCAGCCACTCCGTTCACACTGAATCCCAGAATCGGTCGGTTAATTCGGGTATGAATTATCAGCGCAACACCTCCCATCGGAGGCGCCCAGAACATCACCCAGACCATCCAGCCCAGGACAAACACCACCGGCAGCGCAACAGCGCTCCACAGCCAAACTTTTTTCCTGGCGTAAAAGCGCGTCACTGCCCCATCCACCTCTTTAAGCCGTTTAAAAAAGCCCATCCGTTAAAACTCCCTTAAGATGAGATGCCAGAAATCACCTGGCTTAAGCTGATTTGACCATTCAGGATCCGGGGTAACGCGGCGCTAAAGCGTTCGGATTCCAGCATATTTTTTGCGCCATTGAGATAGCAAATCGCATAAAGCATTCGGTCTACAGGCTTCTCCAGCCCCACCTTATCCGCTTTATTCAGCGCCTTTATCACCAGCAATCTCTGGGCGCAGGGTGATATGCCCTTGCTGGCCGGCATCGTCTGCCATTCTTTCAGAACAGAGGTTATTTCGGGCTTGTCGGAAATCCGCTGCCAGGTGGCGTTATCCAGTCGGATGACATGATCAGCAGAGTTTTCATTACAGGAGGCTGAAATACTGAGCAGCTGCCACTGCGCTTCTGCCGGTATCCACCATTGCGAAATGCCCCTAAACAGGGAAACGTGCCAATCATGCGCTGCACAGTTAGCAAGAACCTGAATGACGTGGCTGGCATAAAAGCGAACCAGCACCGCCGTACCTTCCGGGGGCACGATGGTGCATCCGCGCGATAACTGCACGGCCAGCGATGGGGGATAACGGGTTGAGATAATGACGGCAACGCAGCCCGGTATTGTTTCCAGATACGCCTTAAGCTGCTCTTTATCATCTACCTCCAGCAGCCAGGGGCCGTAGTTCTGAAGTTCCGTCAGCTGCGGGTGGATATAAAGTGAATGCAGTCTGCTTTCGTGGCTGGCCTTAAACGCGAGAAACGCCTCTTCCGGCTGCGCGCCTGCTTCAAACAGGAGGCAAATATTCTCATCCGATTTGACGGGCAAAGCGGCTAGTAACGCTGTCTTATCCATCGTTATGCTCCCTGCACAATGACGTCGTTGTCCTGAATCGCTTTTAGCAGACACGGGATACAGATTTTGTCCATCATCGCCGGGTTAATCTCCGGGAATTCCACGGGCTGCGATGCAGGCCCCGTCAGATGCGTCCGCCTAATCTTGCGCGTGTACGTCATGTCCGTCACGTACTCTATTTTCCCGCCCCCGATGAGGATCACCTTCTTCTTTCCCGCAAACAGCATGTCGACCGCCGATATCAGGCTCACCCTCTGCTCCGCGATGAGGTGCATTTCCCCGTTCTGCGCCTGTATCTGCACCGGCCCTTCGCTGGCGTTCAGCGTCAGGGCAGCGCTTCTCGCAAACAGCCCCAGGCTTTCCCCCGCAAGCACTGCCGTGTGGCTCAGCGACCCGCTGCTGATATCCCCGCCCGCGTTCACGGCGACGTTTTGCGCGGCCGTCAGCTGAATATGCTCCCCGCAGGTGAACGCCACGCCCTGCGGCCCGTGGAAGTGCAGCATCCCGTTCAGCGGCGCCAGCCGCCGGGCGAACATCGCCTGCTGGCCGTCAGCGGTGATGAACAGCCCCTTCGCCACCCGAATGACCCCGTATTCGTCGGTCCGGAGCTCAAACCCCGTCCCGCGCGGCTGGTCCTGCGCGTCCACGAGATACCCCTGGCCGAGCTGCGTGCTGCCGTAAGGCGTGGTCAGGGCGATGTGCTCCTGCCCGCGCCGGTTCTCCATCCGCAGCTCGTTGTCTGCCGCCGTGCACAGGATGTTCTGGCTGCGGTTATCCCGGGTGACGATGTCCCGGTGCGCCGAGTCGTGGAACGCGTGGGCGATGTACGGGCGGTCAATGTCGCCCCGTCGTACGCAATCCCCACCTCCGTCCCGTCGGCAAGCGGCGTGTGCCAGCCGTACGTGTCGCCGGAATACGGCTTCGCCTGGCGTATCCACAGGTAGCTGTAGCCCGGCTGAAGTCCAGCTTCACACTGTAGCGCCCCTCGCGGTCCTGGTGCACGTAGATATCGCCCTTCTCCCGGCTCTCAATACGCGCCGGCAGCGTGCCGTGCACCTGCGGGCGCGGCTGTCGTTTATCTCAAGCGAGTAACGGGTCTGCCCGTCAAAGAGCGCCTGCAAGTTATCCATAACATAACCCTACAAAAAATAGTACAAAGGGCTTATAGTGACATGCGCAGGATAAAAGTTAAACAACTGAAAAATAGAAAAATTCTGAAAAGTACTCAGCGCGCCTGAAGCCCTTTCAGCAGCGCCTCGTGGAAGCGGGCAGGATCCTGCATCTGCGGCGCGTGGCCCATGTCGTTAAATTCAACCAGCGTCGCGTGCGGGATGCGCTTCGCCGTCTCTTTGCCCAGCACCGCGTAATTGCCGAGCGTCTTGCGGATCTCCGGTGGGGCGAGATCTTTCCCGATGGCGGTGTTGTCCTTCGTGCCGATCATCAATAATACCGGCATCTTCAGTTCACTAAATTCGTAGATCACCGGCTGGGTGTAGATCATGTCGTAAAGCAGCGCCGAGTTCCACGCCACGCGCGCTTTGCCCGGCCCGTTGTTTAACCCGGCAAGCATGGTGACCCAGCGCTCGTACTCCGGCTTCCACTCCCCGGCGTAGTAGGTGTTTTTCTCGTACTGACGGATACCCTCGGCGCTGACCTTTAGCTCGCGCTGGTACCACTGGTCGACCGTAATATGCGGCACGCCGCGCGCTTTCCAGTCTTCAAGCCCTATTGGGTTCACCATCACCAGCTGCTCCACCTGCTGCGGCCACATCAGCGCGTAGCGGGTCGCCAGCATGCCGCCGGTCGAATGGCCGATAACCGTGACGCGATCGACGCCCAGCGTTTTCAGCAGCGCGTGGGTGTTATCCGCCAGCTGCTGGAAGGTGTACTGATAATGCTCCGGCTTGGTGGATTTGCAGAAGCCGATCTGGTCGGGTGCGATCACGCGATACCCGCTGGCTGAAAGCGCGCGGATCGTGCCGTCCCAGGTGCCAGCACAGAAGTTTTTGCCGTGCATCAGCACCACGGTGCGGCCGTTGGGTTTTTCCGGCTTCACGTCCAGGTAAGCCATATCCAGAGGCTGGTTCTGCGAGGTAAAGGTAAAGTGTTTTACCGGCCAGCCGTAGTCAAAACCTTCCAGCTTCTCGCCGTAGGTAGGGGCATTCGCGGCCATTGCGGGGGATGCCAGCGCCATCAGCAGCGCCAGGCAGGATAATCGTCGGGTCAACATGCAAGCTCTCCGTTAGCAAAAGGGGCTAAGGCTGCACGAAAGGCGGCAGCAAAAAAACTGTAGAGCATGGAGAGGGGCAGGTATGTAAAGCGGGGTAAAGGTAGTCCGTGCAAAATAAAAAAAGCCCGACGGTCAGCCGGGCAAAGAAGTTACCTGCACACTCAGGCTGCTTTCAATTTCTGCACTCGCCTTTCGCGGCGAATCTTACGTTCTTCCAGCACCGCAACCATCGCCATCAGGACGATACAGCCGATCGCTGCCGCATCCAGCGCCGCGAAGGTGCCTGCCCAGCCGGTGAGGCCGAAAATCGGCGTTCCGTCGGCGATCATCCCCAGACCCAGCTTGGCGAAGCTGTCGCCGATCAGGTAGGCGAAGGTGCCCTTAATCCCATCGGCGGCGCCGATCGCTTTTTTCGGGACAAAGCCAACCGCCGCCACGCCGATCAGCAGCTGCGGACCAAACACCAGGAAGCCGAGCGCGAACAGGGACGCCAGGTAAACGTACTGGTTGCTGGCGTGCTGGTAGACGCCGAGGGTGGCGATAATCAGCGCCAGCGCGACGCAGGCCACCAGCGCGCGACGGCCGTTGGCGAGATCGGAGAGCCAGCCCCACAGCAGCGTACCGACCAGCGCGCCCACTTCGAACAGGGTGAAGCCCTGAATCGCCACCTCTTTAGAGAGCTTCAGCTCCTGGAAGGCGTACACGGTGGACCACTGGTCGATGCCGATACGCACGACGTAGAGGAAGATGTTCGAGAAGCACAGCAGCCAGATCACTTTGTTTTTCAGCACGTACTCAACAAAGATCTGCCATTTGGTCATTTCGTTTTCTTCGGTCTCTTTATCCTCTTCGCTGATCTCCTCGCCGAACAGCTCTTCGGCTTTGCCGAGGCCGTAAGATTCCGGGGAGTCGCTGCCGTAGCGCAGGCCGATAAAGCCAACAATCAGGGCGATAATCGACGGGAAGATGAACATGCCGATCACGTGACCGTCGAACAGGACGTTTGCACCGAACAGCGCCACGCCTGCCGCACCCGCCCCGCCGAGGTTATGCGAGATGTTCCACATGCCGAGGTACGAACCGCGCTTGCGGCGCGGGGTCCATTTGGTGATGGTCGAGTAGCTGCACGAACCGCCGGTACTCTGGAAGAAACCGCTCAGGGCGTAGAAGGCGATCATCAGGAACAGGCTGACGGAGCCCGCGCCCATGCTGGCGCTGAAGCCGAGCATACAGATGGCGGAGAGGATCAGCATAAACGGCAGGAACTGCTTGGTGTTTTTACCGTCCGCATAGTAGGAAACAACGGTTTTCCCCACGCCGTAGGTGATGGAGAAGCCCAGGCCAATCATCCCCAGCTGCGTCATGCTCAGCCCGTAGGTTGAGATCATGTCGTTCTGCGCAATGTTAAAGTTTTTGCGGATCAGGTACATGGTCAGATAGCCGATGAAGACCACCAGATAGGACTGCATGAACGGTTTGAACCACATCTTGCGCCGCACGTCGAGCGGCAGATCCAGGGTCGGCTTGCGCACCTGGTTTAAGAAGGCCAGCATGGTTGGTTTACTCCTGAGCTGATTTTTGCAGCATTGTAAAAATCAGCCGGGAGAGATGCCTGAGACAGCGTCCAGGTAAAACCGGGAAAATTTCTTAGTTTTAGGCCACTCGGGGCGAAAAGGTGAGACGCATCACATCACGCTGGCCTCGCGCGGGGCCTGCGCATGCAGAAATGGCAGCAGCAGCAGGGCGGAGATCCCCGCCGCGATGGCGATGACCGCGAAGAAACCACTCCAGTGCCAGGCGTCGATCACCCGCGCCAGCGGCCAGCCGGAGAGCGATGCGCCAAGGTAGGCAAACAGCCCGACAAAGCCCGTCGCCGCGCCCGCCGCCTCTTTGTGCGAGCACTCCGCCGCCGCCATGCCGATCAGCATCTGCGGGCCAAACACGAAGAAGCCGGTGGTGAAGAAGCATGCCGCCTGCATCACGTAGCTGGCGAACGGCATCAGCCACAGCGAGCCGACGGAGAGCAATATTCCGGCGGCGAAGATCAGGTTCATCGGGCCGCGGTTGCCGTTAAACAGCTTGTCCGAGCCCCAGCCCGCCACCAGCGCGCCGATAAATCCGCCCAGCTCGAACATCGTCACCGCCGAGTTGGCCGTAACCAGATCCACGCCGAGCGTCTCGGACATGTACAGGTTGCCCCAGTCGTTGATGGCCGCCCGGACCACGTAGACCAGCACGTAGCAGAGCGACAGCAGCCAGATGTAGGGATTTTTCAGCACGTACTTGGTCAGGATCTCTTTGCGGGTCAGCCCCGCCCCTTCCTGCTGCTGGGCGATCTCCATCTCGTCGTGCCGCCAGTCGCCCACCGCCGGCAGGCCAACGGTTTGCGGCCTGTCGCGCAGGCGCCAGCAGAGGAACAGCCCGGCGACAATTGCGAGGCCACCGGCAATCATCATCCCGGCACGCCAGCCGTAGTGGAGCGCTGCGGCGCCCACCACGATAGGGATCAGCGCCCCGCCGACGTTATGCGCGGTGTTCCAGATTGCCCACCAGCCGCCGCGCTCGTTGCGCGAGTACCAGGCGGTGAGCAGGCGGGCGCAGACCGGCGCGCCCCAGCCCTGGAAAAAGGCGTTCAGCGCCCACAGCAGGGCAAAGGCCCACAGGGAAGTTGAAAAGCCAAATAAAATGTTCACCACGCCGGTCGCCATCAGCCCAGCGCCCATAAAATAGCGCGCGTTGGAGCGGTCGCTGACGATGCCGGAGAAGAACTTCGACAGGCCGTAGGTGATGTAAAACAGCGTCGCCAGCAGGCCGATATCGGTACGCGTCATCACGCCGCTGGCGAGGATTTCCGGGGCGGCGGCGTTGAAGCTTTTGCGGGTGAAGTAAAACAGCGCGTAGCCGAGCCAGATGGTCATCAGGATATGGCGACGCCAGTAGCGGTAGCGAGCGTCGATCTCCGCTTTATCGCCAATCGGCGCGGCGTTCGCGGGGGTTTTAAACATGGTGGCTCCTTAGCGGCAGGCTGACGCTGACGCGCGTCCCGTGGGTGCAGGAGAGGTTCAGCGTGCCACCCAGCGCCTTGACGCGCTCGCGCATCCCCGCCAGGCCAAAGCCCTGCTGGCCGGATCCCGGCGGCAGGCCGCAGCCGTCGTCTTCAATCACCAGCATCAGGCGCTCGTCCTGCTGCCAGCCCTGGATCGTCACCGCGCTGGCGCTGGCGTGCTTAACGATATTGTTCAACCCCTCCTGACAGACGCGAAACAGGGTCACGCGCTGGCCTTCGCTCAGCGCCCGTTCATCAATACGCCAGTCGAGATGGCTGACGATGCCGCGGCTTTCCAGCTCCATCTCGCGCATCAGGGAACGCACCGCCTGCTCCAGCGACAGATCGTCCAGCTGGCGCGGGCGCAGCCGTCCC
This sequence comes from Enterobacter cloacae complex sp. ECC445, assembly GCF_021892025.1. Taxonomy (NCBI): domain Bacteria; kingdom Pseudomonadati; phylum Pseudomonadota; class Gammaproteobacteria; order Enterobacterales; family Enterobacteriaceae; genus Enterobacter; species Enterobacter cloacae complex sp. ECC445. Next base: position 42,600 of record NZ_JAKLRZ010000030.1, on the reverse strand, counting down.
AGCAACCGGCGAACGGAATCATAGACACCCAGCGAAAGCTGTTCGATATGCGCCCCGCCCTGCTTCACGCCCGCGTTTTCCGCCGCCAGGCGCTGGACAATGCCCGCCTGGGTGCGGATGGCGGTGATGGTCTGGCCGATATCGTCGTGCAGCTCGCGCGCCACCTCCTGCCGCACGCTCTCTTCGGTCTCCAGCAGACGCTCCGCCAGACGGCGGTTGCGCGCCAGCTCGGTTTGCAGAGACTGGTTCAGCTCGCGCAGGCGCTGGATCCCCGCCCCCAGCAGCAGCCCGGTCAGGCTTTGGGCCAGCAGGGAAAGCAGCAGATCGACGGGGTGATCGTGCCAGGTCTGGCTGGCAATGAGCGCGATGGCGTTCATCAGCGTGGCGATCAGCGCCCCCTGCCAGCCGTAGTGCCAGGCCAGGGCGATAATCGGCAGCGCCAGGCAAAACGGCGTGAAGCGTGAAAGCTCTGCGGGCAGGCCGAGCTGTAGCCACAGGCTCACCACAAACAGCAGCAGATACCAGATGAGATGCCGGGCGCGCCAGTTGACGGGCTGGGAGACCAGCGCAGGACCGAGCGGCTGCCAGACGGTGCTAGTGAGATAGTGCCAGATGACAAGGCAGGTCGGGGCCAGCGTCAGGCCGCCGGTGAGGGTCAGCAGCAGGGCGTTAAGCATCTCCTTCTCGCCAATCCACGGCAGGGACTGCAGCAGCGCGGCGGCGATCAGCGCCGCCCCCTGGCGCAGCAGGGTGCGCCAGTCGCGCTGGTGGCGGTAGCGCGAAATGAGGGCAACCGGGAGAAGCGTGAGCAGGCTTCCGATCATCAATAAGGGCAGATGTGCGAGAGCCACTTCCTGCGCCAGCCAGACCAGCATCAGCCACTCGGCCCCCAGCAAAACGGGCCAGTAGCCGCGCGGGCACTGGAGCATTAACCCCAGACGCAGGCCAAAGGGGAACAGCAGCACCGCCAGCTCCGGGCGCTCCACCAGATGCAGGCTAATGCTCCACAGGCAGAACCAGGCGGCGGAGAAGATAAAAAAGCTGGCAACAACGGCGATCAGCCGTGAAAACGCGGAGCTCATTGCCAGCCGTCGAACATGCGGCGCGCCAGCTCGACGTCGTTACTGACGTTGAGTTTTTCCATCAGGTTGGCGCGGTGGACGTGAACGGTTTTTGGCGACAGGTCCAGCTCTACGGCAATCTCTTTCACCGACATCCCCTGGGCGAGCTTCTCGGCGACCTGACGCTCGCGTCTGGTGAGCGGATCCTGACGCCCGGCCGCCAGCTTGATGGCGATATCCGGTGTTAAATAGCAGCCGCCGGTGGAGACGGTGCGCACGGCGGCGATCAGCTCGTCCGGGCTACAGCGTTTTGAGAGGAACCCGCGTGCGCCCGCGTTGAGCGCCTGCTCGACCAGCGCCGGGCTGTCGTGGACCGAGAGCATGATCGTGGCCATCCCTTTCGGCAGCTGGCTTAGCAGCTCCAGACCGGAGAGATCCGGCATTGAGATATCGCAGATGCAGACCTGCACCCCACGCCCCGGCAGGCCCGCCAGCGCCTCGCGACCGGAGCCAAACTCGGCCACGACCTGAAAATCGGGTTCGAGGTTGAGAAGCTGGGCAAAGCCGGAGCGGACGATAAGGTGGTCGTCGATAAGCGCGATGGTGGTCATGGTGTGATCCTGATGCGTGAACGCGCCGGATGGCGGCGTAAACGCCTTATCCGGCCTACAAACACCTTGCCCGTAGGCCGGATAAGCGCAGCGCCATCCGGCAAAAGCTGCTTACCTTAAGCGATCTACTCGAAAAACACCGCAATTTTGTTAAACATGGTGGGATCGGACTGGTTGCGCGCCACGTTGGTAACGTCTTCCAGCTTGTCGATCTGCGCCATCATCTGCTCCAGACGCTGGTCGTCGTTCACCAGGAGCCAGATGCGGCTGTGCTCGCTGCCCTGAATCGGCAGGCAGAGGATGCCTTCCACGTTAAACGCCCGTCGGGCAAACAGCCCGCAGACGTGGGTCATGACGCCAGGGTGGTTGCGGACGGTGAGTTCCAGAATGACGTTATCATGTTGTTTCTGCATGGCTTATTCTCCCACCATCTCAGTATTTGCCGCACCCGGCGGCACCATCGGATACACTTTTTGTTCAGGGTCGATACGCACGTGGATCAGCGCCGGGCCCGGGCGCGAAATCGCCGCCTGCAGCGCCGCGTGGGCATCCTCTTCGGCGTTCAGATCGCAGGTATGCAGGCCAAAACCGGCGGCAATCTGCATAAAGTTAATCATCCCCGGATAGGTCGCGGCAAATACCCCCTGCTTGTAGAACAGGCTCTGCTGCTGGTGCACCAGCCCCAGCGCCTCGTTGTTCATCAGGATGATTTTCACGTCCAGCTGGTTTTCGGCCGCGGTCGCCATCTCCTGAATGTTCATCATCAGGCTGCCGTCGCCGGAGAAGCAGATCACCTTGCGGTCCGGATTCGCCAGCGCCGCGCCCACGGCCGCAGGCAGACCAAAGCCCATGGTGCCGAGGCCGCCGGAGGTCAGCCACTGGCGCGGACGGTTCAGCGGGTAGGCCTGGGCGGTCCACATCTGATGCTGGCCAACGTCGGTGGTAATGATCGCGCTGTCGTCCACGCAGGCGGCCACGGCGTTGATCAAGCCGTAGTGGCTCAGCGGGTCGCCTTCGGTTGGGATGGCGCCCGGGAACTCGCGCTGCAGATCGGCCACCAGCTGGCGCCAGTCGGCGCGGTCGGTCGCGTCCGTCTGCGGGATCAGCTGCGCCAGCACTTCAGCCACGTCGCCCTGAATCGCCACGTGCGGCTGCTTGATTTTACCCAGCTCGGCGCGGTCGATGTCCACGTGAATGATTTTGGCGTTCGGGCAGAACTGCTCGGTTTTGCCAATCGCCCGGTCATCAAAACGCGCGCCCATCACAATCAGCAAATCCGCTTCTTGCAGGATGTAGTTGGTGCTGCGCGCGCCGTGCATGCCCAGCATGCCGAGCGAGAGCGGGTGCGCTTTGGGCAGCATGCCGAGCGCCATCAGGGTCATGGTGGTGGGCAGGCTGGCTTTTTCAGCGAACTGGCGGATTTCATCTGCGGCGTTAATCGCCCCACCGCCCAGATAGAGCACCGGACGTTTGGCGGCGTTAATCATAGCGGCCGCGTCGCGCACGCTCTCCGCGCTGAATTCCGGCGCGGGTGCACGGTCTCCGGGCTCCGGCAGCACGTCAATCTCGATCTCTGCGGTCTGGATATCCTTAGGAATGTCTATCCACACCGGGCCCGGGCGGCCGGACTGCGCAATGCGGAACGCATCGCTGATAACCTGAGGCAGCTCGGCGATGTCGCGAACTAAATAGTTATGCTTGGTGATGGGGATAGAGATGCCGTAGGTATCCACTTCCTGGAACGCATCGGTGCCGATCATCGAGGACGGCACCTGGCCGGTAATGCAGATCAGCGGAATGGAGTCGAGGCGCGCGTCGGCGATGGCGGTCACCAGGTTGGTTGCGCCCGGGCCGCTGCAGGCCATACAGACCGCCGGTTTGCCCTGGGTACGCGCCATGCCCTGCGCGATAAAGCCCGCACCCTGCTCGTGGCGCGCCAGCACGTGGCGGATTTTTGTGCTTTGGCTTAACGCGTCGTACAGCGGCAGCACCGTGCCGCCCGGGATGCCCGCGACGATGGTGATGCCCTGTCGTTCCAGCAAATGAACGATCAGCTGCGCGCCGGTAAAACGCGTCTTGGTGGATGTTGTGCCCGAACTTGCCATGCTCCAGTCCTTTTCTTCTGGGCCAGCTTTACGCGTCGTATTTCAGGTTGCAGATGCGTTGGCTGCGTTCCCTCACCCCAGTCACGTACCTATGTACGCTCCTGGGGATTCGCTCACTTGCCGCCTTCCTGCAACCCGAACTACTTAGCGTATCCGGGAGGGGTCCTAAACGAAAAACCCCGCCCGGTTTGCGCCGGCGGGGTTTTGGATTCGTGTGTTGATCCAGTCCCTACGGCGCATTGCCGACGACCACCACCACACGCACGACGACCACTGCGGCTGGTTGCGCAGTTTTTAGTAGGGTCGAAGTGAAGATGGATGAAGTCATTGGGGACCTGTGTTTGGAATCATTGATTGAATTTATACAAACACAGGTTTTCGGGCGTGACAATGGAAATATTTTCATCTGCGCAAAAATGCGTCGGAGATCACGTTTCGTTTGTTGGGTGATGAAAACAAAAAACCCCGCCGGAGCGAGGTTTTTATCAGGGTTTTGCGGTTGGTCGCCGCAGAACACACTGTGTTACGTCAACGCAAAAAGTATACGCGATCGAGGACGAACGCGCAATTCCGGCACGGATTTTGACGTTTTTGAGTATGGATCGCCTTTCGATTTTTGTCCAAAAAATACTGTTCATGCATACAGTATTTATCTATACTGAGGGTGTTCGCAGTGAGCGAGGGGGCCGCAGTTTTACCGGCGCAACGAAGTCCTGGCTGAAACGGGTGGTGCCGTCAGTGCCTTAACCCCTGAAGTGAGCACACTGTGTTACGTCAATCCAGGTGCTGGCAACAGGCGGCGGAAAGGTACGCCAGCATCGTGCTCCTTTTTACCAAAAGGAGACGCGTATGAGCATCGTGGATATGGTGATACTTATCCTCAAACTCATTGTTGCTGTACTGCAACTGCTTGATGCTGTCCTGAAATTCCTTCGGTAATTCAGGTTCAAGTCGCACCTGAGAGGGGCGGGCAACCGCCCCTCTTTAATAACGAGGGAATGCTATGTCGCGTCTGTTAATTGAGCCTGTTACGCCCGATGAACCGGGCTATATCGCCCTGAAGGCGGAAAGTATCGCATTGAATTTCAACATGCTGCGCAGGCTGGAAGAGAACTGGCAGCGGGGTGAAAACCGCTTTAACGCGCCGGGTGAAAAGCTGCTGGGGGCGTTTCTTAACGGCAAGCTGGTCGGCGTTTGCGGCCTCAACCGCGATCCGTTCAGCCAGCAGCCGCGCGCCGGGCGCATTCGCCATCTTTACGTCAGCGAGAAGTGTCGCGGGCTGGGCATCGGCAAACAGCTTTTAACCGTGGTGATGGCCGATGCCAGCATCTGGTTTGATTTCCTGAATACCCACGCGCCGGATACCGCGTATGGGTTCTACAGCCGGGCGGGTTTCACGCTGGTCTCAGACGAACCGCGGGTGACGCACCGCCTTTTTTGTGCGGTGTAACCGGCTGGCAGCATCAGGACGTGAATGTTACAGTTGAGTGACAATTCACCACCCGATACGCCATGACCATCACCGTATTCTGCATTTTGCTGTTTGCCGCGCTGCTGCATGCCGGCTGGAACGCTATCGTTAAGGCCGGAACGGACAAGCTCTATGCCGCGATAAGCGTCAGCGGCTCCGCCACGCTGATTGCGCTGGTGTTGCTCCCCTTCTCTCCGCAGCCTTCTGCCGCAAGCTGGCCGTTTTTGATCGTCTCCTGTGCCCTACAGGTGGTGTACACCGTGCTGGTGGCGAAGACCTATCAGGTTTCCGATATGAGTCAGACCTACCCGCTGATGCGCGGCACCGCGCCGCTGCTGGTGGCGCTGATCAGCGTCCTGGCGCTTGGCGATCGTCTCTCCTGGCTCGCCTGGTCAGGCATCGGGGTCATTTGCCTGTCGATTCTGGCGATGGCGATGAACGGGCGCATGCAGTCCCGAAAAGGGATCTGGCTGGCGCTGCTGAACGCCTGTTTTATCGCCGGGTATACGCTGGTGGACGGCACCGGGGTGCGGCTCTCGGACACCGCGCTGGGCTACACGCTGTGGACCTTCTTTATGAACGGTTTTTGCCTGCTCGGCTGGGCGATGGTGGCGCGTCGGCGAGAAGCATCCGGCTACCTGCGTCTGCACTGGAAAAAGGGGCTGCTCGGCGGCGTCGGTACCATGGGCTCTTACGGTCTGGCACTGTGGGCGATGACGCAGGCACCGTTGGCCGTAGTCGCGGCGCTGCGTGAAACCTCAATTCTTTTCGGGGCGCTGATTGCCTTTGTGCTTTTAAAAGAGAAGGTTGCGGGCCTGCGCATCGCTGCGGCGCTGGGGATTGCCGGCGGCGCTATTCTCCTGCGCCTCGCATAAATCACTGGCAACATTAGTTGCCGTTTTTGTTTACAAATCCTGCCTTTCGTCGTCCATCCATTCACCACCGCAATGCTTAAATTGTCATCTCACTGTGGTAGATTCCTCGCGCATTTATGGGAATGCGTAGTTACTTATTCTTCATTTCTCTCTTTTGGCAAAAGTATTCAGCGACATGAAAAAACAAAGGAACGTTAACTTATTGTTGATGCTGGTGTTACTGGTGGCCGTCGGTCAGATGGCGCAAACCATCTACATTCCGGCGATTGCCGACATGGCAAAGGAATTAAACGTCCGCGAGGGCGCAGTACAAAGCGTAATGGCCGCCTACCTGCTGACCTACGGCGTTTCACAGCTCTTCTACGGCCCGCTCTCCGACCGCGTCGGGCGTCGCCCGGTGATCCTGGTCGGCATGAGCATATTCATGGTGGCGACGGTAATTGCCATCACCACCCATAGCCTGACCGTATTGATTGCCGCCAGCGCCCTGCAGGGCGTCGGAACCGGCGTCGGCGGGGTGATGGCGCGAACCTTACCGCGCGATATGTACCAGGGCACCCAGCTTCGTCATGCCAATAGCCTGTTGAACATGGGGATTCTGGTCAGCCCGCTGCTGGCACCGCTGATTGGCGGCCTGCTGGACACCATGTGGTCCTGGCGCGCCTGTTACGCCTTCCTGCTGGTGCTGTGCATCATTGTCACCTTCAGCATGGCGCGCTGGATGCCGGAAACGCGCCCGCAGGACGCGCCGCGCACGAAGCTTATCGCCAGCTACAAAACGCTGTTCGGCAACGGCGCGTTTACCTGTTACCTGCTGATGCTGATCGGCGGCCTGGCGGGCATTGCGGTGTTTGAAGCCTGCTCCGGCGTGCTGCTGGGCGCTGGGCTTGGCCTGAGCAGCATGGTGGTGAGTATTCTGTTTATTCTGCCTATCCCGGCGGCGTTCTTCGGCGCCTGGTTTGCCGGACGTCAGAACAAGCGTTTCTCCACCCTGATGTGGCAGGCAGTGATTAGCTGCCTGCTGGCGGGGCTGATGATGTGGATCCCGGGGCTGTTTGGCGTGATGACCGTCTGGACGCTGCTCATCCCGGCTGCGCTGTTCTTTTTCGGCGCGGGAATGCTGTTCCCGCTGGCGACCAGCGGCGCGATGGAGCCGTTCCCGTTCCTCGCGGGCACGGCGGGCGCGCTGGTGGGCGGTCTGCAGAACATCGGCTCCGGCGCGCTGGCCTGGCTCTCGGCCATGATGCCGCAGACCGGGCAGGCTAGTTTGGGTTTGCTGATGACGCTGATGGGGCTGCTGATTTTGCTGTGCTGGCTGCCTCTGGCGTCGCGTGTTCCGCATCACGAGCAGCCGGTTTAACGGCATGATGGCCCGGCTTCTCGCCGGGCTTTTCGCAAACGGGCGTCATCATAGCCTGCAATAGCGGCTCCGGCGCAGGCCGCCAGGCCCCCTCTTCCCCATCGTAAAACTGGAAATCTGCGTTAAGCGCATACGGGATTTTCGCCTTTTGCAGCTCGCAGGCCATAAAGGTGGCGAAGGCTATTTGCGAGGCGGTTGGCGTGACGCGGCTTGATTCACCTACGCCCCAGCCCCCGACCCAGCTAACGTGCCCGGTTTTTTGCTGCCAGCGCAGCGCGGTATTGATGCGGTTATGGATAGCCGCTTTCTCCGCCGCCGTGCCGGACGTCCACGGGTATTTGCCGCCATTTTTCAGCGGCCCCCACGGGAAAATATGCCACTCCGCCAGCAGGTAGTTCTGGCTGTGCGCGGGCAGCTTCAGGCTGGATAAATCTTCCGGCGCGGCGCGCAGGCGTGGAGCAATGAAGATCATCCGCTGCGGGTCGATGTCGTGGATTGCCTTAATGGTTTTTTCGTACACGCGGTTTAACGACGCCAGGTTGTGGTTAAGCCTGTCGGCCGGCTCATAAATGAGATCAAAACCCAACAGCGGATAGCTCTGACCGAAATAGTGCGCAACGGCAATCCACCAGTTGATCGTCTCTTTTTCGTTGTCGGCTTTTGGGTCGTTTTTATATTCATCAGCCTGATAAGCGATTATCGGGATCACGCCATACTGCTCGCAGGCTTCCACCAGCTTGCGCAGGTGAATCAGCCGCGCTTCCGTCGGCTCATCGGCCACGCGGATGCGCACGTGAGTAATGCCTTTTGCACGAAAATCGCGAACCACCAGCGGGTCGAATTCGCGTATGCCGCGCTCGGTACGCGCCCAGTCTACATCCATCCCCACACCCAACTGCTGAGCATAGCGGGCAGCCGTCATCGGCGGCTCGGCGGCAATCGCCCAGCCGGAAGAGATCAGTAATGCAGAGACAACAAAAGGCTTTAACACGGTTTACCCTGGATAAATCGAAAGCATTACCTGTATTTAGCACGCTTTTTCACATTTGGTGTAGAGCGAAAGCGTAATAATTCTTCAACCTGCCAGCTCTCTCAGCCAGCCAATAAAGGCGTCTATTTTCGGCCACTGGCGGCCAGAAAGCGTCGAAATATAGTAGTGCTGATGGCATTTCAGGGTCTTGTCACCAAACGGGGCGATCAGCTCACCCCGCTCGAGCCGTTTCTGCACCAGCCGCTTTCTGCCCATCGCCACGCCGACGTGGTTGATGGCCGCAATTATCGCTAAATCTGAACGATCGAAGCCAATGCCCGACGATGGCGGCATATTTACCGCAAAATGCTGCGCCCAGCTCAGCCACTCATCCGTGCCGGAATCATTGCTCCAGGCCTGACGGTCATGCAGCAGGGTACAGTGGCCAAGGTTATCGGGGTTTTTCAGCAGATCGTGCTCGCGGGCATACTGCGGTGAACAGACGGGCAAAATCGCCTCGTCCATCAGGAAATGATGAGAAAGATGATTAGGCGGCGTATCGTCAAAATAGAGCGCCAGATCGACGCCCGTTCGCTGCATATTGACATAATCATTGCCGGTCAGGACGGTGAGCGAAATGGACGGGTAGCGGCGGGTAAAGTCGCCCAGCATGGGTACCAGCCAGCACTGGGCGATGGACGGCCGGGAATAAATCGTGAGCGTACCGGAGAGCGCCTGGTTTTTAATATCCAGGATCTCCTGATTCAGGGTGTCCAGCGACGATTTAAGCGTCCAGTAAACGCGCTTTCCCTCCTGCGTCAGCTCAACTTTACGGTGCGAGCGAACAAACAGCTGAATGCCGAGCTCCTCCTCCAGCAGGTTGATGCGGTGGCTCACCGCGCTGGGGCTGAGCGACAGTTCCTCCGCCGCCAGCGCGAAGGACTCATGCCGGGCGGCCACTTCAAAGGTGTACATTTTCGACAGCTGCCAGCCGTTTAACAGCCGGTTTCTGGCTTCATTTGCATCGGTCATCACAATTCTCGCACGTGGTTTCTGCGCTCAGCATACCGTTTAAGGGTGAATTTATGTGAACCTAACGCGGATTAAGTGCACTTTTTAGAGCACAGTCACTCAGTTGATCCAATCTGGCTCATCTGAACGCCAATTTATATCGTTTGTCAGCCCACGCCGTTTTTTCGTCCAATACCCACAGATGACATAAGGGTGAGGTGAGATATGGGATCTCAGGTCTGGGTTGTGGCAACGCTGCTGGTCAGCATTGTGTTAATTGTTTTAACCATCGTTAAGCTGAAGTTTCACCCGTTCCTCGCGCTGCTGCTGGCGAGCTTTTTCGTCGGCGCGATGATGGGAATGAGCCCGCTGGATATGGTGAACGCCATTGAGAGCGGGATTGGCGGCACGCTGGGCTTCCTGGCGGCGGTGATTGGTCTGGGCACCATTCTCGGCAAGATGATGGAGGTTTCCGGCGCGGCAGAGCGCATCGGGATTACGCTCCAGCGCTGCCGCTGGCTGTCAGCGGACGTGATTATGGTGCTGGTGGGCCTGATCTGCGGCATTACGCTGTTCGTGGAGGTGGGCGTTGTGCTGCTGATCCCGCTGGCGTTTTCCATTGCCAAAAAGACCCACACGTCGCTGCTCAAGCTGGCCATTCCGCTCTGTACCGCGCTGATGGCGGTGCACTGCGTGGTGCCTCCGCACCCGGCCGCGCTGTTTGTGACCAATAAGTTAGGCGCGGACGTTGGAACGGTGATCGTCTACGGTTTGATGGTAGGCCTGATGGCATCTCTGGTCGGCGGCCCGCTGTTCCTGAAACTGCTCGGCAATCGCCTGCCGTTTAAACCGGTTCCGGCGGAATTTTCGGACCTCAAGGTGCGAGAAGAGCACACCCTGCCGTCGCTGGGCGCCACGCTGTTCACGGTGCTGCTGCCGATTGCCCTGATGCTGGTGAAGACCATCGCCGAGCTGAATATGGCAAAAGAAGGGTCGCTGTATACGCTGCTGGAGTTTATCGGCAACCCGATCACCGCGATGTTTATCGCCGTGTTTGTCGCCTACTACCTGCTGGGGATCCGCCAGCATATGGGCATGGGGGCGATGCTCACGCACACCGAGCACGGCTTTGGCTCTATTGCGAACATTTTGCTGATCATCGGCGCGGGCGGGGCGTTCAACGCCATCCTCAAAACCAGCGGACTGGCGGACTCTCTGGCGCATATTCTTTCGAACCTGCACATGCACCCTATCCTGCTCGCCTGGCTGGTGGCGCTGGTGCTGCATGCCGCCGTGGGTTCGGCGACGGTCGCGATGATGGGCGCCACGGCGATAGTCGCGCCGATGCTGCCGCTCTACCCGAACGTTAGCCCGGAGATCATCACCATTGCCATCGGTTCCGGCGCCATTGGCTGCACGATCGTGACCGATTCTCTCTTCTGGCTGGTGAAGCAATACTGCGGCGCGACCCTGAATGAGACCTTCAAATACTATACGACGGCGACGTTTATCGCCTCGGTGCTTGCACTTGGCGGCACATTCCTGCTTTCTTTCATTATCTGAGCGCGAAGAGACGTACTATGGAAAACCCAACTATCACCACTTTAACCGCACGGTTTCCTCTGGTTGAGGATCTGATTGCCCTGAAAGAAACCACCTGGCGTAACCCGCGTACCACGACGCTGGCGGAAGGCTTGCCTTACGTCGGGCTGACCAAATCCGACGTGGACGACGCGCACGCGCGCCTCAACCGCTTCGCGCCGTATCTGGCGAAAGCCTTTCCGGAAACGGCAGCAAAGGGCGGGATTATTGAATCCGAACTGGTCGCCATTCCGGCCATGCAGGTGCGGCTGGAGAAAGAATCCGGCAAGGTTATTCCCGGCACCCTGCTGCTGAAAAAAGACAGCCATCTGCCGATCTCCGGCTCGATTAAGGCGCGCGGCGGCATCTACGAGGTGTTGACCCACGCGGAGAAACTGGCGCTGGAGGCCGGGTTGCTGAGCACCGAAGACGACTACAGCATTCTGCTGGAGCCGCGCTTTAAGGACTTCTTCAGCCAGTACAGCATTGCGGTAGGCTCAACCGGCAACCTGGGGATGTCCATCGGCATCATGAGCGCACGCATCGGCTTTAAGGTGACGGTGCATATGTCCGCCGACGCCCGCGAGTGGAAGAAAGCGAAGCTCCGCAGCCACGGCGTCATCGTTGTGGAGTATGAGCAGGACTACGGCGTGGCGGTGGAACAGGGGCGCAAGGCGGCAGAAAGCGATCCGAACTGCTTCTTCATTGACGATGAAGACTCCCGCACCCTGTTCCTGGGCTACGCGGTGGCAGGCGAGCGGCTGAAGGCGCAGTTTGCAGAGCAGGGCCGCGTGGTGGATGCGGAACACCCGCTGTACGTCTACCTGCCGTGCGGCGTCGGCGGCGGCCCTGGCGGCGTGGCGTTTGGCCTGAAGCTGGCCTTTGGCGATAACGTCCACTGTTTCTTCGCGGAACCCACGCACTCGCCGTGCATGCTGCTGGGCGTCTACACCGGCCTGCACGATGAGATTGCGGTGCAGGATCTGGGCATTGATAACGTGACGGCAGCGGACGGGCTGGCGGTCGGGCGCGCGTCCGGCTTCGTGGGCCGCGCGATGGAGCGCCTGCTGGACGGGTTCTATACGCTTTCCGATCGGAGCATGTACGACATGCTCGGCTGGCTGGCGCAGGAGGAAGGCATTCGGCTGGAACCGTCCGCGCTGGCGGGCATGGCCGGGCCGCTGCGTGTGGATTCAGATGCCAGCGTCACCCACCTGGTATGGGCAACCGGCGGCGGCATGGTGCCGGAAGACGAGATGGCGAAGTATCTGGCGAAAGGGAAGTAATTATGCCGGGTGGCGGCTGCGCCTTACCCGGCCTACGGTTCGCGGCAGTTGTAGGCCCGGTAAGGCGTAGCCGCCACCGGGCTTTAAAAGCTCACAATTTGCTGAATGTGGGTCATCGCAAACAGCAGTGAGAGAGACAGCACGGCCAGGGCGATCAGGAACTTATCCCGCACCGCTTTCGGCTGCACAAAATCATCCTGCGCCACGTCCATCAGGTTACGGCTGCGGGTATAGCGCCATAAAACGATCGCCACCAGCGCCAGCACAACAATCGAGATCCAGAACGGCGCCCCCGTGCGGTGCCAGTTGTGCTTAATCGCCAGGGCAATCAGCGCGCCATACCCCAGCAGCGTGCGCAGCCAGGCGAGCGACGTCCGCTCCGGCTGCAGGCCGGGGTCCGCTTCGCGTCGCGCTTTGCGGCTATCCGCCATAGAACACCAGCACCATCACCACGCCCGCCACCGCCAGCAGGATCGCGCTGATGATGAGCAACCCGCGCGTGTAGGGCAGATCCTGCTTCAGGCGCATTGCCTTCTCGTTGCGCAGCCAGCGCAGGTAGCCGTAAATCGCCAGCACGCCCGCGAACAGGCACAGCAGCAGCGCCAGCACCTCGCGAATCAGCGGCGTGGCGAAATCAGGCGCGAGCTGATCGAGCCCCACCCCGGCGGCAAGAAAGCCCAGCGCGGTGCGGATCCACGCTAAAAACGTGCGTTCATTAGCCAGAGAGAAGCGGTAGTCCGGCGCTTCGCCGAGGCGGGAAATTTTCATGGAGGTTCCTTGTCGTGCTGCAGGCAGGCTTCAGCATAGCGTAAATCGACAAGGACAAGGAGACCGGCATCGGGCGATGCCGGTCAGGAAGGTTAGTGCAGTTCCGGCCAGTAGTCCTTGTTGGCCTCGATCAGGTCATCCAGAATCGCTTTCGCGACGGACGCGCTCGGCACGGTTTTCGACAGGGTAATCGCCTGCCAGAGTTTCTGGTACGAGCGCTGCTCCCAGGCATCCACAACCAGTTTTTCCACCGCCACCTGCTGGCTCATCAGCCCTTTCTGGAAGTGCGGAATATCGCCCACCGTGAGCGGCTCCGGTCCGTTATGGCCCACCAGGCACGGAATTTCCACCATCGCATCGGCATCAAAGTTATGAATGGCCCCGTTATTTGGCACGATCAGCAGCATCCGTTCCTGGGTATTGAAGGCAATCGCGGTCGCCAGATCGACGATGTACGACGCATGTTCGTCGATTTCCAGTTCCCCGGCTGAGGATTTTCCCGCCTCGATAATCGCCCGGCAGGAACTGAACACGTTCTTCTCACGGTGATCCATGACTTCATTGGCGCGGGTGCGTTCCGGGTTGGAATGCGCGACCACGTAGTCCGGGAACAGGTAGTATTTCAGGTAGGTGTTCGGCATGGTGTCCGGATCCAGCGCCTGCACGTCTTTTGCTTTAGCGAACGTATCGTTCCAGCTCGCTTCGGTATGGGCGTCTTCCGAAGGCGGAACATAGCCTTTTTTCGCCACGTATTCGCGCAATTTCGGCATCATATCGTTGCCGTTCAGGTCTTCAATCGAGGTCCACCAGCCGAAGTGGTTCAGGCCGTAGTAGCGCACGCGCATCTCTTTGCGGCTGTTCAGGCCGACAATCTGCGCCATGCGCCCTTCAATGCCGATCGGCATATCGCAGATGTTGAGGATTTTGGCGTTCGGGCGCAGACGGCGCGTGGCTTCTGCGACAATCGCCGCCGGGTTGGAGTAGTTCAGCATCCACGCGTTCGGGGAGTACTGCTCCATGTAATCCACCAGCTCCAGCACGCCGCCGATAGAGCGCATGCCGTAGGAGATGCCGCCCGGCCCGCAGGTTTCCTGACCCAGCACGCCGTGGCGCAGCGGGATTTTTTCATCCTTTTCACGCATCGGGTATTTGCCCACGCGGATATGCGCCATCACGAAGTCGACATCGGTAAACGCCGCTTTCGGATCGGTGGTGTAGCTGAACGCAATCTCCGGGGCCTGCTCCTTAAGGATGATTTTGCACGCTTCGGCGATGGTCTCCTGACGCGCGCCGTCGTTGTCAAAGAACTTCAGGGCGCGCAGCGGGAAACGGTCACGGTTGGCTAACAGCATCAGGACGATACCAGGCGTAAAGGTGCTGCCGCCGCCGGCAATGACAACTGAGAATTTTTTCATGATATAGCCTCTGTCAGGGTGGTTTGTTCATTCGATAAAGGGGTTTTCATCAGCGATTCCAGCTGGTCGCGCACCTGAGGAACGTGCAGGCCAACTATCACCTGAATGCCGTTGCCGCGTCGCACCACGCCGTGGGCGCCGAGGGCTTTGAAGACGTCATCGCTTTGCGTTTTGGCCATATCGACCAGGGCGATACGCAGGCGGGTAGCACAGTTGTTGATGCTTTCGATGTTGGCCGCGCCGCCGAGCGCCTGCAGGAATCCGGCGGCCTGTCCGACCTGCTGGCTGGCCGCCGCCGGGGCAGTGGTTTGCCCGCGCGCCGCCTTATAGTCGGCCTTGCTGTAGAGCTTGATTTCGCTCTCCTCCCGGCCCGGCGTTTTGAGGTTCAGACGCACGATCAGCGTTTTGAAGACCACGAAGTAGATGCCGGTAAAGCAGATGCCGATGCCGATTTGGGTAAAGACCGTCGCGGCGTGGTTGTGGAACATCGGGATCCAGTTTTGCGGCAGGAACTGGTCCAGCAGGCCGCCGCCCATGTTCCCGACCACGCCGAAGGCGTACATCACCGTTGCCATGGTGGCCGCCAGCACGGCGTGAACGGCAAACAGCAGCGGTGAGATAAACAGGAAGGTGAATTCAAGCGGTTCAGTAATGCCCACCAGCACCGCGGTGAGCGTGGCCGGTATCAGCAGGCCCGCCACCTTGACGCGGTTTTCCGCTGAGGCGGTGTACCAGATCGCCAGCGCAATCCCGACCGAGCCAAACACTTTGGAGTTGCCGTGCAGGGCGAAGCCGCCTTCCGGGAAGAGCGTTTTCAGCGGCAGGGTGCTCTGGCTGAATTCCTGCAGATGCTGCGCCCAGTAGACCTGAATTCCGCCCTCAACCGCCGCCGGGCCGAAGATGAACGGGCCGTAGACGAAGTGGTGCAATCCGGTTGGGATCAGAATGCGTTCCAGGAAGGTATACACCCACACGCCCAGCGCCCCGGCGGAGCGCAGGAACGCCTGCAGGGACTCAATGCCCATCTGCACTTTCGGCCAGCCCAGCAGCGTCAGCCAGGCGCAGGGGATCATGACGAAAAACGCGAGGATAACAACGAAGGAGCTTCCCTGGAAAATCCCCAGGAAAACCGGCAGCGGCTTGTCGAAATAGCGGTTGTGGATGGCGGTCACGATGCCCGAAATCACGATGGCGCCGATGATGCTGGTATCAAGCGTTTTGATGCCGGCAATCATCGCCAGCCCGCTTCCCGCCGTCGGTTCGGCGGAGAAGTCGACGCCAAAGAAGTGGCCCCAGGTCATCCCCATCGCGTTGATGAAGTAGTTCCAGGTCAGAAAGCTAATCAGCACCGCCAGACAGGCGCGGCCCTGCGCCTGCTTCGCCAGGCCAATCGGCAGGCCCACGGCAAAAATCAGCGGCATATTGCGAAACACCGCCCAGCCGCCCTCTTCAATGATGTGAACGATCTGCGCGAAAAGATGATCGGGGGCCGTTAAGGCTTCGCCGACAAACAGCGGATTGCGAAGCATGATGGCGATTCCCACCACGATCCCGGCGAAGGGGAACAGCAACACCGGGGTAAACATGGCACCGCCGAAACGTTGTATTTGACTGAGCATTTTTAAATCCTCATGAAACAACCTGTAGGGGTAGAGGCCTTTATGGTTTTTTGCTGGCCTGAGGTGAGCATAAGAACTTACTGATGCGCGAACATGGCGTGCCGCTGCGATTCGTGATCGCATTCATGGTTTTATTTTGACCAATCAGGTCTACTTTTCGTTGTAAATATGGACATGTGAAGACGTAACCGACGCCATAATGGGGGCAGAGAGGTCTACTGGTGATCTACAAATCTATCGCCGACAGATTGCGGCTGCGGCTGAATTCGTCGGACTACAACATCGGCAGCCCGCTGCCCGGTGAGAAGGCTTTGGCACAGGAGTTCGGCGTGGCGCGCATGACCATTCGCAAGGCGCTGGATCTCCTCGTGGGCTGGGGGCTGGTTGAACGGCGGCACGGGAGCGGAACGTTTGTGTCACGCAAAGACGTTCACCACGAAACCACCAACCTGACCGGGCTGGTGGAGGTGCTGCGCCAGCAGGGAAAAGAGGTGCAGAGCAAGGTGCTGCAGTTCGAAGTGATGCCCGCCCCGCCCGCCATCGCCAGCCAGCTGCGGATTCAGGTGGATGAGCGGATCTACTTTTCCCGACGGGTGCGCTACGTGGACGGAAAGCCGCTGATGCTGGAGGACAGCTTTATGCCCGTGAAGCTGTTTCGCAATCTGTCGCTGGCGCATCTGGAAGGGTCGAAGTTTGATTACATCGAGAAGGAGTGCGAGATCACCATCAGCGGCAACTATGAGAGCCTGACGCCCGTGCTGGCCGATAAACAGCTGGCGGGTTATATGAACCTGCCGGAACAGACGCCGCTGCTGCGTATCACCTCCCTTTCCTACAGCGACAGCGGCGAGTTCCTCAATTATTCCGTGATGTTCCGAAATACCAGCGATTATCAGGTGGACTACCATCTGCGGCGCATCCACCCGGACGACCTGCTAGCCCATCCCCCAGAACAGCACCGCCAGTAGCTGCGGCGTAATGATGCGCAGGAACATCACCAGCGGGTAGACGGTAGCATAGGAGAGCGCCGCCGCGCCGCTGGTGGCGTGCAGATTGTTGGCAAAGGCCAGCGCGGGCGGATCGGTCATGGAGCCCGCCAGCATCCCGCACAGCGTCAGGTAGTTCATTTTGGCGAACATCCGCGCCAGAATGCCCACCGTCAGCAGAGGAATCGCCGTGATAAAGATGCCGTAGCCGACCCAGCTCAACCCTTCGCCTTTGACCAGCGTATCGACAAAATCCCCGCCGGATTTCAGCCCGACCACTGCCAGGAACAGCACGATGCCCAGCTCGCGCAGCGCCAGGTTGGCGCTCGGCGGCATAAACCAGTAGAGCTTACCGATGCAGCCGATGCGCCCGAGGATCAGCGCCATAATCAGCGGCCCGCCCGCCAGGCCCAGCTTGAGCGCCACCGGGAAGCCCGGCACGTACAGCGGAATAGAGCCGAGCAGCACGCCGAGCCCGATGCCGATAAACACGGGCAGCATCTGCACCTGCTGCAGTTTTTGCTGGGCGTTACCCACCATATCCGCCACGGCGTCGATGGACGACGGGCGGCCAACCAGGTTGAGGATATCCCCGAACTGCAGGCTGGCCTCCGGGCTGGCGACCAGCTCGACACCCGCACGGTTGAGGCGGGAGATCACCACGTCATAGCGCTCTTTTACCTGCAAATCGCGTATTTTCTTGCCCAGCACGTGCTCGTTCGTCACCACAACGCGCTCAACGCGCATATCGGTGCCGCGGGTTGAGAGCGAAGTATCCACTTCCTGGCCAATCACCAGCCGCGCGTTGTTTAAGTCCCCGGGCTGGCCGACCAGGTGCAGCAGATCGCCCTGCTGAATAACGGTGCCGGGCGCGGGCACCATCAGCATATCGTCACGCTTGAGGCGGGAGCAGATGATATTGGCGCTGTTCAGGATCGGCACGTCCTGAATCGCCATATTGTTCAGGTTAGGGTTATCGACCCGAATGTTGATGGTTTTGATCGGCATATGGCCGTTGGTAAGCGTGGTTTCATGGTCCTTCGCCTCTTTATCGACGCTGATGCGAAACAGGACGCGTACCAGCCACATGGAGAGGAGAATGCCGCAAATCCCAAACGGATAGGCCATGGCGTAGCTCATCCCCATCTGGTCGACAATGCCGGGTTCGATGCCCAAATCGCGCAGGATTTGCTGCCCGGCACCGAGCGCGGGCGTGTTGGTGACCGCCCCGGAGAAAATGCCCAGCACCACGGGCAGCGGGATATCGAAGATTTTATGCAAAATGGCGGTGACCAGCCCGCCCATCACCACGATGCCGAGAGCAAACAGGTTAAGCCGTAATCCGGAGACACGAAGAGAGGCGAAAAACCCCGGGCCAACCTGAATACCGATGGTATAAACGAAGAGGATCAGGCCGAACTCCTGCGTAAAGTGCAGCATTTCGGCGCTGAGGACCAGCCCGAGCTTGTCGGCAAAGTGCCCGACAAAAATGCCGCCAAACAGCACCCCGCCTATCCCAAACCCGACGCCGCGGATTTTGATATTTCCTATCCACAGGCCAACAACAGCGACCAGGGCCAACACGCTGACGGTTAACGCGATATCACTCATGATCCACTTCCTTGGCATAACCTTAGTTATGCTAAGGATTCTCTCAGAGCCGTGGGCGGTTGTATGGGCGATGGCGCACAAAAAAGCCCTGCCGGGGCAGGGCCTTGTGCGGTCTGTGAGCGGTGTCGGGTGGCGGCTACGCCTTACCCGACCTACAGGTTCGGCGGACTTGTTAACTGTTTAATGCCGGCCGGTCGCTAATGGCGATACGCTGCGGCGCGATGGCTTCCGGCACGTTACGGGTCAGGTCAATATGCAGCAGCCCGTTGGTAAAGGTTGCGCCGGAGACGTCCATATGGTCTGCCAGGGTAAAGCTCAGGCTAAACGGCTGGTTAACCAGCCCCTGGTGCAGCCATTTGGTTTCGGTCTCTTGTTTTTCCGGCGTACCTTTCACGGTCAGACGCGTGCCTTCAAGCTGGATATCCAGATCCTCCTGGCGGAAGCCGGCCAGCGCGAGGGTGATGCAATAGTGGTTATCGTCGCTTTTTTCGATGTTGTACGGCGGAAACGTCTGTTGCTCGGTGGTGCTTTGCAGGGCGTTAGCCAGTTTGTCAAAACCAATCCACTGACGCAGCAGGGGGGATAAATCGTAGTTACGCATACTAAATCTCCTTCTGAGAAGCGAGTTCGGCACAGTTTAATTTTGTGCGCAGTTGTTCCTGCAAATCCGGATGGATTCGCATATGCTCCCGTTACGGCAAGCAAGTCTG
Organism: Enterobacter cloacae complex sp. ECC445; assembly: GCF_021892025.1. Taxonomy (NCBI): domain Bacteria; kingdom Pseudomonadati; phylum Pseudomonadota; class Gammaproteobacteria; order Enterobacterales; family Enterobacteriaceae; genus Enterobacter; species Enterobacter cloacae complex sp. ECC445. The sequence continues at coordinate 23,160 of NZ_JAKLRZ010000030.1, read as the reverse complement.
TGTGGGCCGCGTTTGCGACCCGCATAATTAGTTAATTTCGATACGGCGCGGTTTTTTCTCTTCCGGAATCACGCGTTCCAGTTCGATAAACAGCAGGCCGTTAACCAGGTTCGCGCCCTTGACGTGAATGTTCTCGGCTAACTGGAACTTGCGTTCAAAGTTGCGCTCGGCGATGCCCTGGTAGAGGTAGGTACGTTCTTTCTGCTCGGCCGTATGGGAACCTTTCACCACCAGCAGGTTGTCCTGCGCGGTGATCTCCAGTTCGTTTTCTGCAAAACCGGCGACGGCAATGGCGATGCGGTAGTGGTTTTCGTCAACCAGCTCAACATTGTATGGAGGGTAGCCGTTGCTCTGGCTTTGGTTATTTTCTAAATGGTTAAACAGGCGGTCAAAACCAATTGCAGAACGGTATAGCGGAGAAAGATCGAAGTTACGCATAAATAAAACTCCTGAAATCAGCGAGAAATTGCAGCCTTCCACCATGGACAGGCCTTGCGACCCCGAAAACCCATCAGGCGAGTTCGTTATCGGGTCGTATTCTTAAAATGGGTCTGCAACCGCGCTTTTCAAGGCCATTTATGTGAGATTTTTTTGCACTTTGCTGGTTGTCGCATAGACTCTGGGACAACAGCACAAAGGGTTAAATTGCGATGGCTGCCACAGTGCGGGGTTATCGGGCTATCCATTTGGGATAAGGCTCGCTATAACCCTGAGTTGCAGGTCTATGCAGTGCCATTAACGATGACTGAGTGATGATGAAAAATGTTCTGATAAAGCTGACGACGTTCAGCGGGGTAGTTTTACTTTGCGGGTGTTCGAGCGTGATGTCTCACACCGGCGGTAAAGAAGGAACATATCCGGGGACGCGCGCCAGCGCGGCGATGATCTCCGATGACGATACAAACTGGGGCACCAAATCCCTGGTTATCCTGGATATGCCCTTTACGGCCGTGGCGGATACGGTTCTGCTGCCGTGGGATATGTTTCGTAAGGACAGCTCCGTGCGCTCACGGGTAGAGAAAAGCGAGCAGGAAAATCTGGCGACAAACGCCGTCATCCCGCCCGCAAACCTGCCTCCACGCTAGTTCTGTGCGGTTTCCGTTACCCAAAGCTGACGGAAACCGCTCGTCTCTTCCATCCACGCAATAAAGCGCCCGTCCGGGGAAAACACGACCGCATCCGCAGACGGCGGATTGCCGCGATCGGACGTCAAAAACGTCACCTCTCCGCTCTGCGCATCACAGCAGGCGATCCGGTTTTCAAGCACAAACCCCAGACGGTCGCCGGATGGGTGCCAGTTAAACGCTGACTGGATGTCGCGTTCAGCATGGGTGAGCTGGCGCGGCTCGCCGCCATCAGGCGAGATCAGCCACAGCTGCACAATGCCGTTATCATCACGCATGAGAAACGCGATCTGCGTGCCCTGCGGATTGCTGCGAACCCAGTGACGCGGCACGTTCACCAGGCCCGGATAGCGATTGTGATGCGTGAAGGTTAACCGACGCTGCATCACGCCCGCTGGCGGCGCAGGCAGCGTTTCTGGCGTGCCCTGTAGCGGCGCATCGCCCGCACGCTTCCAGCCCTGTTCGTCTTCAGGCAGGTCCACGATAAACAGTTCCGGTATTTTTTCGCCCTTCGCAGAGAGAGTATCCCCGATAAACGCCAGCCTGCTGTTGCCCACCCAGCCCTCTTCGTAGGCGCGGTTAATCTCGTCGCTGCCCGGCTCTGGCGTTGGCGTTGTGCGGCTGACCAGCACGCTCCAGTAAGCCCCCGGATATTCGCGGGGATGGCTCCCCTGCGGGTTCACCGGGCCGAAAGGCGCCGCCACGCCAACGTTGCGTAAATCGAGCTTTGGATCGCGCGCGTGCAGCACATGGTCGTTATAGGTAAAGCTGACGAGCTGCCCGTTCGGGCTGAAGACATGGACGTGGCTGCCGCCGCGCAGCGCGCCTGCGGTGTAAGGTGCGGTAATATCCATCGCGTCCAGGTTGCTCACCTGGCCTTGATGCACAATTACCCCCTGGCGATGGTGAAAATCGTAGCGCCAGTCCGCATCCGGATTTTTGGGGCCGTGGATAAAAACGTATTTCTCTTGTGCAGGATGAACGGTCACCACGCCAACGTGCGCACCGTCGGTGGCGCGATAAATCACCTCAACCTCCCCCGTACCGACGTTCACCCGTTCGATGGTTTCTCCGGTGAACGACGCCCCTGACGGACGCACGTCGTAGACCAGCCAACGGCTGTCCGGCGTCCAGGTGTTGATGTTGGTTAGCTGGTGGTTGCGGGAAGCGAAGGTGATTTGTTTCATGAGGATACCCTGATGCGCAGTTATCGCATCAGGGTAAAACATCAGCGGGATTTAACCTACTCGTTTCACGTCGCCCACCAGCAGAATGTAGGAGAGCGCACCGATCAGTGCAACCGCCGAGATATAGACCAGTGCCGGGCCGAAGCCGTAGTCCTGCGCAAGGTAACCGATGACCAGCGGCACGGTGATGCCGCCCAGCCCGCCAACGAAGTTAAATACGCCGCCGGTCAGGCCAATCAGCCGCATCGGTGCAAGAGACGACACCAGCGACCAGGTAATCGAGGCGAAACCATTACCAAAGAACGCAACTGCCATCAGGGTCATTATCCACACCGGATCGTTGGTATAGTTGGCGCCCATGATGCAGGTGGAGATCAGCAATCCACAGATAATCGGCGTTTTACGCGCCACACCCAGGGAGTAGCCTTTTTTCACCAGCTTATCGGCCAGCCAGCCGGAAAGCAGTACGCCAAAGAAGGCCGCCAGGAACGGTACGGTCGTCATAAAGCCCGCCTTCAGGGCGGTGATTCCCTTCTCCTGAGTCAGGTAGTTCGGGAACCAGGTCAGGAAGAACCACAGCGTCGAGGTAACCGCAAACTGGCCCAGATACACGCCCACCAGCTTACGGTGGAAGACCAGCTTCCAGTCCGCTTTGCTCAGCGGCTGACGCGCCTCTTTTTTCACCGGCGCATCGCCATCCACCAGGCCACCGCCGTCGCGGATGTAGTCCAGCTCGGCTTTGCTGATGCTTTTGGTCAGCCGTGGCGGCTGATAGACCTTAAACCAAATTAGCGACCAGATAATGCCAATCCCGCCGGTGACGATGAACACCCAGTGCCAGCTGAGCAGTTCCTGGATCCAGATCAGCAGTGGCGTCAGGAACGCCAGGCCGACAAACTGCCCGGAGGTGTAAAAGCCGACCGCCGAGGCGCGCTCGTGTTCCGGAAACCAGCTGGTCACCATGCGGTTGTTGGTTGGAAAAGCGGGCGCTTCGAAAACCCCGGTGATGGCGCGCAGGCCAATCAGCGACATCAGCCCGGTCGCGAAGCCCTGGAACAGGGTCGCCACGGACCAGCCGAAAATAGCGATAAAGTAGGTCAGACGTGAACCCACGCGGTCAAGGAACCAGCCGCCGGGGATCTGGCAGAGCGTATACAGCCAGGCAAACGCCGAGAAGACATAACCCATTTCCGCTTTAGTGATACCAAACTCTTCCTGAATATGGGCCGATGCCACGGCAAGATTGGCGCGGTCGACATAGCAAATGACCACGGTAATAAAGATCATTAACAGCGTCAGGTAGCGGCGACGCCCGGTTTTTGCAGCAGTAACTGGAATATCCATCGCAATCTGTCTCCAGATTTTGGGCATAGCGAAGCCGCTCACCATGCCCTGTAGTTTCAGAGGGTGTAATTATTTTTTATTTAAAAACGTAGCCAGAATGCGCTAAATAATTCGTGCTGGGGGAAGGCGGCAAGTTTTCGCATCCCCGGGATGCATACAAAAGTATGTGACCGGAGTAAGAAAGCGCAGCCAACGCATCACCAGCGCGAAGTATGACGCGCATTTACCACTCGGCGACGGAACCGTCTTCATGCCGCCATAACGGGTTACGCCAGTCCGGCGCATGTTTACTCAGCTCAATAACTTTGGCTTCGTCAATTTCAACGCCCAGACCCGGTTTCGTTAACGGTTTAAAGAAGCCGCCTTCCATGCTGAAGTCTTCTTTGTTTTTCACAAAATCGAGCAGTTCCGCGCCTTTGTTATAGTGAATCCCCATGCTTTGTTCCTGGAACACTGCATTACGGGAGACAAAATCGACATGCAGACAAGCCGCCAGCGCGATTGGCCCGAGCGGACAGTGCGGAGCCAGCGCCACGTCGTAGGCTTCTGCCATGCCGGCAATTTTGTAGCATTCGGTGATGCCCCCCGCGTGGGAGAGATCCGGCTGCAGAATCGCAATGCCGCCCGCTTCCAGCACGCGCTTGAACTCGAAGCGCGAGAACATCCGTTCGCCCGCCGCGATAGGAATATGGGTCTGTTCTGCCAGCTTCGGATAGTACTCCGCCTGTTCGGCCAGCACCGGCTCTTCGATAAACAGCGGGCGATACGGCTCCAGCTCTTTAATGAGCACTTTCGCCATCGGCGCGCTGACGCGTCCGTGAAAATCCAGGCCGAACTCAATCTCGTTGCCGAAGGCTTCACGGATTTGCGCCACGGTATTTACCGCCCGGTCTACCGCGCGCGAGTTGTCGATGAGGCCCATCTCTTCGCAGCCGTTGAGCTTGAAGGTGTCAAAACCAATGTTGCGCAGCTGCGTGATGCCGTCGATCACTTCCGCAGGACGGTCGCCGCCCACCCAGCTGTAGGCTTTGATTTTGTCGCGCACCAGGCCGCCCATTAGCTGCCAGACCGGGGCGTTCAGCACTTTGCCTTTGATATCCCACAGCGCCTGGTCGATACCGGCGATTGCGCTCATGAGAATCGGGCCACCGCGGTAGAAACCCGCGCGATACATCACCTGCCAAAGGTCGTTAATGCGCGCCGGATCCTGACCAATCAGGTACTCGCCCAGCTCATGCACCGCGGCTTCAACGGTGCGGGCTCGCCCTTCAATCACCGGCTCGCCCCAGCCCACAACACCTTCATCGGTTTCGATTTTCAGGAACATCCAGCGCGGGGGTAAACGGTACGTGGTGAGTTTGGTTATTTTCATTTCACTGCCTCTCGATACGCTTTCACAAATGCTGCCGCCTGCTGCGCGGTGCGTTCCACGGGCTGTCCGGCGCGATAGAGATCGCTGCCCAGCCCCGCGCCCACGCAGCCAGCGCTTATCCACTGGCCCAGGTTTTCTGGCGTAACGCCACCCACGGCAAAGACCGGCACGCTGGCGGGTAAGACCGCCTTCAGCGCTTTGATGTAATCCGGACCAAAAGCCGAGGACGGGAAAATTTTCAGCGACTGCGCGCCCGCGTCGAGGGCAGTAAACGCTTCTGTGGCCGTCGCGCATCCCGGGCAAACGGTCATGTCGTAACCCACCGCACGGCGGATCACCTCAGGATGGATGTTCGGGGTGACGATGAGCTTGCAGCCCATCTTTGCCAACTGGTCCACCTGCTCCGGTTGTAAGACGGTTCCCGCGCCAATCAGCGCTTTATCACCAAACGCATCCACCACGGCCGGAATGCTCTCCTCCCATTGTGGGGAGTTGAGCGGAATCTCCACCGCGTCGAACCCGGCGTCTATAACTGCGCCGACGTGCGCTAACGCCTCATCGGGCGTGATACCGCGCAAAATCGCGATAAGGGGAAGGTCAGTTTGCCACTGCATGAGCGATGCTCCTTATTCCTGCCTGAAATGCCGTGTCGCCGGGTACCGTTGAAACGGTAAGCCCAACAGCGCGAAACGCCTGTTCGTAGCGTGACGTTAGCGATGCGCCAGCGACAATCGTGATAGCCTGCTCGTGCGCGATGAAGTCACGCATGCTGGCGACCTCAGCGCCAATCAGCAGGCCCGAGAGAAATTCACTGACCTGCTCGCGCGGGAGATTTCCCAGCACGTGCGAGGCGCGAACCTCAAAAAGCTGCGGCAAAACGGCAGGGGAAGCGATCCCACGTTCAAGCCCGGCAGCAAACGCCTCTGACGAGGCTTTTTGCTCCGGCAAACCGGCTCCCACCAGTGAATGGTTGAGCAGCAAATGGTGCAGCTCGCCGGTCATCACGGTGCGAAAGTCGTGGATTTGCTCAGCATCAGCCTGGACCCACTTGCAGTGCGTTCCGGGCATGACGTAGACAGAAGAAGGAGATAGCGTGCGCGCGCCAAGCAGCTGCGTCTCTTCACCGCGCATCACGTTGTGGTTATCGTCGCGAGAAACGCACAAACCGGGAATAATCCAGATATTGTCGCCTACGGACGTTAACCGATCGCCAATAGCGGAGAAATGAGCGGGAACAGGCAGATAAGGCGCGGTTTTCCAGCCTACGTTACTGCCTACCATACCCGCCATGACTACCGGCGTGGCGCTATCGCGCCACTTTTGTGTGACCTCTGCTAACACCGCCTCAGGGGGTTTACCGTTCAGGCGCGTTACGCCTGCTTCTGATTGCCTGCTCTCCAGGCACTGCTCGTCCTGATAAAGCCAGGCGCGCAGATTGGTCGAACCCCAGTCAATTGCGATGTAGCGAGATGTCATGTGATTTCCTTCAACCTTCGTGTCGAGCTGGCAATCATGGTAAGCGCCGCCTGCTCTGCCGCATCGCCATCCTGATGCCGTATCGCATCGAACAGCGCTTTATGTTCCTGGAGCGTTTTTGGCATGTTGGCCTCATCGCCCATCCAGGTACGTTCAAATACTGCTCGCTGTAGCGAGCTGATCGCCACGCTAAGCTGCTGTAATACCGGGTTATGTACCGACTGCAACACCGCTTCGTGATAGCGAATGTCCGCCTCATTGAACGCTTCCCGGTTCTGGTTATTGGCAATCATGTCGTTTAAAGCCGACTCGATTTGTGCCAGGTCGCCGGACGTTGCGCGTTCCGCCGCCCAACGTGCGATTGCCGGTTCCACCAGATTTCGTACTTCACTCATCGCGCCGATCAGCCGAGGGTCGTAGTCGTTTTCCAGTAACCACTGCAATACGTCGGTATCGAGGTAGTTCCACTGGTTGCGCGGGGCAACAAACGCACCGCGATACCGTTTCATTTCAATCAGCCGCTTCGCCATCAGCGAGCGGAACACTTCCCGGATGATGTTGCGCGAGGTTTCAAACTCCTCACACAGTTCAGCCTCTGCTGGCAGTGGCGAACCGGGAACGTATTTCCCGCCCACAATCTGAGTGCCCAGCGTAATGACGATGCGATCGGTTTTATTGAGAGTCATAGAGAGTCCTTGTGCTCTTTGTGTGCATGACTACTTTACCGCGACCGCTGAATTTCGCCTCACTTTTGCAGTACAAACGTGAGGGATTTCGTCTTTGCCGTGGCGACAATGTAGTACAATCAAACAATGTTGTACTACAATCGAGATCACAAAAAGAACAATTCAATAAATTAAACCCAAAAAAAAGCCCCGGTTGATAACCGAGGCCAATGATTGAAAATCATCGTTACTGCAGCACAAACTTCTCGATGGCGTACGCCACGCCGTCTTCCAGATTGGATTTGGTGACGAAGTTTGCCACGTCTTTCACCGATGGGATCGCGTTATCCATCGCCACGCCCATGCCGGCGAATTCTATCATCGCGATGTCGTTCTCCTGGTCGCCCAGCGCCATGATCTCCTCAGGTTTAATACCCAGCGCGTCGGCCAGCGATTTCACGCCCGTGCCTTTATTGACGCGTTTATCGAGGATTTCGAGGAAGTACGGCGCGCTTTTCAGCACGGTGTACTTCTCTTTGACCTCTGCCGGAATGCGCGCGATGGCTTTATCCAGGATCTCCGGCTCGTCGATCATCATCACTTTCAGGAACTGCGTCGCCGGGTCCATTTTCTCCGCTTCACAGAACACCAGCGGAATGGTCGCCACGTAGGATTCATGTACCGTGTAGTAGCTGATATCGCGGTTGGCGGTGTAGAGCGTATTGCGATCGAGCGCGTGGAAGTGGGAACCCACTTCACGGGACAGCTTTTCCAGGAACAGATAGTCATCGTAGCTCAGCGCGGTTTGCGCAACCGTACTGCCATCCGCGGCTTTCTGCACCAGCGCGCCGTTATAGGTGATGCAGTAGTCGCCAGGCTGGTTCATGTGCAGCTCTTTCAGGTAGCTGTGCACGCCCGCATACGGACGTCCGGTGGTCAGCACCACATTCACGCCCTTAGCGCGTGCCGCGGCGATCGCGTTCTTTACGGCTGGAGAGATAGTGTGGTCTGGCAGCAGCAGCGTGCCGTCCATGTCGATTGCAATGAGTTTGATAGCCATGAGTTCCCCGGGATAAATGAGTGCTGTCTCATGCTAACGCGATTAAGCACACAAAAATAGAGCTACATTGCGCAACAGAAGTGCCCCTTTTACTCGCATCCCGGGGAATAATGACTTAGGCGCGGGTGAGAACGATTTTACCGAACGCGCCGCGATCCAGATGTTCGAGCGCCTGCTTAAGTTCATCAAAGCGGTAGCGACGATCGATCACCGGCTTCAGCCCCGTCACGTCCACGGCGCGGACGAAATCTTCCAGTGCCCGGCGGTGCCCCACACCAATCCCCTGAATGACCGGCGATTTCAGCAACAGTTCGCCAGCAGGCAGCGAAATGTCCGTCCCGGCCAGCACGCCAATGACCGAGATACGTCCGTGAACGGCAACGGCGCGCAGAGAATGCTTCAGGTTATCGCCCCCCACGGTTTCGATTATATGGTCGATGCCGCGATCCTGCGTGAGTGCCAGCGTATTTTCAGCCCAGTCGCCTTTCAGGCGGTTGATGCCCCGGCTGGCGCCCAGCTTTTTGGCCAGCGCCAGTTTTTCATCGCTCCCCGAGGTGACAAACACCTCTGCGCCGTGCGCTTTTGCGATTTGCAGGGCGAATATCGCCACGCCGCCCGTGCCCTGCACCAGCACCGATTGCCCGGCGCGCAGCTGGCCGCGTTCCACCAGAGCAAACCAGGCGGTAAGCCCCGCGCAGGGTAAGGTGCTGGCCTCGGCGTCATCCAGGGTTTCCGGAGAGGCCACCAGCGCGTCCTCCTTCACAACCACATACTCGGCCAGCATTCCCTGGAAATAGCCGCCGGACGTTCTATAGGGCAAATTGCGCGCGTCCGCCTGCGGCCTGCCGTCGATCCACTCCGGAAAGAAGGTTGAGATAACGCGCGCGCCGGGCTGGAAACGCGTGACGCCTTCACCAATGCTGTCCACCACGCCCGCCATGTCGGACGCCGGGGTAAACGGGAAGGAGAGCGGGATCGGCATCGTGCCTTCAATCACCATTTTATCGCTATAGTTGAGCGCAACGGCATTCACCCTTACGCGCACTTCACCCGGGCCGGGCACGGGAACAGGCTCCTGAACGAGCCTGAGACTCTCGCGCCCGAGAGCGTCCATGGACCAGCGCTGCATTGTTTCTGTCATTTTATTTCTCCTGACATCAGATGAGCTTTAGTCCTGACAGTCTACCGTTGACTCAACGTCACCAGTGGCGATAGTTTTTCTCTATATTGACGCCCTAATAGATACAATCCATGACCGATACGCTGAAGGATATTCCTGTTTTCGTCGCCGCCGTTGAGGCGGGAAGTTTTGCTCAGGCCGCCATTCGCCTGCATTTATCACGCTCGGCGGTGGGTAAAAATATCGCTCGCCTTGAACAACGGCTAGGGGTCCGTCTGTTTCAGCGCACCACCCGCAGCCAGAGGCTGACCGATAGCGGCGCCCTTTTTTATGAACGCTGCCTGCGCGCGCTGGAGGAGATTCGGGGCGCAGAGTCGCTGCTTGAAACGGGGAAACAGCAGGTCAGCGGCCGCCTGCGCGTTGCCATGCCGGTGCTGTTTGGTCGCCAGTGCGTCGCCCCGCTGTTGATTGAACTGGCGCAGGAACACCCCGGACTTGATCTGGAAATGTCATTCAGCGACCGCGTGGTGGATCTCGTCGAGGAGGGATTTGATATGGCGGTGCGTAACGGCACGCTGCAGGACAGCAGCGTGCTGGTCGCCAGAAGGCTGGGAGAACACCGCATGGTGCTTTGCGCCGCGCCGGAGTATTTGCTCAAGAAAGGTCAGCCGCAAAGCGTGGCTGACCTAACCCAGCATACGGCCATTAACTATCTCCGTGCAGGCAGAGTGTTATCCTGGCAGCTGATGGATAACGCCGGGACGTCGCACACTTTTACTCCCCGTTCATCGCTCAATATGGATGACTTACAGGCGATCTGCGACGCCGCGCTGGCCGGACACGGCATTGCATGGCTGCCCTGCTGGATGGTCAGCAAAGAGATTCATCAGGGAAAGCTCGTCCCGCTGTTAAAGCAGGCGCCGGAAGTGCGTTTCGACGTTCATGCTGTCTGGCAGCAGACGCCGCATCTGCCGCTGAGGGTAAGAATGGCGATAGATACGCTCGCCAGCCGTTTACCGTCCGTGATGTCGCTGGATATGCCTGCGCCCATAAAAAAGCCGCGCTAAACGCGCGGCCGGTTTTCGTGCGGCATAACGACAATTAAATGTCGATATTCGCCGCTTTCAGGGCGTTCTCTTCGATGAAGGCACGACGTGGTTCAACCGCATCGCCCATCAGGGTGGTGAACAGCTGGTCCGCAGCAATCGCATCCTTAACGGTGACGCGCAGCATGCGGCGGCTTTCCGGATCCATGGTGGTTTCCCACAGCTGATCCGGGTTCATTTCGCCCAGACCTTTATAGCGCTGGATCGCGAGGCCGCGACGGGACTCTTTCACCAGCCAGTCAAGCGCCTGCTCAAAGCTGGCTACCGGCTGACGACGTTCGCCACGTTCGATGAACGCATCGTCTTCGATCAGGCCGCGCAGCTTCTCGCCGAGGGTACAGATACGGCGGTATTCCGGACCGGTGACAAACTCGTGCTCCAGCGGGTAGTCAGTGTCGACGCCGTGGGTACGCACGCGAACGATCGGTTCGAACTGCTGGTCGGCGTTCTGCTGAACGTCGCATTTCCACTGGCTGCCGTGCTGCTCTTTCTCGTTCAGATCGGTCACCAGGGCGTTCACCCAGCGGGTGACGGTCTGCTCGTTGCTCAGATCGGCTTCGGTCAGGGTTGGCTGATAAACCAGCTCCTTCAGCAGCGTTTTCGGATAACGGCGTTCCATACGCGTAATCATTTTCTGCGTGGCGTTGAACTCGGACACCAGACGCTCCAGCGGCTCGCCGGCCAGGGCTGGGGCGTGAGAGTTCGCGTGCAGGGTGGCACCATCGAGAGCGATCGCGATTTGGTACTGATCCATCGCCTCGTCATCTTTGATGTACTGTTCCTGCTTGCCTTTCTTCACCTTGTACAGCGGCGGCTGTGCAATGTAGACGTGGCCGCGCTCAACGATTTCAGGCATCTGACGATAGAAGAAGGTCAACAGCAGCGTACGGATGTGCGAGCCGTCGACGTCCGCATCGGTCATGATGATGATGCTGTGGTAGCGCAGTTTGTCCGGGTTGTACTCGTCACGGCCGATGCCGCAGCCCAGCGCGGTGATGAGCGTCGCCACTTCCTGGGAAGAGAGCATCTTGTCGAAACGGGCTTTCTCAACGTTGAGGATTTTACCCTTCAGCGGCAGAATCGCCTGGTTCTTACGGTTACGGCCCTGCTTCGCAGAACCGCCCGCGGAGTCCCCTTCCACGAGGTACAGTTCGGACAGCGCCGGGTCGCGTTCCTGGCAGTCAGCCAGCTTGCCCGGCAGGCCGGCTAAGTCCAGCGCACCTTTACGACGGGTCATTTCACGGGCTTTACGCGCCGCTTCACGGGCACGCGCCGCATCAATAATTTTGCCCACCACGATTTTCGCGTCGGACGGGTTTTCCAGCAGGTATTCGCTCAGCAGTTCGTTCATCTGCTGTTCAACCGCCGATTTCACCTCGGAGGAGACCAGCTTGTCCTTGGTCTGCGAGGAGAACTTCGGATCCGGCACCTTCACGGAGACAACGGCAATCAGGCCTTCACGGGCATCGTCGCCGGTGGCGCTGACCTTCGCTTTTTTGCTATAGCCTTCTTTGTCCATGTAGGCGTTCAGGGTACGGGTCATCGCCGCGCGGAAGCCCGCAAGGTGCGTACCGCCGTCACGCTGTGGAATGTTGTTGGTGAAGCAGTAGATGTTTTCCTGGAAACCGTCGTTCCACTGCAGCGCCACTTCCACGCCGATACCGTCTTTTTCGGTGGAGAAGTAGAAGATATTCGGGTGAATTGGCGTTTTGTTCTTGTTCAGATACTCAACGAACGCCTTGATACCGCCTTCGTAGTGGAAGTGGTCTTCTTTGCCGTCACGCTTGTCGCGCAGGCGAATCGAGACGCCGGAGTTCAGGAACGACAGTTCACGCAGGCGTTTCGCCAGGATGTCGTATTCGAATTCGGTGACGTTGGTGAAGGTTTCGAGGCTCGGCCAGAAACGCACCATGGTACCGGTTTTGTCGGTGTCGCCCGTGACGGCCAGCGGTGCCTGCGGCACGCCGTGCGTATAGAGCTGACGGTGGATTTTGCCTTCGCGCTGGATAACCAGCTCCAGCCTCTGCGACAGGGCGTTAACCACGGAGACGCCTACGCCGTGCAGGCCGCCGGAAACTTTATAGGAGTTATCGTCGAACTTACCGCCTGCGTGCAGCACGGTCATGATCACTTCCGCCGCGGAGACGCCTTCTTCCGGGTGAATACCGGTTGGGATGCCGCGACCGTCATCGGTGACGGAGACGGAGTTGTCCGCATGGATGGTGACCACGATGTCTTTACAGTGACCCGCGAGCGCTTCGTCGATAGCGTTATCTACCACCTCGAATACCATGTGGTGCAGACCGGTGCCGTCATCCGTGTCGCCGATATACATACCCGGGCGCTTACGCACCGCATCCAGCCCTTTCAGGACTTTGATACTGGAGGAGTCATAAGAATTCGACATCAACGTTTCTCGCTCATTTCAACTTGGGTTAATCCGTTATTTTACCCTTTTCCACGGTAAACATCTTCGAATTTTCGTCCGACATGTCCATAACGTGTTCAGCGCTAATCGCGCTGACGAAAACCTGCGACTGCGTGGCTTTTAAGCGGCTGGCAAGCAGCCCGCGCCGCGCGTCGTCAAGTTCCGAGGCAAAATCATCTATCAGGTACAGGCAGCGTCGCCCGCTCTCGCGAGTGAGGAACTCCCCCTGTGCCAGGCGCAGCGCGCACATCAGTAGCTTGAGCTGCCCGCGCGACAGCGTGTCTTCCACCGGCGCACCGTCGGCACGAATGCGGAAATCCGCCTTGTGCGGGCCGTGCGCGGTGTAGGTCAACATGCGGTCGCGCTCGAAGTTTCTCTCTAACACCTCGGCATAATCCGTCTCTTTCTCCCAGCCGCGCTGGAAGGAGAAGGTGAGAGAGAATTCGGGTAAAAACTGTTTGCAGGTGTCGGCCATGTCTTCGGCGATACCTGCGCTGTATTCGGCACGCCAGCGGCTGATCTGTTCCGCGAGAGGGATTAACTCCATGTCCCACGGACGCAGCTGGGCGTAACGGGTCACCTGGCGCAGCGCGGCGTTGCGCTGCTTGAGCAGGCGCTTCAGGTTGCTCCAGGCGTTAAAGAAACCGGCTTCGTTGTGAAAGCATCCCCAGTCGAGGAACGCTCTTCTGTATTTGGGGCCGCCGTTGAGTAAAGTAAACCCCTCGGGCGTGATCAGCTGCATCGGCATCAACAGCGCCAGCTCCGCCACCTTGTGGCCGTCGGTGCCGTCGATGCGCACCTTGCTGTCGCCCTGCTTGTCTTTAGTCAGGCCGATGGCGGTTTCCCGCTCCGCTCCCTGCAAACGCCCGTGCAGAACAAAGGATTCCTGCTCGTGGCGAATGACGCGACCAATCTGCAAACTGCGAAACGCCCGACCGTGGCCGAGCGTATAGATGGCTTCCAGCACGCTGGTTTTGCCGCTGCCGTTTGCGCCAACCAGGAAATTAAAGCCGGGGGATAAAGCGAGATCCGCGCTTTCGATGTTGCGAAAGTCGCGGATCAACAGACGGGTGAGCGACATTACAGTCTCATTGGCATGACAACATAAGCCGCGCTTTGGCTGGCCGCATCTTCAATCTGTACGCTCGAAACGGAGTCGGTCAGCAGAATGCGCACGTTTTCGCATTTCAGCGCATTCAGCACGTCCAGCACGTAGCTGACGTTGAAGCCGATTTCCATCTCAGCCCCGGCGTAGGTGACGTCCAGAATCTCTTCTGCCTCTTCCTGCTCCGGGTTGTTGGCGGTGATTTTGATCTGGTTTTCATGAACAAACAGGCGCACGCCGCGGAATTTCTCGTTAGAGAGAATGGCGGCACGGGCAAACGCCTGCTTGAGGCTATCGCAGCCCGCTTCCAGCGTCTTGTCCGGGTTCTTCGGCAATACGCGGCGATAATCCGGGAAACGGCCGTCAACCAGCTTCGAAGTGAAGACAAAGTCGCCCACGTGGGCGCGGATGTTATTGCTGCCGATCTGCACGCGCAGCGGCGTATCGCCACCGTCGAGCATACGCATCAGCTCAATCACCCCTTTACGCGGCACGATCACCGAATGGTTCGGCAGCGAATCGCCAATCGGCATGGAACAGACCGCCAGACGGTGGCCGTCGGTGGCCACGGTACGCAGCTCTTCACCTTCGGTTTCGAACAGCATGCCGTTTAAGTAGTAACGAACGTCCTGATGCGCCATGGAGAACTGCGTGGCTTCAATCAGACGCTTCATCGTTGCCTGCGGCAGGGTGAATTCAACTTCACTCTGCCAGTCGTCCAGGTTCGGGAAGTCCGCGGCAGGCAGCGTAGAGAGCGAGAAACGGCTGCGGCCAGAGCGCACCAGCATACGGTCGCCTTCCAGCTGCACGGCGATTTCAGCGCCTTCCGGCAGCCCGCGGCAGATATCAAAGAATTTACGTGCCGGAACCGTGGTCGCGCCCGCGTCGTGCGGCTGCGTCAGCGTAACGCGCGCGATCATTTCCATTTCCAGATCTGTACCGGTCAGCGACAGCGTACCGTCCGCGACCTGAAGCAGCAGGTTTCCGAGAATAGGCAGCGTTGGGCGGCCGCCTAATGGGCCACTCACCTGTTGCAGCGGTTTTAATAAATGTTCACGTTCAACGGTAAATTTCATAGCGTCACGATGATAGTGTTCTGATTAAATTGGAGAAATCTTCTTTTATGTCGTGGCTTTCTTCGCGTAACTGCTCAATCTTGCGGCACGCGTGCAGCACGGTCGTATGGTCACGGCCACCAAACGCATCGCCGATTTCCGGCAGGCTGTGGTTGGTTAACTCTTTTGCCAGCGCCATCGCCATCTGACGCGGACGCGCCACCGAGCGGGAACGACGTTTAGACAGTAAATCTGCCACTTTGATCTTGTAGTACTCGGCCACCGTCTTTTGAATATTATCGATAGTGACCAGTTTTTCCTGCAATGCCAGCAAATCTCGCAGCGCTTCACGCACAAAATCGATGGTGATCGCACGACCGGTGAAGTTGGCATTGGCGATAACGCGGTTCAGCGCCCCCTCCAGCTCACGCACGTTGGAGCGCAGACGCTTGGCAATGAAGAACGCCACTTCACCCGGCAGGCGAATGTCGTTTTCATCGGCTTTCTTCATCAGGATCGCAACGCGGGTTTCCAGCTCCGGTGGCTCGATCGCCACGGTCAGACCCCAGCCGAAGCGGGATTTCAGACGATCTTCAACGCCGTTGATCTCTTTTGGGTAACGATCCGAGGTCAAAATGATCTGCTGATTACCTTCCAGCAGGGCATTGAAGGTGTGGAAAAACTCTTCCTGCGATCGTTCTTTATTGGCAAAGAACTGGATGTCATCGATCAGCAGCGCGTCAACGGAACGATAGTAGCGTTTAAACTCTTCGATCGCATTGTTTTGCAGGGCTTTTACCATGTCCTGAACGAAGCGCTCGGAGTGCATATACACCACTTTGGCATTGGGCTTGCGCGCCATAATGCCGTTACCCACCGCATGCAGCAGGTGCGTTTTACCCAGACCCGTGCCGCCATAGAGGAACAGCGGGTTGTAGGCCCCACCGGGGTTATCAGCCACCTGGCGAGCCGCCGCGCGCGCCAGCTGGTTCGATTTACCTTCAACGAAGTTATCGAACGTGTGCTTGACGTTGACGTTGGAGCGGTAGGTTGGCTCTGCCGGTGCAGGCACGTTATCCCAGCCCTGACGAGCGGGTGCGACGCGAGGCGCTGGCGCAGGAGCGGCCTGCGCTGGCGCGGCGACATTTACGGTTTCACGAACGGTGTGGGTGACCGGCTTTGTGCCCACTTCAAAGCGCAGCTGTGGGGCATCTGACCCGCAGAAATCGTTCAGCAGTCCATTGATGTTGTTAAGGTACTTGTCCCTTACCCAATCGAGCACAAAACGGTTTGGCGCATACAAAGCCAGCGTGTTATCGCTCAGTTCCGCCTGCAACGGGCGGATCCACATACTGAATTCTGTGGCTGGTAACTCATCCTGCAATCGGGCAAGACACTGCTGCCAAAGCGAAAGTGACACGGCGGACTCCACTCGAACAATAAAAGAAAACTATTGAATATTCATGATTGTTGGCGCACATCGACATGACCCTGTGCAAAGGGTGACGTGCGAATTGCTATCTGCAATTTAACCTGACCAGGATCCTGGGATCCCGATCGGGACCGCGGATCATAGCCTAAACTGAGCCAGAGATCTTCTGTTTCTCACAGATTCTTCCCGATTTATCCACAGGAAGATCCGAAACCGGGTAAGTGTAAACGATCCTGGCGCGAGTGCCCCGCGATTTAGCCCGCATATTGGAAAAATTAATGAGCACAGACAATTTATTGCTTAAATGATCTAACGAAGATCCAGGACGATCCTTGCGCTTTGTTGGTGAGCCCGTATAATCCTCGACCCGGCGCGTGATGCTCATCTTCCTGCGTCGTCCGTTGCTCATTTTCCACGCGAAAACGTGCGGAAATACGCGGGAAATAAGGAAAGAGAATTGACTCCGGAGTGTACAATTATTACAATCCGGCCTCTTTAATCACCCACGCTGAGGCGTTAGTCGTTCGAAACTCGTTCGGGTATACGCAAAAGTCAGTGAATTTATTCAAGTTTAGGTAGAAATCGCCATGAAACGCACTTTTCAACCGTCTGTACTGAAGCGCAACCGTTCTCACGGCTTCCGTGCTCGTATGGCTACTAAAAATGGTCGTCAGGTTCTGGCACGTCGTCGTGCTAAAGGCCGCGCTCGTCTGACCGTTTCCAAGTAATAAAGCTAACCCCTGAGTGGTTAAGCTCGCATTTCCCAGGGAGTTACGTTTGTTAACTCCCGCTCATTTCACTTTCGTCTTCCAGCAGCCACTACGGGCTGGCACGCCGCAAATCACCATCCTCGGCCGCCAAAATTCGCTGGGGCATCCCCGCATCGGTCTCACAGTCGCCAAGAAAAATGTTAAGCGTGCGCATGAACGCAATCGGATTAAACGTCTGACGCGTGAAAGCTTCCGTTTACGTCAGCACGAACTGCCTTCAATGGATTTCGTGGTGGTGGCGAAGAAAGGGGTTGCCGACCTCGATAACCGTGCTCTCTCGGAAGCGTTGGAAAAATTATGGCGCCGCCACTGTCGCCTGGCTCCCGGGTCCTGATAGCCCTCATTCGGGTCTATCAACGCCTGATTAGTCCGCTACTCGGGCCGCACTGCCGTTTCACACCCACATGCTCAAGCTACGGAATTGAGGCATTGCGCAGGTTTGGAGTGATAAAAGGCAGTTGGTTGACGGTGAAACGCGTATTAAAATGCCACCCTTTACACCCAGGTGGAGACGACCCCGTCCCTCCAGGACCCTTTGATACCAGAGAACACTAACGATGGATTCGCAACGCAATCTTCTTATCATCGCTTTGTTGTTCGTGTCTTTCATGATCTGGCAGGCGTGGGAGCAGGATAAAAATCCTCAACCACAACAGCAGGTCACGCAGACAACGACCACCGCAGCGGGTAGCGCCGCCGACCAGGGCGTACCGGCCAGTGGCCAGGGGAAACAGATTACGGTTAAAACCGACGTGCTTGAGCTGACTATCAACACCCGTGGTGGTGATGTTGAGCAGGCGCTGCTGTTGACCTACCCGAAAGAGCTGAAGTCTACCGAACCGTTCCAGTTGCTGGAAACCACGCCTGAGTTTATCTACCAGGCGCAGAGCGGCCTGACCGGTCGTGACGGCCCGGATAACCCGGCTAACGGCGCGCGTCCGCTGTATAACGTCGAGAACGACACCTTTGTGCTGGCTGATGGTCAGAACGAACTCGTTATCCCGATGACCTACACCGACGCCGCAGGCAACACCTTCACCAAAACCTTCACCCTGAAGCGCGGTGAATATGCGGTGAACGTGGGCTACAGCGTACAGAACACCGGTGCGAAACCGCTGGAACTGTCTACCTTTGGCCAGCTGAAGCAGTCCATCAATCTGCCGTCTCACCGTGACACCGGAAGCAGCAACTTTGCGCTGCATACCTTCCGTGGCGCGGCGTACTCCACGCCTGACGCGAAGTACGAGAAATACAAATTCGACACCATTGCCGATAACGAAAACCTGAACGTCAGCGCTAAAGGCGGCTGGGTGGCAATGCTGCAGCAGTATTTCGCGACTGCATGGGTGCCAAATAACGACGGTACCAATAACTTCTACACCGCGAACCTGGGCAACGGTATTGCAGCCATCGGCTACAAGTCTCAGCCGGTTCTGGTGCAGCCGGGTCAAACCGGTAAGCTGGCAAGCACCCTGTGGGTCGGCCCGGAAATTCAGGACAAAATGGCCGCCGTTGCGCCGCACCTGGATCTGACCGTGGATTACGGCTGGTTGTGGTTCATCTCTCAGCCGCTGTTTAAGCTGCTGAAGTTCATCCACAGCTTCCTGGGTAACTGGGGCTTCTCCATCATCGTTATCACCTTCATCGTTCGTGGCATCATGTACCCGCTGACCAAAGCGCAGTACACCTCCATGGCGAAGATGCGCATGCTGCAGCCGAAGATTCAGGCAATGCGTGAGCGTCTGGGCGATGACAAACAGCGTCAGAGCCAGGAAATGATGGCCCTGTATAAAGCAGAGAAAGTGAACCCGCTGGGTGGTTGCTTCCCGCTGCTGATTCAGATGCCAATCTTCCTTGCGCTGTACTACATGCTGATGGGTTCCGTTGAGCTGCGCCACGCGCCGTTCGCCCTGTGGATCCATGACCTGTCCGCACAGGACCCGTACTACATCCTGCCGATCCTGATGGGCGTGACGATGTTCTTCATCCAGAAGATGTCGCCGACCACCGTGACCGACCCGATGCAGCAGAAGATCATGACCTTTATGCCGGTCATCTTCACCGTGTTCTTCCTGTGGTTCCCGTCAGGTCTGGTGCTGTACTATATCGTCAGCAACCTGGTGACCATCATCCAGCAGCAGCTGATTTACCGTGGTCTGGAAAAACGTGGCCTGCATAGCCGCGAAAAGAAAAAGTCCTGATCCGATAAGTTAACGCTAAAATAAGGGCGGTCGATTGACCGCCTTTTTTATTTGTATTGAACGAGAGCAACCATGAGCCATAACGACACTATCGTCGCCCAGGCAACCCCACCGGGACGCGGTGGTGTAGGCATTCTGCGCATCTCCGGCCTGAAGGCGCGCGAGGTGGCCGAAGCGGTGCTGGGTAAACTGCCAAAGCCGCGCTACGCTGATTACCTGCCGTTTAAGGACACCGACGGCACGCCGCTGGACCAGGGCATTGCGCTGTGGTTCCCCGGCCCGAACTCCTTTACCGGTGAAGACGTGCTGGAGCTGCAGGGCCACGGCGGCCCGGTTATCCTCGACCTGCTGTTAAAACGTATTCTGACCCTGCCGGGCCTGCGTATTGCCAAGCCGGGCGAGTTCTCCGAGCGTGCTTTCCTCAACGACAAGCTCGATCTGGCGCAGGCGGAGGCGATTGCTGACCTGATCGACGCCAGTTCCGAACAGGCGGCGCGCTCCGCCCTGAACTCGCTGCAGGGGGCATTCTCCGCGCGCGTGAATCACCTTGTGGAAGCACTTACTCACCTGCGCATCTACGTGGAAGCGGCTATCGACTTCCCTGACGAGGAGATCGACTTCCTCTCTGACGGTAAAATCGAAGCCCAGCTCAACCAGGTGATGAGCGATCTCGACGCCGTTCGCGCCGAAGCGCGTCAGGGAAGCCTGCTGCGTGAAGGGATGAAGGTGGTTATTGCCGGACGCCCGAACGCCGGGAAATCGAGCCTGCTGAACGCCCTGGCGGGCCGTGAAGCGGCGATTGTGACCGACATTGCCGGCACCACCCGCGACGTGCTGCGCGAGCATATCCACATCGACGGGATGCCGCTGCATATTATCGACACCGCCGGTCTGCGCGATGCCAGCGACGAGGTTGAGCGTATCGGTATCGAGCGCGCCTGGCAGGAGATCGAGCAGGCTGACCGCGTGCTGTTTATGGTGGATGGCACCACCACCGATGCCGTGGACCCGGCTGAGATTTGGCCAGACTTTATCGCCCGACTGCCGGCTAAGCTGCCGATCACCGTGGTGCGCAACAAGGCGGACGTGACCGGCGAAACGCTGGGCATCAGCGATGTGAATGGTCACTCACTGATTCGCCTGTCGGCCCGCACCGGCGAAGGCGTGGACGACCTGCGTAACCATCTCAAGCAGAGCATGGGCTTTGACACCAGCATGGAAGGCGGCTTCCTGGCGCGCCGTCGTCACCTGCAGGCGCTGGAAGAGGCGGCAAACCACCTCGTTCAGGGCAAAGCGCAGCTGATCGGCGCGTGGGCGGGTGAACTGCTGGCGGAAGAGCTGCGTCTGGCGCAGCAGAACCTGAGCGAGATCACCGGGGAGTTTACGTCGGACGATCTGCTGGGACGGATCTTCTCGAGCTTCTGTATTGGCAAATAAGTTTTAGTCCATCCTCGTCCGTGAACGTCCACTAACCCGCATTAACTGCATGTTAATGCGAGTTTTTACTTTCCATACTCGTCCATAATCGTGCGGGTTCATCCGCGATTTTTGTGTCCTGAATTGTGCCCATCTTTAAATTCCCCGTGTGCCATTGTTCATTTTTTGCGCTAAAAATCACATCAAATGGACACAAAAAACGTTATAAAAAACGCTCAAATCAGCCTTCTCATGGACACAGTAAAAAAGAAGACGTTAATAACCCAATATTAAACAATCAATTAGAAAGGATGCTCATGGACACACTGTAGAGGTGAGATATGGCACTTTCAGATACCAAACTACGCACGCTTACTCCCAGAAACCGTCCCTGGCAACTTGCCGATCATGACGGGCTGGTGATTGAAGTTCTTCCCACCGGACGGAAAATCTGGCGTTTCCGCTACCGCTTTGACAACAAATCGCAAAAGATCACGCTGGGCGAATACCCGGCTTTCTCACTTGCAGAAGCGCGGCTTTGGCGTGAAAAGTGCCGCTCAATGGTGGCCCATGGCATCAATCCCGCGCAGAAAAAACAGGAAGAAAAGCTTAAACAGAAAGACCCGACAACAGTAAAAGCGTTCGCCAAACGCTGGCTGACCGATATCGTTGAAAAAAATAACCGCGATCCGCGCAACGTCACTCGCGTTATCGAGAAGGACATCATTCCCATCATCGGGAAGCTGGAACTCGAAGAACTCACAACTGCTCACATTCAGGTCGTGCTCGATCGCATCAAGCAACGAGGTTCCGATCACGTCGCGCTGCTGACGCGAAACGTGCTTAAACGCATGCTGGCCTATGCGATTTCCAGGGGAGTCATCTTCAACAACCCGGCAGCCGCTATCGAGGCCCGTTATATTGCACAAGCAACAAGCCGTGACGTGGCGCTAACCGCAGAAGAGATCGGCATCCTGTTACGGGGGATCTACACCTCTAACATGAACCGACGCCACAAGCTGGCTTTGCACCTGCTGATCATCTGCATGGTGCGTAAATCGGAGATGATTGAAGCGACATGGAGTGAAGTTAACTTCAACGCGCTGGAATGGCGTATCCCCGGCGAAAGAATGAAGATGGATAACCCGCATATTGTTCCGCTGTCAAAGCAGGCGCTGGCGATGTTCGAAGAGCTAAAATTTCTGGCCGGAGATTCTCCATACGTCTTCCCCAGCCGAAACGACCACCGACGCCCGATCTCCAAAACAACGCTTAACTGCGCGGTGCGTACGCTGGATCTGAACGTCAGGGATTTTGTTATTCATGACTTCCGGCGTACTGCCAGCACATTGCTCCATGAGCAAGGCTACAACTCAGACTGGGTGGAGAAATGCCTGGCGCATAAGATCGGCGGCGTTCGCGGTGTCTACAACCGTGCGGAGTACCTGAATCAGCGCCGGGAGATGCTTCAGTCCTGGGCGGACTTTGTTGATGCGCAGATTGAGGAGGGGAGGAAGGTGGTTATCGGGAAGTTTGGGAAGGCTTATGAGAGCTCATAAGGCTGCCAATAAAATTAAACCAGTGAGAAAATACTGGTTATATAGGTTTAAGCACTAGAAGCTTACAAATGAAGGGGTTTTATGTGGACAACCTGAACTATATGTACTTAAATCGTTGTTATTATTGCAAATATAGTTGTATGCATACACAGCACTGTTTTTATATACATAAAAAAGGAACTCTACATGACCATGGGCTTGGATAACATGGACCATAGTAATTCTGGCGGCGTTGGGGCAAAAAAAGGTTTTTTATTTCAGGATTATGTCGCTGCCTTATATGTAACCGAAATGCTTCGCGATAAACGAATTAAAGGTGTATGTTGTGAAGTTAAAGACGATGTAGATATAATTTATGAAAATCATGTGCGTTTTATTCAAATAAAAACAACTGATGGTGATAAAAAATGGAGCACTAAAGAACTCTGCCAGCGTACCAAAAAGAAAGATTCCAATCGTTATAATCAAGATTCAATTGTTCACAAATCATTAAATTGTGATTCGTCAGATAAATTTAAGGCAATGTTTGGAATAATCAGCACTAGAGATGTTGATTCGACACTGCTTTATTTAAAGATTGAACATGATAAAAGATTTGATAAAACATCCCAGAGAGATAAATTAATTAACTCAATTACAAGACAAATAAAAGAATTTAGATCAAATAATAATAACGACATTGCATATTGGGTGGATAATTGTGAATGGAATACATTTCATAACAGTGACCACATTAAATT
>NZ_JAKLRZ010000029.1:0-82963 GCF_021892025.1 Enterobacter cloacae complex sp. ECC445 | reverse complement strand
TTGTCCGAAGACATTAAGAATCCATGTCACTTTGAGTGCCCACACAGATTGTCTGATAAATTGTTAAAGAGCAGTGCCGCTTCGTTTTCGCTGCGGCGCGGGGTCTGCATATTACGCTTTCCCGCTTCAGAGTCAAGCGTTTATTTTCGCTTATCTCTGCTGACCCGGCGGCTTGCGTGCCGTTGTTCCGTGTCAGTGGAGGCGCATTATAGGGAGTTATTCTGACGTGACAAGCACAAAATACAAAAAACTTTTCGTTCGCTCACTTTTCAAACTTAACGCTTATTAATGTCGCGAATCGCCCGTTAAATGTGCGATTTCCCGCGCAAAACTGGCAACCTGAGACCAGTCGGTATAAACCACTTCTTTACGCGTGTCGGTTTCTCCCCCCGTCATCTTCATAATGAGGCGGATCATAAAGCGGTCATACCATTTGTAGCGAGGGTAACGCAGCGCACCAGCAAAGACGGCGCACCGGTCCGGCTGCCACGGTGAGCTAAGTAAAAACTTGCGCGTGTAGCTATTGGTCTGCGGCGTGCGCTTCTCGGCTTTACGCGCGACGAGATTGACCGAGTAAAAGGCGCCAGGCAACGCGTTGAGCGTCGCCGTGTGCTTTTTGACAAAGCGATCCAGTGCCGGGTGGAAATGCCCGTAACGAATAGATGCGCCAATCACCACGCGATCGTAATCCTGCCAGGCAATCTGCTCCGCACGGTTCAGGTTTACCACATCCGAATAGATCCCCAGCTCTTTAAGTTCAGATGCCAGGTAAGCGGCAATCTCGCGCGTTTGCCCGTCTCGCGTGGAGAAAAGAATCAGTGTTTTCATTAACGGCTCCTTACTCGCGCCAGAATGTAGGGGTGAACAGCACCAGCAGCGTAAAGACCTCAAGACGGCCAAACAGCATATTGGCGATGAGGATCCATTTCGCGACGGGGTTCATACTGGCAAAGTTATCCGCCACCACCCCCAGGCCAGGCCCGAGGTTGTTCAATGTTGCGACCACGGACGCAAAGGCGGAGAAATCATCGACTCCCGTCGCGATAATGGCCAGCATACTGACGATAAAGACCAGCGCATAGGCTGAGAAGAAACCCCATACCGCTTCGAGGATACGTTCCGGCAGCGCGCGGTTCCCCAGCTTGATGCTGTAGACCGCGTTCGGGTGGACCAGGCGCTTCAGCTCTCGGTTTCCCTGCTTAAACAGCAGCAAAATACGAATGACCTTCAGGCCACCGCCCGTAGACCCCGCGCAGCCCCCGATAAATGCAGAGCATAAAAGCAGCACCGGCAGGAACAGCGGCCAGCGCGCGATGCTGTCCGTGGTAAACCCGGCGGTCGTCGCCATCGACACCACCTGGAAGAAGGCCTGGTTTAGCGTTGTCAGGGCGGAGTTGTAGACATCATGGAACCAGAGCACCAGGGTACAGATGACAACCAGCGTCAGCTGGACGCCAATGAACATGCGGAACTCTGGGTCGCGCCAGTACACCTTCAGGCTGCGTCCGCTCAGTAAAGAGAAGTGCAGGCCGTAGTTACAGCCGGAGATCAGCAGGAAAATGGCAATAATAGTGTTAATGGTTGGGCTATCGAAGTAGCCAACGCTGGCATCGTGAGTGGAGAACCCACCAATCGCAATCGTCGCGAAGCTGTGTCCGATAGCGTCGAAAGCGGGCATCCCGGCAAACCACAGCGCCAGCGCACAGGCCACCGTCAGTAAGACATAGATAAGCCACAGGGTTTTCGCCGTCTCGGCAATACGCGGGCGCATCTTGTTGTCTTTCAGCGGCCCGGGCATTTCAGCGCGATAGAGCTGCATGCCGCCCACGCCCAGAATAGGCAGGATGGCCACCGCGAGGACGATGATCCCCATCCCCCCAAACCACTGCAGCATCTGGCGATAAAAGAGAATGGCGTGCGGGAGCGAATCCAGCCCCACCAGCGTCGTCGCCCCGGTGGTTGTTAAACCAGAGAACGATTCAAAAAAGGCATCCGTGATGCTCAGGTTAGGCTGTTCCGCGAAGATAAACGGCAGCGAACCCACGCTCCCCAGCACCGTCCAGAACAGAACCACAATCAGAAATCCTTCGCGAGATTTCAGCTCACCTTTCTGACGACGGTTCGGCCACCACAGCAGGGAGCCAATCGCCAGCGCGACAAAGAAGGTCTGGGTAAATGCCCGCCCCGCGCCGTCCCGGTAGATAAGCGCCACCAGTCCAGGGAGAATCATCGTCCCGGAAAAGAGTATGACCAGCAGTCCAACGATTCGGGTTATGGCACGAAAATGCATCTCTGCCGCTTCCTTTGGTATTCAAAAAGTGAGGTGGGGATTATTCTTCAATCGGCAGCAATTGCAACGAACCACGACTAAAATCAGCCAGCTTAGCTGAAAAAGCAGCCAGTTCCGCCTGAGGAAGCGCCACGCGTAATTGCACCATCGCCTGATATTCACTGTGCGCGATGACGCCGTTAAACTGCCTCAGCAGCGCCTCGATGCCCGAAAGCTGGGCGTAATCGCATACTAAAGTATATTCGGTAAGCGGCGTTTTGCGGGCAGTGACCAACATATGAAGCGCCTGCTGCACGCCCCCGCCATAGGCTTTAACCAGCCCACCGGTCCCTAACAAAATGCCGCCGTAGTAGCGCACCACCACGGCGGTAATTTCCCCCACGCCGCTGCCCATCAGCTGCGAAAGCATGGGTTTACCGGCCGTACCCGCTGGTTCACCGTCGTCGGAAAACCCCAATTGCTGCGAATCGTCCGGCGGCCCTGCCACCCACGCCACGCAGTGGTGGCGTGCGTCAGGATGCTCAGCCCGAACGGATTCAACAAACGCCTTTGCCGCCTCTACGCCGTCGGTGTGCGCCAGCAGCGTAATAAAGCGGCTTTTCTTGATGTCCTCAACAAAGGTGACCGGTTCAGCCGGTATCAGCCAGCTTTCCATCAGGCGAGCTTCAGGTCTCGCGTCATGTTCTCGATACCGTTCTCGTGAATCACGACGTTATCTTCGATGCGAATACCGCCAAACGGCTTCAGCGCCTCAATTTTTTCCCAGTTGAAGTGCTTGCTGAACTGGCCTTCACGCCACGGCGCCAGCAGGGATTCGATGAAGTAGATCCCCGGTTCAATCGTCAGCACCATGCGCGGCTCCAGAATACGGGTGCAGCGCAGGTAAGGATATTTAGACGGTGCCGCCAGGTGCGTGCCGGTATCATCCTGCATAAAGCCCGCGACGTCGTGAACCTGCAGGCCCAGCGGGTGGCCAATGCCGTGCGGCATGAATGGCCCGGTCAGATCGTTCTCGACCATCGCCTCTTCGCTCATGTCTTTCACAATCTGATGCTTACGCAGCAGTTTTGCGATGCGCTGATGGAACTGGATGTGGTAATCCACATAGCTGGTTCCCGCCTTCATGGTGCCAATCAGCGCCAGCTGTTCTTCGTTCACGTCTTTGATCAGCTGTGCGAAATCGGTATCCGCGTTAGCTGCCCAGGTACGGGTCAGATCGGCCGCGTAGCCGTTGTACTCGGCGCCAGCGTCAAGCAGGAAGCTGCGCATCTCAGACGGTACATGGTGATCCAGTTTGGTGTAATGCAGTACGGAAGCATGCTCGTTTAGCGCGACAATATTGCTGTAAGGCACGTCGATATCGCGATGGCCGGTGGCGGTCAGATACGCCTGGTTGATATCGAACTCGCTCATCCCTGACTGGAACGCCTCATGCGCCGCGCGGTGACCGTTCACCGCGGTCTTTTGCGCTTCACGCATGCAGTAAAGTTCGTAGTCGGTTTTATACGCGCGGTAATAGTGGAGGTAATCCAGCACCCCTTTCGGGTTGAGTTTGTCTGCCGCAATATCCAGGCCTAATGCACGTTCCGGCACAGGGCCAATATAGGCGATGTTGCCACGCGCGGCAGGCAGCTGGCCGCCAATGCCGTCCGCTTTTGGCAGCGCAATCACCTCAATCTCTTCCGTCCAGAAAGAGGTCGGCAGCGGCTCAACGTTGTGCCAGTAATCAACCGGCAGGTAGAACCACAGTTTCGGCTTGTTCACGCCATCCACCAGCAGCCAGCAGTTAGGAACCTGCGTCACCGGCACCCAGGCCTTAAACTGCGGGTTCACCTTAAACGGATAAGCGTGGTCATCCAGAAAGGTATTCATCAGCTCGCCGGAGTGGATCAGTAGCGCATCCAGCTTAAAGCGGGCCAGTACATCGCGGGTACGTTCCTGTAGGGTACAGATATGATTTTTATAAAGCGAAGCCAGTGAGTCCATCATTATTCCTTTCGTTTTTTGACCTCAAGTCATCGCATCTTAGCACACCTCACTCCGCCTGCGTGATTTCCACCGACCGTGATCAATGCAGCATTTTCTTAATGAGTAATTTGCATTTTATTAACATAAATCCCACACTCCGATTCATCTGGTATGACCAGATCCAATTGCTGGATTCAGGAGACTGACATGCTCTACAAAGGCGACACCCTGTACCTCAACTGGCTGGAAGATGGCATTGCCGAACTGGTGTTCGATGCCCCCGGCTCAGTGAACAAGCTCGATACCGCGACGGTGGCCAGTCTTGGCCAGGCGCTCGACGTTCTTGAAAAACAACCTGAATTGAAAGGGCTGCTGCTGCGCTCGAACAAAGCGGCCTTTATTGTCGGTGCCGATATCACCGAGTTCCTTTCGCTTTTCCTGGTTCCGGAAGAACAGCTGAGCCAGTGGCTGCACTTCGCCAACAGCGTCTTTAATCGTCTGGAAGATCTGCCTGTCCCGACCCTTTCCGCCGTCAATGGCTATGCGCTGGGCGGTGGCTGCGAGTGCGTGCTGGCGACCGACTACCGTCTGGCGACGCCGGACCTGCGCATCGGCCTGCCGGAAACCAAGCTGGGCATCATGCCGGGCTTTGGCGGCTCCGTGCGTATGCCGCGTATGCTGGGTGCCGACAGCGCGCTGGAGATCATCGCCGCGGGTAAAGATGTCGGCGCAGAACAGGCGCTGAAAATTGGCCTGGTCGACGGCGTTGTCAAACCAGAGAAGCTTGTTGAAGGCGCACTCGCCATTCTGCGTCAGGCAATTAACGGCGATCTCGACTGGAAAGCCAAACGCCAGCCGAAGCTGGAGCCGTTAAAACTCAGCAAGATTGAAGCCACCATGAGCTTCACCATCGCCAAAGGCATGGTGATGCAGACGGCGGGTAAACACTACCCGGCGCCGATCGCGGCGGTGAAAACCATTGAAGCGGCGGCCCGTCTCGGTCGCGATGAGGCGCTGAAGCTGGAAAACCAAAGCTTTGTCCCGCTGGCGCACACCAACGAAGCCCGCGCGCTGGTCGGTATCTTCCTCAACGATCAGTTCGTGAAAGGCAAAGCCAAACAGCTGACCAAAAACGTTGAGACGCCAAAACACGCGGCGGTACTCGGCGCGGGCATTATGGGTGGCGGCATCGCCTACCAGTCGGCCTGGAAAGGCGTGCCGGTGGTGATGAAAGACATCAGCGAGAAATCCCTGACGCTGGGCATGACCGAAGCGGCCAAGCTGCTGAACAAACAGCTGGAACGCGGAAAAATTGACGGCCTGAAGCTGGCAGGGGTGATCTCCACCATTCAGCCGGTGCTGGAATACAGCGGTTTCGATCGTGTCGACGTAGTGGTCGAAGCCGTCGTCGAGAACCCGAAAGTCAAAAAAGCGGTGCTGGCGGAAACGGAAGACAAGGTTCGCCCGGATACCGTGCTCGCCTCCAACACCTCCACCATTCCAATCAGCGAACTGGCGAGCGTGCTTAAGCGTCCGGAAAACTTCTGCGGAATGCACTTCTTCAACCCGGTACACCGTATGCCGCTGGTCGAAGTGATTCGCGGGGAAAAAACCTCAGACGAGACCATCGCGAAAGTGGTGGCGTGGGCCAGCAAGATGGGCAAAACGCCGATCGTGGTCAACGACTGCCCGGGCTTCTTCGTCAACCGCGTGCTGTTCCCTTACTTCGCCGGCTTCAGCCAGCTGCTGCGCGACGGGGCGGACTTCCGCAAAATCGACAAAGTGATGGAAAAACAGTTCGGCTGGCCGATGGGCCCGGCGTATCTGCTGGATGTGGTCGGCATTGATACCGCCCACCACGCCCAGGCGGTAATGGCGGCAGGCTTCCCGCAGCGCATGCAGAAAGACTATCGCGACGCCATTGACGCGCTGTTCGACGCTAACCGCTTCGGTCAGAAAAACGGCCTCGGCTTCTGGCGCTATAAAGAAGACAGCAAAGGCAAACCGAAGAAAGAAGAAGATGCGGTGGTGGATGGCCTGCTGGCCGACGTCAGTCAGCCGAAGCGCGACTTTACCGACGATGAGATCGTCGCCCGCATGATGATTCCGATGATCAACGAAGTGGTGCGTTGCCTCGAAGAAGGCATCATCGCCAGCCCGGCAGAAGCCGATATGGCGCTGGTCTATGGCCTGGGCTTCCCTCCATTCCACGGCGGCGCGTTCCGCTGGCTGGACACGCTCGGCAGCGCCCGCTACCTCGATATGGCTCAGCAGTATCAGCACCTGGGCCCGCTTTATGAGGTACCGGAAGGGCTGCGTAATAAAGCGCGCCATAACGAACCCTACTATCCAGCAGTTGAGCCAGCCCGTCCGGTTGGCGAGCTGAAAACGGCTTAAGGAGTCACAATGGAAAAGGTTGTCATTGTTGATGCGATTCGCACCCCGATGGGCCGTTCAAAAGGCGGCGCATTCCGTAACGTGCGTGCGGAAGACCTCTCCGCGCACCTGATGCGTAGCCTGCTGGCGCGTAACCCGTCGCTGGATCCTGCTGCGCTGGACGATATCTACTGGGGCTGCGTGCAGCAGACCCTGGAGCAAGGCTTCAACATCGCCCGTAACGCGTCGCTGCTGGCGGAGATCCCGCATTCGGTTCCGGCCGTCACCGTTAACCGCCTGTGCGGTTCGTCAATGCAGGCGCTGCACGACGCGGCCCGCATGATCATGACCGGTGACGCGCAGGCCTGCCTGGTGGGCGGCGTGGAGCACATGGGTCACGTGCCGATGAGCCACGGGGTCGATTTCCACCCGGGCATGAGCCGTAACGTGGCGAAAGCCGCAGGGATGATGGGCCTCACCGCCGAGATGCTCTCCCGCCTGCACGGCATTAGCCGCGAAATGCAGGACGCCTTTGCCGCGCGCTCTCACGCTCGCGCATGGGCGGCGACGCAGTCCGGTGCCTTTAAGAATGAGATCATCCCGACCGGCGGTCACGACGCAGACGGCGTCCTGAAGCAGTTCAGCTACGATGAAGTCATCCGTCCGGAAACCACCGTCGAAGCGCTTTCCACCCTGCGCCCTGCGTTTGATCCGGTTACAGGTACGGTCACGGCGGGAACCTCGTCGGCGCTGTCCGACGGTGCCGCCGCGATGCTGGTGATGAGCGAAAGCCGCGCCCGCGAGCTGGGGTTAACCCCTCGCGCTCGGGTACGTTCCATGGCGGTCGTGGGCTGCGATCCCTCAATCATGGGTTACGGCCCGGTTCCGGCCTCGAAGCTAGCGCTGAAAAAAGCGGGGTTAACTGCCAGCGACATCGATCTCTTTGAGATGAACGAAGCCTTCGCCGCGCAGATCCTGCCGTGCATTAAAGATCTGGGGCTGATGGAGCAGATCGACGAGAAAATTAACCTCAACGGCGGCGCGATCGCCCTCGGTCACCCGCTGGGCTGCTCCGGGGCGCGTATCAGCACAACGTTGATTAACCTGATGGAACGCAAAGATGCCCAGTTTGGTCTGGCAACGATGTGCATCGGGCTGGGTCAGGGTATCGCGACGGTGTTTGAGAGAGTGTAAATCAGGAAAAGTATCTCAAAGCCAATGACGTCAGAACAAGGCGGCAAGCGAGCGAATCCCGATGAGCTTACTCAAGTAAGTGATTCGGGTGAACGAGCGCAGCCAACGCAGCTATGGCGTCATTGGCGAAGAGAGACAGTTTAGTTGCCGTTCTTCCCGCCTGTCAGGGGCGGGTTTTTTATTTAAATGAAGGCAAACGCATCGCCGAACAGGCGGTCTTCACGCGCGTCACGTTCGTTACAGAACAGGTCGCGGGCAATTTTCGCCATCTCGAAACGGCCAGCGATATAGATATCATGCCCTGCCAGCGTGCCGTGATCCTGCAATACCGCCGTCAGCACGGTACCGCTACGCCCGCGCCAGCCCTCTTCCGGCTGCTCAACCACCGGCTCAATGCGCAGGTTTGGATGAGTAACGCTCAGCGCTTCCAGCTCAGAGAGATCGTACAGGTGTTTCTCTTCGCGCCCCCCCCAGTAAATGGTGATGTCACGGTCCGGGTTACGCGCCAGGGCGGTTAACAGAATAGAACGCACGTAGGAGAAGCCGGTACCGCCCGCAATCAGGATCAGCGGACGGTCTTCGTCATCGCGCAGCCACGCGTCACCGTGTGGAATATCCACCACGATCTCGCGTTCTTTCAGAATGCGGTCCATGACGGCCATCGCATACAGGTTAAGCTCTGACGCACCAATATGAAGCTCAATAAATTCCTGCTCCGCTGGCGTTGAGGCCATAGAGAAAGGACGCTTATCACGCTCATCCATCACAACCATCAGGTACTGACCCGCGCGGAAAGAGAATGGCGCTTCTGGCACTAAACGGACGCGATATACGGTGTCGGTGATGGCATCTACCGAGGTCACTTTACAGCTTAAGGTTGTCATTCGCTCTCTCTGTCGGGAAGTCTATAGGTCTTAACGGTCAGCTCAGGGTTTACCGTTATTCATTATGGCCAGTTCGTCCCAGATCGCGTCAATGCGCGCGGTCACGGCAGGATCTTTTTTGATCGGGCGACCCCATTCACGGTCGGTTTCGCCAGGCCATTTATTTGTGGCATCCAGTCCCATCTTTGAGCCAAGACCGGAAACCGGCGAGGCAAAATCCAGGTAATCTATCGGCGTGTTTTCGACTAACACCGTATCGCGCGCCGGGTCCATTCGCGTGGTAATGGCCCAGATGACGTCATTCCAGTCGCGGGCGTTTACGTCATCATCGCAGACAATAACAAATTTGGTATACATAAACTGGCGCAGGAAAGACCATACGCCCATCATCACGCGTTTTGCATGACCCGGGTACTGTTTCTTCATCGTAACAACCGCCATGCGATACGAGCATCCCTCAGGCGGCAGATAAAAATCAACAATTTCCGGGAACTGCTTTTGCAGGATCGGCACAAACACTTCATTCAGCGCCACGCCCAGCACCGCGGGTTCATCCGGTGGACGCCCGGTATAGGTGGAGTGATAAATCGCATCTTCACGCTGCGTAATGTGCGTCACGGTAAACACCGGGAAGTGATCCACTTCGTTGTAATAGCCGGTATGGTCGCCGTAAGGGCCTTCTGGCGCCATTTCACCCTGCTCAAGATAACCTTCCAGCACAATTTCAGCACTGGCGGGCACTTCAAGATCGTTAGAGATGCACTTCACGACTTCGGTCTTCGTGCCGCGCAGCAGGCCTGCAAAGGCATATTCAGAAAGGGTATCCGGCACGGGCGTGACGGCCCCGAGAATGGTGGCCGGATCGGCGCCCAGCGCAACGGACACCGGGAAACGTTCCCCCGGATGCGCAGCGCACCACTCCTGGAAATCCAGCGCGCCGCCGCGATGCGACAGCCAGCGCATGATGAGCTTATTCTTGCCAATCAGCTGCTGGCGGTAAATACCGAGATTCTGGCGTTCTTTGTGCGGACCACGCGTAACGGTCAACCCCCAGGTGATCAGCGGCGCGGCATCTTCCGGCCAGCACTGCATGATAGGGATTTTGGTCAAATCAACCGCATCGCCTTCCAGCACTTTCTGCTGGCACGGCGCGCCGCGCAGGCGCTTGGTGGGCATGTTCAGCACCTGCTTAAACTGCGGCAGCTTGTCGAACAGATCGCGGAAGCCTTTCGGCGGCTCCGGCTCTTTCAGAAATGCCAGCAGCTTACCCACTTCACGCAACGCGGTAACGTCTTCCTGCCCCATCCCCAACGCAACACGACGCGGTGTACCAAACAGGTTGCACAGCACCGGCATGGCGTAACCTTTCGGATTTTCAAACAGTAATGCGGGGCCACCGGCACGCAGGGTGCGGTCAGCAATTTCTGTCATCTCCAGATAGGGATCAACAGGAAGTGTAATACGTTTGAGTTCACCCTGCTTTTCCAGCAGCGTCAGGAAGTCGCGGAGATCGTGGTATTTCATGCAGTTAATCATGGCCTCTCTGTAAGCGCTTCATTATACGGCGTAAGCCTGCTTGATGCTGTAATTTTGTTAAATAAGCGTGAACTTATGCGTTCTGTTCCATTTTCCCCCATTATAATCAACTTAGCGATCCCGCCAGGGTTTTGATATGCTTGCGCCCCGAACTAAGGGAAAGAGTGATTATGCAGGCCTGGTATTTACTGTATTGCAAACGCGGGCAACTTCAGCGCGCGCAGGAACATCTTGAACGTCAGTCTGTCAATTGCCTGACGCCCGTGATCACGCTTGAAAAAATGCAGCGCGGGAAGCGCACAACCGTCAGCGAGCCGCTGTTCCCGAACTACCTGTTCGTGGAGTTCGACCCGGAAGTCATCCACACCACCACCATCAGCGCAACCCGTGGCGTCAGCCACTTCGTGCGTTTTGGCGCTCACCCGGCAATGGTTCCGTCGACGGTTATTCACCAGCTGTCGATTTATCAACAGCCTGAGGGGATCACCGACCCCGAAACCCCGTACACAGGCGATAGCGTCGTGATTACCGAAGGGGCGTTCGAAGGCCTGCAGGCGATTTTTGCCGAACCGGACGGGGAAGCGCGCTCTATGCTGTTGCTTAATCTGCTGAACAAGCAGGTGCTGCAGAGCGTGAAAAACACCGACTTCCGCAAGCTTTAAACGCTTATCCCGAACAGATTCCGCACGTTGTCATCCGTCTGCGCGGAAAGCCAGCCCGGATCGTCTCCGCGCCACTTCGCGACGCTCTCTACAATGTGCCCGAGATAAGCGGGTTCATTTCGCCGCGATGCCGGTTTGGGTTTCATATCGCGCGGGAGCAGATAGGGTGCATCGGTTTCAAGGAGCAGCCGGTCAGCCGGGATTACCGGCAACAGCGCCCGAAGTTCAAGCCCGCGGCGTTCATCGCAAACCCACCCGGTAATCCCCAGATAGAGCCCACGCTCCAGACATTCCAGCGCTTCCTGCCGGGAACCCGTGAAGCAGTGCAGTACCGCGCCGGGCAGTTTATCGAGCCACGGATCCAGTAGGGCCAGGAAACGCTCATGCGCGTCGCGGCAGTGCATAAATACGGGCATTTCAAGCTCTGCCGCCAGCGCAAGCTGGGCAGTAAACGCCTTTTCCTGCTCTTCAGGCGTGGAAAAGTTACGGTTGAAATCGAGACCGCATTCGCCAATCGCCACAACGTCTGGCGTCTTCGCTAGCCTGTACAGGATGTCTCCACTCTCCGCGGTCCACTGGCTGCTGTCGTGAGGATGGACGCCAGCGGTAGACCAACAGCGATCGTAGCGTTGTGCCAGCTGCTGCGCCTGCTCGCTCTCATGCAGGTTGGTGCCCGTCAGCAGCAGTCCTTTTACCCCGGCGGCAAACGCACGCGCAACCACCTCATCGCGATCTTTCGCAAACTGCGAGCTGGTCAGGTTGAGTCCGATATCAAACATGCAAATCCCCATGTAACAACCGCCCTGACGGGCGGCTGGTTTTACTCT
The DNA here is from genome assembly GCF_021892025.1 of Enterobacter cloacae complex sp. ECC445. Classification (NCBI taxonomy): domain Bacteria; kingdom Pseudomonadati; phylum Pseudomonadota; class Gammaproteobacteria; order Enterobacterales; family Enterobacteriaceae; genus Enterobacter; species Enterobacter cloacae complex sp. ECC445. The sequence goes on along the minus strand of NZ_JAKLRZ010000029.1, from coordinate 71,226 downwards.
TCAGTGGTCTTGTCGGACGTATCGTCTTCGTCATCCGAGCGACGCCCTTTACCCACGTAGAAACGGGAGAAGAAGACCCCGACCTCAAACAGACAGTACATCGGTATGGCCAGCAGCGTCTGGGAAAACACATCCGGTGGTGTCAGCAGCATGCCGACGACAAACGCGCCAACCAGGATATACGGACGCTTCTTGCGCAGGTCATCCGGGGTCGTTACCCCAACCCAACAAAGCAGCACAATGGCCACCGGCACTTCGAATGCCACGCCAAACGCCATAAACAGCGCCATCACAAAGCTGAGGTAGCTGGCGATATCCGTCGATACCTGGACCCCTTCCGGCGCGGTATGCGTCAGGAAGCCGAAGGCCAGCGGGAAGACAACGAAATAGGCAAACGCCATGCCGATATAGAACAGCAGCGAGCTGGACACCAGCAGCGGTATCACCAGCTTGCGTTCATGCTTATACAGCGCAGGCGCGACAAACGCCCACACCTGGTAAAGAATGACCGGTGCAGAGGCAATCAACGACACCCAAAAGGTGAGCTTGATAGGGGTAAAGAACGGAGAAGCAACGTCTGTTGCAATCATCGTTGCGCCCAGCGGCATCTGCTTGATCAGCGGCGCAGAGACCACCTGATAGATATCGTTGGCAAAATAGACCAGGCACAGGAATATGAGTAAAACCGCAATAATGCAGTTTAACAGGCGCTTACGCAGCTCAATGAGGTGCGTAATCAGCGGTTGAGTATCATCTACTGCCATGTTTACGCTTTATCACTCGACGAGGGGGATGATTCGGAAACGGGCGCAGCGGGCTTCACTTCCGCTGTTTTTGCCGCCGGATCTTCCGGCTGCGCCTGCTTTTTCACTTCGGTTTCCTGAGGCGTCTGTTCTGGCGCGACAGCCTGATGTTCAGCGGTGGCTGGCGTCACGCCCTCGCGCTGCGCCTCGCTGCCCTTCACCACCGGATTATGGATGGTGTTCGCTTCATCGCTCGCTTTTTCAGGGTCGTTAACGCTATAGGAGCGCTTCATCGATTCCGCCGCTTCGCGCAGCTCATCCATTGACGCTTTCAGTTCTGGCGTCAGGTTATCCATGCTCGCCTTCTCAACCTTTTTCAGGCTTTCCTGAAATTCCTGCAGCTTAAGCTCCTGCGCCAGTTCATTCTGAACGGTCGATGCCAGCGATCTCAGCGCACGAACCCAGCCCGCAACGGTTTTCACTGCCACCGGCAGACGCTGCGGCCCCAATACAATCAGGCCAATCACAAAGACCAGCAGAAGCTCACTAAAACCAATGTCGAACACGACTTACACCTGCTCTTTATCGTGGCGTTTAGCGTCTTCCTTTTTGGCTTCTTCCTGCTTGTCGGCGATGGATTTAGCAGTAAAGTCAGCGTCCTGGCTGGTTTTATCCTGCTTGCTCTCATCATCGCTCATCGCTTTCTTGAAGCCTTTGATAGACGCGCCCAGGTCGGAACCAATAGAACCGAGCTTTTTGGTGCCAAACAGCAGCACGACGATGACGGCAATAATGACTAATTGCCAGATACTGATACCACCCATACATGTTCCTCAGGGATAGATGATTAATGAGTCAGGTCGCATTATACGTTTACGACCCGTCGATAGCGACGCACGCTTAGCGCGTTTTTCTCCATCCGGCTAGCCAGACAACCGCCCCGCCAGCCATCAGCCAGGCGGGCATCATCTGCCAGTCCGGGCGGTTGATCAGCAGCAGCGTACCGCTCAGCAGCAGCGTTGCGCCAATCCCAAAGAGATAGCGTGACTGGCCCTGGCGAACACGGCTGGACTGAAGTTCGCGGGCGATTTTATCCATGCTGTGCTGAAGGTTCTTGCTCTGACGCAAACTGTCGTAAACCAGTTCAGGAATTTCAGGCATTTTTTCTATCCAGAACGGGCCTTTCTCTTTCAGCGATCGCACCAGCGCCGGAAGGCCAACCTGATCCTTGATCCAGGATTCAAGGAAAGGTTTCGCGGTCTTCCACAAGTCTAACTGAGGATAGAGCTGCCGGCCTACACCTTCAACGTAAAGTAATGTTTTCTGGAGTAAAACTAGCTGCGGCTGAACTTCCATATTAAAGCGGCGAGCCGTATTAAACAGGTTTAACAGCACGTGTCCAAAGGAGATTTCCGCCAGCGGCTTTTCAAAAATCGGTTCACAAACGGTTCGGATCGCGAACTCGAACTCTTCGACGTTGGTGTCCGGCGGCACCCAGCCGGAATCGACGTGCAGTTCGGCCACCTTGCGATAGTCGCGGTTGAAGAACGCGATGAAATTCTCCGCCAGGTAGCGTTTATCTTCTTTGTTCAGCGACCCCACAATCCCGCAGTCGATACCGATATACTTCGGATCCTCAGGATGTTCGTAGCTGACAAAGATATTGCCCGGGTGCATGTCCGCATGGAAAAAGCTGTCGCGGAACACCTGGGTAAAGAACACCTGTACGCCACGCTCAGCTAAAAGCTTCATGTTCGTACCCTGTTTCTCCAGGGCCGCCACATCCGAAACCGGAATACCGTAAATACGCTCCATCACCATCATGTTCTGACTGCAGTAGTCAGAATAGACTTCAGGTACATAGAGCATCGGGCTGTTTTCAAAGTTGCGACGAAGCTGAATGGCGTTGGCCGATTCACGCAGCAGGTTAAGCTCATCAATCAGCGTTTTTTCATATTCCCGCACCACTTCCATCGGACGCAGACGACGCCCGTCCGGCAGCAAGCGTGGCACCCAGCGCGCCAGACGATAAATCAGCTTCATGTCCGCTTTGATGATCGGCAGGATGTCTGGACGAATGACCTTAATAACGACTTCTTTGCCGTTTTCTTTCAAACGCGCGGTGTGCACCTGCGCGATAGAGGCCGATGCCAGTGGCTTAATGTCGAAATCGTCAAACCACGCCTCAATGGGAATATTGCCCATCGCCTCTTCAATTTGCTTTTTCGCGCGCGCGCCGTCAAACGGTGCGACGCGATCCTGCAGCATCGCGAGCTCGTCGGCAATCAGCGGCGGGAAGAGATCGCGGCGGGTCGACAGCATCTGTCCAAATTTGATCCACACCGGACCGAGCTCCTGCAGCGCCAGGCGCAGACGCTCACCCAGCGGTTGTCCTTTATGGCGATTGGGCATCCAGAACAGCATCCGCCGCCAGATACGAAGCGGCAGCGTGATACGCATTTTGGGGATAAGCTCGTCGAGCCCGTAGCTCAAAAAGGTGCGAATAATGAAATAGAGGCGCCGAATTTCACCAGGCGTCATTTGCCCTCCAGTTTTTCCAGCCGTTTGGTCAACGCATCAACCGCACGTTCAACAGCAGCGGTCTCTTCCGCAAACCATGCCACTTCGAGTGGACCGGGTGCCATTCGCCACTCCTCTGTCAGCACTTCCGCCGCATAGCGTTGCTGGCGTTGAAGGCTTTTACGCGCAAAAGATGCGCCACCATGAAGGACTTTCCCGATACCTTCAGCGGCAATGTCGCCGATAAAAGGCGCGAGCAGCTCTGCCGGATCAAACTCCGCCAGATCGGTGAGCGCAACAAAGTTCTGCACGACCTGAATGTCGCCTTCCACTTCCAGCTCACCGCTGCGGATAAGCGCCGTTAATTGCTGGCGATCGCGCAGTTTTGGCAGCACGCTCATATGCGTAATGACCGAGCAGTCGGCTTCGCCTTCCCACGCCCCGAGAACGTCAAGCTGACGTTCGCTGAAGACCAGCACAAGCGGCGTCGAGAACTCTTTCAGAACAATGCGTAAGACCTTCCCGTTAAGCCGCTGACGCGCAGCTTTCAGCGCCGGAGCACGATACAGAAAAGCGTTCAGTACATTCTCGATGCCTGCGGAGACTAAAGGTTTAAAGGGCACGGGACACCTCCACTCAGAATTTGTAACCGCGATGCAGCGCGACGACACCCGCCGTCAGGTTGAAGTATTCAACGTTCTCAAATTCCGCGTCCTGCATCATGGCTTTTAACGTGTCCTGATCCGGGTGCATACGGATGGATTCCGCCAGATAGCGGTAGCTTTCAGCGTCGTTGGCTACCAACTCACCGATGCGCGGCAGCACGTGGAAGGAATAGGCGTCGTAAGCTTTGCTCAGCGGCTCAATAATCGGTTTGGAGAATTCGAGCACCAGCAGGCGTCCACCCGGCTTCAGCACGCGGTACATGGAGCGGAGCGCTTTTTCTTTATCGGTCACGTTACGCAGGCCGAAGGAGATCGTGATGCAGTCGAAGGTATTGTCCGGGAACGGCAACGCTTCGGCGTTTGCCTGCACATATTCCACATTCCCCACCACGCCGATGTTACGCAGCTTTTCGCGTCCCATTTTCAGCATGGAGTCATTGATATCGGCGAGAACAACGCGACCGGTTTCGCCCACCAGACGGGAGAATTTCGCGGTTAAGTCGCCCGTACCGCCGGCTAAGTCCAGCACCGTTTGACCACGACGTACGCCGCTACAGTCAATGGTGAAGCGCTTCCACAAGCGATGAATGCCGAACGACATCAGATCGTTCATCACATCGTACTTCGCCGCCACGGAATGAAATACGTGGGCCACCATGTCAGCTTTCTGCGCTTTGGCGACAGTCTGAAAGCCAAAGTGCGTTGTGTCTTGTGAATCGTCAACCATCTCAGAGCCTGCTCATCAGTAAATTGTTCGTGAAGTGTAACAGATTGGGCGCAATTGCCCTACGTTTCAACCACCGCGAAAGAAACGCGCCGGCGGCTCGTCCGGTGGCAAATCCACCGCTAACGCGTTGTCTTCACTGTTTGTCTTTTGTTCACCCGCACCTTCTCGCAGGCGAAACTCGTCGTCCTGGGCAGTGGCCTGCTCAACCAATTCCGGATTAATCTCGCGTTTAACTTCCACCCCCAGGCTGCGGAATGATTCGGCCTGCGCCAGCAGGTTGCCGCGTCCGGAGGCGAGTTTTTTCATCGCCTGGCGGTAGTTATCCTGCGCACGATCCAGGCTCTGCCCAACGGAAGACATGTCGTCCACAAAGAGGCGCATTTTGTCGTACAGCTTGCTGGCACGATCGGCAATCTGCTGCGCGTTGCGGCTCTGGTGCTCATAGCGCCACAGGTTGGCAATGGTACGTAACGCCACCAGCAGCGTGGTAGGGCTGACCAGCATGATGTTATTTTTGAGCGCTTCGGTGATGAGTTCAGGCTGCCTGTCGAGCGCCAGCAGAAATGCGGGCTCTACCGGGATAAACATCAGGACGTAGTCCAGCGAGCGCAGCCCCGGCAGCTGCTGGTAATCCTTTCTGCCGAGCAGGCGGATATGGTTACGCACGGAGGCGATGTGCTCCTGCAGCGCAGATTCGCGGGTATAGTCATCCTCGGCGTTGAAATAACGTTCGTACGCCACCAGCGTCATTTTGGCGTCAATCACCACATCTTTGCCCTGCGGCAGCCGCACGATCACATCCGGCTGCATGCGAGAGCGGGCATCGTTTTCGATACTTACCTGCGTTTCATATTCGTACCCTTCCCGCAGACCAGAGGCCTCCAGCACGCGGGTCAGCACCACTTCTCCCCAGTTGCCCTGGGTTTTGTTATCCCCCTTCAGCGCGCGGGTCAGGTTGACCGCTTCCTGCGCCATCTGGGCATTCAGCTGCTGAAGATTGCGAATCTCATGCGCCAGCGTGTGCCGCTCGCGGGCTTCCTGACCAAAGCTGTCCTGCACCTGACGGCGGAAGCCGTCCAGCTGTTCGCGCAGGGGCGTCAGCAGGCTGTTCAGGCTCTGGCGGTTCTGTTCATCAACGCGGCGGTTGCTGTGCTCAAAAATTCGGTTGGCGAGGTTCTCAAACTGTTCGCTGAGTCGCTGCTCGCTGTTGATCATCTGGCGGATTTTATCTTCCGCATGCAGCTGGGTGGATTCCAGGCGGGTGGTCACTTCGCGGAGATCGGCCTCCAGCGACGTGTTGATATCACGCAGGTTGCGCAGCTCGTTGTTGAGCAGCTCACACTCGTCGCGCCAGTGCTCGCTCAGGGCAAGCTGCTGTTTTGTCGCGCTTAGGTCGGCGACGATCTCTTCACGTTCAGCCAGCCGATCGGCCTTCTGCTGCGCGTGCTGGTAGCTGGACATCAGCCAGCCTATCGCCACGCCCGCCAGCGCAATCACCGCATAAATCAGGATTGAGATATCCACAATGCCCCCTGCATCAACGTATTACCCGCACAAAATAGAATTGTGCTGTATAAACGTCCAGTTTGGAAGGGTTTTCCTGCGAGGCGCTACGCAAAAAATAAAGGCCGAACGCGTCGGCCTTTGATTTCGAAAGGAGAGGACTAGATCAGGCGACGCGCGGCTTCTACCACGATTTTCACGGCATGGCTTTCGGTCTGCTTCATCGTTTCGGCGTTCGGGATTTCCTGCTGGGTACGGTTGACGATAACGCCCGCCACCATACCGGCACGCAGACCCTGGCTTGCACACATGGTCAGCAGCGTGGCGGATTCCATTTCGTAGTTCATTACGCCCATGGACTGCCACTCTTCCATTGAGCCTTTGAAGCGGCTTACCACGCGGCCTGAGAAGGTGTCGTAACGCTCCTGGCCCGGATAGAAGGTGTCGGACGACGCGGTTACGCCTACGTGAGTGGTTGCGCCCACCGATTTCGCGGCTTCAACCAGCGCGGTGGTGCATTCGAAATCAGCCACTGCCGGGAATTCCATCGGTGCAAAGTGCAGGCTTGCCCCGTCCAGACGGACTGATGCGGTCGTGACCAGCACGTCGCCCACGTTGATGTGCGGCTGGATCGCGCCGGTGGTACCGATACGCAGGAAAGTACGAATGCCCAGCTGCGCCAGCTCTTCAACAGCAATAGAGGTAGACGGACCGCCGATACCGGTAGAGCACACGATCACCGCTTTGCCATCCAGCTCTGCACGCCAGGTGGTGAACTCACGATGGGCAGCCAGCTTGACCGGCTTATCCATCAGCGCGGCGATCTTTTCCACACGCTCAGGGTCGCCAGGGACGATAGCGAGCGTAGCCCCTTGTAAATCGTTTTTAGTGAGGCCGAGATGAAAAACATCAGACTTAGACATAGGTGACTCCTCTGTGGGTCGGTTAGTCAGAAGAAGTAAAACGGTACTTTACAGAAGCAGTAAGCATATTTTCGTGACGCACCTCACCATGAATGAAAATGGTTACATTGAATTTCCATAAAAAAGTGATTTACATCACATTAACAAGTTATATCGCCAGGTGCTGCACAAAAGATAGACCGTTTAAGGCACTGTGAGTTGTTAACCTGGTGTCTATATTTACCTTTGCGCTAACTCATTGGTACGGAGAATGCCATGACTGAAAAAACCGGTTTTGCACCTGCTGCGGCCCCGCTTGCTTCAACCATCGTTTCAACCTCAGAAGAGGCCATCACGGCGGGCGAGACCTCCATTCCCTCGCAGGGGGACAATATGCCTGCTTATCACGCGCGGCCAAAATCGGCAGAGGGTCCGCTGCCCATCGTGATCGTGGTTCAGGAGATTTTTGGCGTTCACGAACATATTCGCGACCTCTGCCGCCGTCTGGCGCTGGAAGGCTATCTGGCCGTTGCGCCAGAGCTCTACTTCCGTCAGGGCGATCCGAACGACTACAGCGATATTCCGACATTGCTCAGCAACCTGGTCAGCAAAGTCCCGGACGCGCAGGTGCTGGCCGATCTCGACCACGTCGCCAGCTGGGCGGCGCGCAACGGGGGCGACCCGCACCGTCTGCTGGTCACCGGTTTCTGCTGGGGTGGACGCATTAGCTGGCTGTATGCCGCGCACAATCCGCAGCTCAAAGCCGCTGTCGCCTGGTACGGCAAACTGGTGGGTGAAAAAACGCTGAATTCGCCGAAACATCCCGTGGATATCGCTACCGAGTTAAATGCCCCGGTGTTAGGCCTGTACGGCGCTCAGGACACCGGTATTTCACTTGATTCGGTAGAGACCATGCGTCATGCGCTTCGTGCGGCAAACGCAAAGGCGGAGATTGTGGTGTACCCGGATGCCGGGCATGCGTTTAACGCCGACTATCGTCCGAGCTATCACGCGGAATCAGCCAAAGATGGCTGGCAGCGGATGCTGGCGTGGTTTAGCCAGTATGGCGGGAAGAAAGCATAAAAAAGCCCGGTGGCGGCTGCGCCTTACCGGGCCTTCAGGTAGGCCGGGTAAGCGTTAGCGCCACCCGGCAACCCAGCACCACTACGCCTGACGCAAATTCTGCGCCGCCTTCACCATGTTGGCGAGCGCCGCACGCGTCTCCGGCCAGCCGCGTGTTTTCAGGCCGCAGTCCGGGTTCACCCACAGGCGCTCTGCCGGAATGCGCTGGGCGGCTTTTTTCAGCAGGGCCTCAATCCACTCCACGCTCGGCACGTTCGGGGAGTGGATGTCGTACACGCCCGGCCCGATCTCATTCGGGTAGTCGAACTCTTCAAACGACTCCAGCAGCTCCATGTCTGAACGCGAGGTCTCAATGGTGATCACGTCGGCGTCCAGCGCGGCTATGGAATCCATGATGTCGTTAAATTCGCAGTAACACATGTGGGTGTGGATCTGCGTGTCGTCCTTCGCCACCGATGCATTAATGCGGAACGCCTCTACGCCCCACTTCAGGTAGGCATCCCAGTCGCTGCGGCGCAGCGGCAAACCTTCTCGCAGCGCCGGTTCGTCAATCTGGATAATGCCAATGCCCGCCGCCTCCAGATCCGCCACCTCATCGCGCAGCGCCAGCGCGATTTGCTTCGCAATGGTTTCACGGGTCACGTCTTCGCGCGGGAACGACCAGCAAAGAATGGTCACGGGCCCGGTGAGCATGCCCTTAACCGGCTTGTCGGTCAGAGACTGGGCATATTTGGCCCACTCCACGGTGATCGCTTCCGGACGGCTGACGTCGCCGATCACCACCGGCGGCTTCACGCAGCGGGAGCCGTAGCTCTGCACCCAGCCGTTCTGGGTAAACACAAAGCCGTCAAGGTGCTCACCGAAGTATTCCACCATGTCGTTACGCTCGGCCTCACCGTGCACCAGCACGTCCAGACCTAAACGCTCCTGCTCGATAATCGCCTGCTTGATGTGCTCCGCAATGCCGGTACGGTAATGATTCGCGTCCAGATTGCCCTTTTTGAAATCGAGACGCAGGCCGCGGATCTCCGTAGTCTGCGGGAAAGAGCCGATCGTCGTGGTTGGCCACGCAGGCAGGTTGAAACGCGCACGCTGCGCTTCCGCGCGCACCTCATACGGACTCTGGCGCTGGCTGTCCTGGGCGGTAATAGCTGCCAGACGTTTTTCCACCGCCGGGTTGTGCACGCGCGCCGAATGACGACGCGCCTGGATCGGGGCGCTCCATTCGGCAATCGCCGCCGTGTCACCGCTGTTCAGCGCGTCGCGCAGCAGCGTCAGCTCTTCACATTTTTGCAGGGCGAAGGCAAACCAGCTTTTCACCTCGGGGTCGAGACGGGTCTCTACGCTGAGATCGATCGGGCTGTGCAACAATGAACAGGACGAGGCCACCCACAGCTCACGTTTACCGACGATGTCTTTGATTTGTCCGTATTTCTCGGTGAGATCGGCACGCCAGACGTTACGACCGTTAATCAGCCCGGCCGAGAGCAGCCAGTCTGCGGGCAGACGCTTGTGCAGCTCCGCCACATCATCTTTACCGTGTACCAGGTCAACGTGAAGGCCCTGAACCGGCAGCGCGGTAATGGTGTTCAGGTTCGGCGTGACGCCTTCAAAATAGGTGGTCAGCAGCAGCTTCACCTGCCCGGTAAGCGCGTCATACGCCGGTTTGAAGGCATCGAGCCATTCCTGGGGCAGCTCAAGCACCAAAGCAGGTTCGTCGATTTGCACCCACTGAATGCCGCGCTTGCCCAGCTCAATCAGCACCTGCCTGTAGACCGGCAGAATGTCCTTCAGCAGGCTGAGGCGGTCAAACGGCTCGCCTTTGACCTTACCCAGCCACAGATACGTTACCGGCCCGAGCAGCACCGGCTTCACCTGGTGGCCCAGCGCCAGCGCTTCGTCCACCTCGTCCAGAAGCTGCGTCCAGGTCAGCCTGAACTGCTGGCCTTTTACGAACTCCGGCACCATATAGTGATAGTTGGTGTTAAACCACTTGGTCATTTCCGCCGCTGCCGCTGGCTCACCCGTTGGCGCGCGGCCACGGCCGATGCGGAACAGGGTATCGATATCTACCGATCCATCTTTGTTCTGATGACGAGCCGGCACGTTGCCCAGCAGCAGGCTGGTCGTCAGAACATGGTCGTACCAGGCGAAATCGCCCACCGGCAGCAGGTCAATGCCCGCCTGTTTTTGCTGATCCCAGTGACGGGCGCGCAGCTCTCGCCCCACCGCGAGCAGTTCTTCACGGGTGGCGTTCCCTGCCCAGTAGCTTTCTTGCGCTTTTTTCAGCTCGCGACGCAGGCCAACGCGAGGGAAACCGAGAGTGTGATTACGGATTGTCATGGTATGCCCCTTGTGGAAATTCGTTATTTAGACGTCCAGATGTTTACACATCTATAATTGGCAGGTACTGTATATTCCTCAAGCGCAAAATATTCACAGCGAAGTGAAGGACTTTCATGATCGAGATTAAACACCTGAAAACGCTACAAGCGTTGCGGAACTGCGGTTCTCTGGCGGCGGCGGCGGCCACGCTGCACCAGACCCAGTCCGCCCTTTCTCACCAGTTCAGCGATCTGGAACAGCGCCTCGGCTTCCGTCTTTTTGTGCGTAAGAGCCAGCCGCTACGCTTTACGCCGCAGGGTGAAATTCTGCTTCAGCTGGCGAATCAGGTCCTGCCGCAAATCGCCAGCGCGCTGCAGGCGTGTAACGAACCGCAGCAGACCAAACTGCGTATCGCCATTGAGTGCCACAGCTGTATTCAGTGGCTGACCCCCGCGCTTGAGAACTTCCGCCAGAAGTGGCCGCAGGTGGAGATGGACTTTAAATCCGGCGTCACGTTCGACCCACAGCCCTCGCTGCAGCAGGGCGAGCTGGATCTGGTGATGACCTCTGACATCCTGCCGCGCAGCGGCCTGCACTATTCGCCGATGTTTGATTATGAAGTGCGTCTGGTGCTGGCGCCGGACCATCCGCTGGCGACAAAAACGCGCATCACGCCGGAAGATCTTGCGACCGAAACGCTGCTGATTTATCCGGTCCAGCGCAGTCGTCTGGATATCTGGCGACACTTCCTGCAGCCAGCAGGCATTAGCCCGCAGCTAAAAAGCGTGGATAACACGCTGCTGCTGATCCAGATGGTGGCGGCCAGAATGGGGATTGCAGCGCTGCCGCACTGGGTGGTGGAGAGCTTTGAACGCCAGGGCCTGGTGGTGACCAAAACCCTGGGTGAAGGACTGTGGAGCCGACTGTACGCCGCCGTGCGTGATGGCGAGCAGCGTCAGCCGATTACGGAGGCGTTTATTCGCTCAGCGCGGAACCACGCGTGCGACCATCTTCCGTTCGTGCGGAGCGCGGAGCGACCCAGCGGCGATGGACCCACAGTGAAGCCAGGATCACCGCTCCCCCAATAAGGAAGCTCGGCCAGTGCGGCTGCTGCTGCCAGATGGCGAGGTTAACCAGCAGCCCTGCCGGGACATGCACGTTGTTCATGATCCCGAGCGTACCGGCGTCGACCTGCGTCGCGCCGTAGTTCCACATGAAGTACCCCAGCCCGGACGCCACGACGCCTAGCCAGACCAGAACGCCCCACTGCACGCCGGTGGTCGGCAGCTTTTGCGGGTTCCCCAGCATAAACCACGCCGCCACCGCGACGATCGCCGCGCCCATATAGAACCACGCAAACGCGTTATGCTGCGGCATCGGCCGGGTTTCCATCAGGCGCTTGTAGCCCACCATGCCGATGGCGAAACTGATGTTGGCGAGCTGGACGAACATCAAGCCGGTCCAGAAGTGATCGCTCACTTTGTCGTAGCGAATAATTGCCGCGCCAATCACCGCCAGCGCCGCGCTCAGGAGGTATCCCCCGCGCAGGCGGCGTCTGCTGAGCAGATCGTAAATCAGCGTGATGTAGAGCGGCGTCAGCACGGTAAAGAGCAGGAATTCGGAGACGGACAGATAGAGGTAGGCCCGGAAGCTGAACAGATACATGATGCCGAGCTGCATCGCCCCCACCAGCATATACAGCACAATCGTTTTCAGCGATTGTCCGCGCGTGCGCAGAAACGGCAGGAACACCAGCGCCGCCAGCCCCACGCGCATCAGCACCGAGAAGTAGCTGTCGACCGAGCCGGCAAGGTACTCGCCAATCAGGCTAAAGGAGAAGGCCCACAGGATAGTGGTGATAATGAGTAGCGCCACAATGCTTGTCTCTCAGAAAGAAGGACAGGCATTGTAGCGAACTATCAGGTTGACAACTGAATGATAATTATCCAGTCGTTGCGTTATGAACATTATAGAGCTCTGTGCCGGAATCCCTGATTTTGTTATGACGGATCCGCTGGGACAGAGACAGATGCAAGCCTTTCTGCAATTGCTTGCTCTGTAGCTCCATCTGCGTCAAGGCACATGGAGTCAGTTATGAATCGAAGGTAATGTTGAATCTCAATGGCACTTTTCCCTTCCGCAATAAGTTCGCATATTGGTTCTATATACGCGTCATATTCGTCATTAGCTTCTTCAAACTCACCGATCCCAATTGGGTCCCACTCATTTAATAGTATGGATTTAACGGCATCGTGCAGCATTTCATTGTTCATTATTTAGGTGCTCCTGGTATGACGGTAACAATGTTTCCTGTCTTTGAATTGACGATTACGCGGAGATTATTAATTGAGTCGTAGTACCCCGTTGTTCCCGCTTTTGTCGAAAACAGATCGCCTGTGCTAAGCGCATTTTCTATCGCTGAAGGCGGTACTCCTCTTCCTTGCATGCGGTCAATCGCATGGGCTGAGTAGCTGAAATCACCAATAATAGTTGGGGGATTTGCTCCTATCGTATTCATAGGATTGCCCATTCGACCTGTAGGTAAGTATGCACCAGAATCGCCTTTCGATATTTTTGTTAGTGCTTCCATCTCGCTTAGGCTCCCTAAACGACCAATTCCGAGGCCAGCGGCGACAGACGCACCAGCGATGATAAGCCCTTTATTGTCCATAACCTGATCGTAGCCCGCTGGCGCATCGCCGCCGAGTTGCTGTGCGGTCTGATGAAAACCTTCGATATTACCGTTGTAGATGCCTCCTGCAGCCAGAAGTCTCCCTGCTGCTTTACTGTTGATTTTTTTGGCTACCTGATCGTGCTGCACGGGATCACCGGAAGGGCGATATTTCTCAGTTGGTGCGGGTTTTCTGCCGTTCTGATTATTAATGACTATCTGATATGCCCTCTGAAAGTCACTGATAACCCAACAGAAAGGGTCTGCGTTATCAAAAATGAGCTGACTGTCGGCATCGATGTGAAAAGGATTTAGGGTGTCATCCCAGTATTCATCTGTGTCCAGACCAATTACCCAGCCTTCCATCAGGTTCATTTCCAGATCGTCATAAACCGGGTCGTACACTGAACGATCTGCCCGAGTGTAAGGCTTGTCTTTTGGAATACTCAGTTCTCTGGGGACCTCACCTAATGGCGGATATGTGTAATTCCTGTAGTTCAGATCATAACTTACCGTCGCTTTTTCCAGTGCTGCTTCCGGTGTCAGGATGTGCTGGAAATCTTCGGGAGACAGCTCCCGCGCCAGTTCCCACAGCGTGTAAAGTCTGAGCATCAAACGTCCCTTTTATCCATGCTATTTGCATGGATTTTCCGCTCTTTTTGTTTGTTAATCAAACAATCAATACAAGCAAAATGCCCCATGATGAGTGCATCAAAACACGGGAGTGGAGCGTTCAGTGTCAGGCCGTTCGGTTTTGATTCTTATTGTGTGAATGTCGCACTAGAGCGACGCAGAGCAGAGGCACTTAGAGCGTCTACCGATACGGGGCACAGGGGGAGGTTCCCCCTGTGCCACCCAATAACCCATTATTCAAGGAACAGCTTGCGCAGATACTTCGGCACCGCGTTGTCAGCGTTGGAACCAATCACTTCCAGCTCCGGGTGCAGATCCTTCAGACGCTGATGCGCGTTCTGCATGATGCAGCCCTTGCCCGCCATGGAGAGCATTTCGGCATCGTTCATGCCGTCACCGAAGGCGATACAGTCTTTCAGCTCGAAGCCCAGACGTTTCGCAACCGCTTCCAGCGCGTGACCTTTGGAGACGCCACCCGCCATCACTTCCAGGCAGGTCAGGGTTGAGAAGCTCACGTTCACGCGATCGCCCCAGCGGGCGTTGATCGCCTGCTCCAGCGGGAGCAGCTCTTCGTGGCTGTCGCAGGTGAAGAACACCTTGCTGATCCCTTCCGGCTCGAGCAGGCCCGGCTCGTACAGGGAGTAGTTGAATACCGCTTCCTTGAAGAAACGCATTTCATCCGGGCGGTGGCGGTTCATAAACCAGTCGTCGTCGCGGTAAACGTTGGTGACGATAGCCGGGTTGTTATGCACCACGCCGAACAGATCGGCGGCAATATCGCGATCCAGGTTATGGGTAAAGATCAGGTTGCCGTCAGTATCATGCACGCGCGCACCGTTGGAGGTGATCATGTACGATTTGATCTCAAGATTATCGCGGATCTGCCCCACGTCGACGTGGTGACGGCCGGTGGCGAACACGAAGTTCACGCCGCGGGCGGTCAGAAGCTTCAGGGTCTCTTTCGCGTAAGGCGACAGGGTGTGGTCAGGGGAAAGCAGCGTGCCATCTAAATCAGATGCAACAACCTGGTACATAGGGATTTCAACCTCTGGTGGAAAACAAGAATCAATTATGCCCGTTGAAAAATTCAACGATGGCGTTGAGCGCGACTGAGCGCATAGCGTCCTTTTCAAAAAGGATCTCATGGTACGCACCGTTAATGACCAGCGGTTTTTCCCCTTCACAAGGGTGACCCGCGGCAGCGCGCAGTTCACAATAGCGGTCATGCATGCGGTTATCGACCACACGCTCTTCTTCCGCCTGAATCAGGAGCGTTGGCGTGTCGTCATTGCCGACCCCCGCCAGCACCTGCTCACCGGCAAGGATACCTTCCCGCACCCAGTGCCAGGTCGGGCCGCCCACGCGTAAACGTGGTTCATCGGCATAAAAGCGCAGGTTGCGGCGATAACGCTGCCGACTGTGGGTTAAGACGTTGATGGCGAACGGCAGCGCGCGCCAGCGTCCTGTCCCGATGGCATAGCCTTCACGAATACGCTGATGGCCCTCAGCCCAGTCGAGAAGATGGCGTACCATCCAGTCGGGGAAACGTATGACGATACCGTACATCGGCGCGGTCAGCGCAATGGCATCGCACTGGTGTTCATAACGCTGCAAAAACAGCGTCGATATCGCGCCCCCCATGGAGTGCGCAAGGATGTACCGCTTACGCCAGGGGCCGGGCTGCACTTCCTGCTGCCAGAACGCGGCAAAATCGTCGACGTAATCGCTGAAGCGATCGACGTGCCCACGGTGCGTGTCCGGCAACATGCGTCCGGACAGCCCCTGCCCACGATGGTCGATGATAAGCACATCGAACCCCATATGGACCAAATCGTAGGCCAGTTCGGCGTATTTAACGTAGCTTTCTATGCGCCCGGGGCAGACCACGATCACCCGGTCATTTTTTTCATCACGGAAACGTACGAAGCGTACCGGGATGCCCCCGACGCCCGTAAACTCATCTTCCTCACGCTGGCGCCAGAAATCGGTCAGCGGCCCCATGGAGAAAGCAGCAAATGCGTTTTCTCGTGTTTCCCAGTCCTTTTTCTGCTGAAACATCGGGTTTCTACTCACCTAAGCCAAGGAATATCGTTTTTTCGTCACCGATCACAAAATGACTCAACAATAGCGTATTGTGGCATAAAAACAGACAATTCGGGAGTTTCAAATGACCTTTGAGTGGTGGTTCGCTTACCTGCTGACATCCATCATCCTCAGTCTTTCACCGGGCTCGGGCGCCATTAACACCATGACCACCTCCATCAACCACGGGTATCGCGGGGCGGCGGCATCCATTGCCGGTTTGCAGACCGGGCTGGCCATTCATATCGTGCTGGTCGGGATTGGTCTGGGAACCCTGTTCTCCCGCTCCGTACTGGCGTTTGAAGTGCTGAAATGGGCCGGGGCGGCGTATCTGATTTGGCTTGGCATCCAGCAGTGGCGCGCGGCAGGCTCCATCAACCTGAATACGCTCGCTCAGACGCAAAACCGCGGCCATCTGTTTAAGCGCGCGGTGTTCGTCAACCTGACCAACCCGAAAAGCATCGTATTCCTCGCCGCACTGTTCCCGCAGTTTATCGTGCCGCATCAGCCCCAGGTGATGCAGTACGTGGTGCTGGGCGCGACCACCATTATCGTCGATATCATCGTGATGATTGGTTACGCGACGCTCGCGCAGCGGATTGCGGCATGGATAAAAGGGCCTAAGCAGATGAAGGCCCTGAATAAAGTCTTTGGTTCGCTGTTTATGCTGGTTGGCGCGCTGCTTGCGTCAGCGCGTCATGCTTAGCGAGAAATGATGAGATGAATGCCGAAGCCGGCGAACAGCGCGCCGGCGAAGCCGTCAATCCACTTCGCAATGCGCTGGTAGCCGCGGCGCATTGCCGGTAAGGCGAACAGGCTGGCGACGACAGTGAACCAGGCAAAGGTCTCAACGACGATCAGCAGGAAGATGCCCCAGCGCGCGCCCGCGCCAACGCTATCGCCGACAAACAGCGAGAATACCGAGCCGAAAT
Organism: Enterobacter cloacae complex sp. ECC445; assembly: GCF_021892025.1. Lineage (NCBI taxonomy): Bacteria > Pseudomonadati > Pseudomonadota > Gammaproteobacteria > Enterobacterales > Enterobacteriaceae > Enterobacter > Enterobacter cloacae complex sp. ECC445. The sequence continues at coordinate 54,440 of NZ_JAKLRZ010000029.1, read as the reverse complement.
AGATAATCGCTTTCGGGTTCGCCAGGTTGGTCAGCAGCCCTTTCACAAAGCTGCGGCCGCCCGTTGCCAGCTCCACCTTTGGCTCTTCCGGCTTTTTCTCTTCTTTCTTCAGCGCCCCGCGCAGCATCTGGTAGCCCATCCAGCACAGGTACAGCCCGCCGCCCACCATAATGATGTTATGCAGCCAGGCCATCTTCGCCAGGATCAGGTTCAGACCGAGCAGCGCAACGGCCGCCCAGACCATAACGCCCATGGTGATACCGAGCACGCCCATCATCGCCTCTTTGCGGGAGCGGCTGACGGCCGTTTGTGATACGAAGAAAAAGTCAGGGCCCGGGCTCATCAGCGCAACGATGTGCACTAGCGCCACGGTGAGAAATAGCATCAGCATAATTAACTCGCGGGGAAATAATTCAGTGAGTCATCATCCTGGCACTTTTTTGCCCGGCTGACTACTCCTCATCATCACCGTCGGCGTGAGAGCGGATGAGCGCCATAAACTCTTTCCCGAAGCGCTCCAGCTTGCGCGTTCCCACGCCGTTGACGCTGAGCATTTCGCTGGCGCTGAGCGGCATCTGCTCGGCCATCTCAATCAGCGTCGCGTCGTTGAACACCACGTAAGGCGGGATGTTCTCTTCGTCGGCGATGGCCTTACGCAGCTTGCGCAGTTTGGCAAACAGCTTGCGGTCGTAGTTGCCGCCGTAGGATTTCTGCATCACGCGCGGCTTGAGGGCGACCACGCGCGGCACGGCGAGCTTGATTTCCATTTCGCCACGCAGCAAAGGACGCGCGGCATCAGTTAGTTGTAGCGCGGAATGCTGGGCAATATTTTGGGTGGCAAAGCCTAAATGGATAAGTTGACGGATCACGCTCACCCAGTGCTCGTGGCTTTTATCCCGGCCCATACCGTAGACCTTGAGCTTATCGTGTGCGAAATCACGAATGCGCTGGTTATTCGCGCCACGAATCACTTCCACGACATAACCCATACCAAAACGCTGATTCACCCGTCCGATGGTAGAGAGCGCGATTTGCGCGTCGTTCAGACCATCGTACTGTTTCGGCGGATCCAGGCAGATATCGCAGTTGCCGCACGGCTCCTGTCGCCCTTCGCCAAAGTAGTTGAGCAGCACCAGTCGGCGGCAGGTTTGCGCTTCGGCAAACGCGCCCATCGCGTTGAGCTTGTGGCGTTCGATATCCTGCAGCTGTCCCTGCGGTTTTTCCTCGAGACAGCGGCGCAGCCACGCCATATCGGCCGGATCGTAAAACAGCATCGCTTCCGCAGGCAGACCGTCACGCCCGGCGCGGCCGGTTTCCTGATAGTAGGATTCGATGTTGCGCGGGATGTCGAAATGCACCACAAAGCGCACGTTGGGCTTGTTGATGCCCATCCCGAACGCCACCGTCGCGACCACTATCTGCAGGTCGTCACGCTGGAATTTCTCCTGCACGTCGGCGCGGATGTGGTTCTCTAATCCGGCGTGATACGCGGCGGCACTAAAGCCGCGGTTTTGCAGGCGCGCGGCGGTGTCTTCCACCTTCGCGCGGCTGTTGCAGTAGATGATGCCGGACTTGCCGCGCTGCTCCTGGACGTAGCGCAGAAGCTGATCCAGCGGCTTGAATTTTTCCATCAGCATGTAGCGGATGTTAGGGCGGTCGAAGCTGCTGACCTGAATATAGGGGTCGTTCAGCCCTAACAGGCGAACGATATCCAGACGGGTGGTATCATCCGCCGTAGCGGTCAGCGCCATAAACGGCAGCTCGGGGAAGCGCTGACGCAGCTGGCCAAGCGCCGCGTATTCCGGGCGGAAATCGTGTCCCCACTGGGAGATACAGTGCGCTTCATCCACCGCCAGCAGGACCGGGTTCCAGTGCGCAAGGTGATCGAGGAAGTTATCCAACATCAGGCGTTCCGGCGCGATATACAGCAGGCGGATCTGCCCGGTGCGGCACCCGGCCATCACCTCTTGCTGCTGCTCCCGGGTTTGCGTGGAGTTAAGACAGGCCGCCGCCACGCCGTTGGCGAGCAGCTGATCAACCTGGTCTTTCATCAGCGAAATGAGCGGAGATACCACCACCGTGAGGCCATTAAGCACCAGCGCGGGCACCTGATAGCAGAGAGATTTCCCGCCGCCGGTCGGCATCACCACCAGGCAATCACGGCCTTCCAGCACCGTTTCAATGATGGTTTCCTGGCCAGGGCGGAACTGCTGGTAGCCAAAGGTTTCATGCAAAACCTGTTTAGCCAGCGACTCCTGATTTAATACTTCCGCCTGCGCCACGTTAACCCCATATGCCTGAAATGAAACAGGCGCTATTTTCAGCGCCTGAGAGAGAAACTTCAACGTTTAACGCAAAAACATTCGAGAAGCCTAGAGAATATCGTTCAGCATCACGCCCACGCCGACGCGGGTCTGGTTGAAGTTATAATCGATAAGCGACTCGCCGTAGCCGCTGTAGACTTGCGTATAAAGGCGGACATGCTTGCTTACCGGATAGCTTAAGCCCACTTCCGCACCGCCGTAGCCGGTGTTCCAGTTGTACTGGCCTTTCGCACTCAGCACGGCATCGCCCAGCTGATAGCCGACTTTGAGCTGGTAGTAGCCCATGTATTTGGTGATGTCCGGGTTGTCATCCGTGCTGCCAACCACGTACCACGGCTTCACTTCCACCATCCAGTTACCGTTCTGCGCCATCAGACGCGTATAGGCACGGTTCCAGCTGCGGGATGTCGGATCGGAGCGTCCGTTAGAGTCGTGGTTAAAGCCCACTTCGACGTCGCGCAGCGTCCAGCCGGCAAATTCATAATCCGTTGCGAAGCCGAGGAACAGCTGCGGCTCATAGTTGGTTTCGCGGAACGGCGAAGATTCGCCGCTGTTAGAGAGCTGCCACCAGGATTTCTGCGTATAAGAGCCACCGAGCACCGAGTTCGGTCCCAGAATGCCGCGCCAGAACGGGAAGGCGAGGCTCAGCTGGAACTTCACCTCGTCTTTACGCGCATTATCAGACCAGTTATAGGAGCTTATTGCCTCCTTGTTCATATCGCTGGTCTGGGTGTAAATCACGTAGTTGGTGTCGTACGGATAGAGCGTGAACGGATTGTCATGCTCCTGAAGAAGGTTCGCGATAATGCTACCGTGCACGGCAGGCTTATCATGCACCTCTTTGATTGTCGCTTCCTGCGCATAGGCTGTGAGGGGCAGCGAAACCGCCGCCAGTAACCAGGCCAGATACGTCCGCATCGGTGGTGTTCTCCTGCAAAAGAGTAAAATTGATTGAATAGTTATGTGGCGGACATTCTACAGACTTCTGCGACAACTGCTGCATCCTCGTTTCTGAAAGTGGAAATCCGTATTATTGAGGCATAAAATCAACATTTCATTAACAATAGGGATGTGAAGCCTCATGTCAGCCATGCTTACCGCCGAAGAAGTGTTAAAGCTCGTGGGCGAGATTTTTGTTTACCATATGCCGTTCAACCGCGCGCTGGGACTGGAGCTGGAGCGTTACGAGAAAGATTTTGCCCAGCTGAGCTTCAACAATCAGCCGATGATGGTGGGGAACTGGGCGCAAAGTATTTTGCACGGCGGGGTGATTGCCTCCGCGCTGGACGTGGCGGCAGGGCTGGTTTGCGTGGGCAGTACGCTGACGCGCCATGACACCATTAATGAAGACGAACTTCGCCAGCGTCTGGCGCGCATGGGCACCATTGATTTGCGCGTCGACTATCTTCGCCCGGGGCGCGGAAATCGCTTTACCTGTAGCAGCAGCCTGCTGCGCGCGGGGAATAAAGTTGCCGTGGCGCGCGTTGAATTACACAACGAAGAGCAGGTGTATATCGCCAGCGCAACCGCCACTTATATGGTGGGTTGAGGCGGCAAAATCGGGTAAAATTGATTCACTTTTTTGTAACGGATTTTCCCGATGGATGCTAAACAGACGCGGCAGGGCGTTTTACTCGCCCTTGCCGCTTATTTTATTTGGGGTATCGCCCCGGCGTACTTCAAGCTTATCGCCTACGTTCCGGCCGATGAGATCCTCACTCACCGCGTTATCTGGTCGTTTTTCTTCATGATCGCGCTGATGAGCCTCAGCCGTCAGTGGTCGGGCGTCAAAACGCTGCTTCAAACCCCGAAGAAGATCTTCCTGCTGGCGCTCTCTGCCGTGCTGATTGGCGGCAACTGGCTGCTGTTTATCTGGGCGGTGAATAACCATCACATGCTCGAAGCGAGCCTGGGTTACTTCATTAACCCGCTGGTGAATATAGTCCTGGGGATGATTTTCCTCGGTGAGCGCTTCCGCCGGATGCAGTGGGTGGCGGTGATTCTGGCCTTCTGCGGCGTGCTGGTGCAGCTCTGGACCTTCGGCTCGCTGCCGATTATTGCCCTCGGCCTGGCGTTCAGCTTTGCGTTCTACGGTCTGGTGCGTAAGAAGATTGCGGTGGAAGCACAGACGGGGATGCTGTTTGAAACCCTGTGGCTGCTGCCGGTGGCGGCGATCTACCTCTTCGGCATCGCCGACAGCGCCACCAGCCATATGGGCAGCAACCCGTGGTCGCTGAACCTGATGCTGATGGCGGCGGGCGTGGTAACCACCATTCCCCTGCTGTGCTTCACCGGCGCGGCAACGCGCCTGCGCCTCTCCACGCTGGGCTTCTTCCAGTACATTGGTCCGACGCTGATGTTCCTGCTGGCTGTGGTGTTTTACGGCGAAGTGCCGGGTGCGGATAAGATGGTGACGTTTGCCTTTATCTGGGTGGCGCTGGCGATTTTCGTCGCGGATGCGATTTATACCCAGCGCAGGGTGCGTAAAGGGCTGTGATGTTGCCCTCGCCCTAACCCTCTCCCACAGGGAGAGGGAATTCGATCGTAGGGCGGGTAAGCGCAGCGCCACCCGCCAGATTTTTACAGCCAGTTACGACGCTTAAAGTACAGATACGGCGCCAGCCCCGCGAGGATCATAAAGATAATCGCCCCCGGGTAGCCAAAGCTCCACTTCAGCTCCGGCATAAACTCAAAGTTCATCCCATAGCTCGATGCCACCAGCGTCGGCGGCAGGAACACCACGGATACCACCGAGAAGATCTTGATGATGCGGTTCTGCTCGATGTTGATAAAGCCCATCGCCGCCTGCATCAGGAAGTTCACCTTCTGGAACAGGGATTCGTTGTGCGGCAGCAGGGATTCGATATCGCGCAGGATCTCACGCGCCTGCTCCAGCTGACCGCCCGGCAGACGCGCCTTGCGCACCAGGAAGTTCAGCGCGCGCTGGGTATCCATCAGACACAAACGCACCTTCCAGCCGATATCTTCCAGCTCCGCCAGCGTGGAGAGCGCTTCATCGTACTCATCGCCCTGATGGCCTTCCATGATCACGCGGCTCAGCTTTTCCAGATCGCTGTAGATGTTTTCAATTTCGTCCGCCAGCTGTTCAATTTTGGTTTCGAACAGGTCGAGCAGCAGTTCGTAAGCGTTGCCGTCCACCATCGCCTGGCTGCGGGCGCGCATGCGGTAGAGACGGAATGCAGGAAGCTCGCGCTCGCGCAGGGTAAACAGACGGCCGTCGCGAATGGTAAACGCCACGGTGGAGTTGCCCGCGTGGTCTTCCGCATCTTCAAAGAAGAAGAAGGAGTGAATGTGCAGGCCGTCTTCGTCTTCAAAAAAACGCGCGGAGGCTTCGATGTCTTCCAGTTCCGGGCGGGTTGCCAGGCTTTGCCCCAGCTCAGATTGTACGCGAAGGCGCTCATCGTCGTCCGGCTCGACCAGATCCACCCATACGGCATCAATGAGGGGCTGTGACTCTTCGGCTTCAAGCCGAGTCAGTCGGTTATTTTCGAGTTGAAATGCGCTCAACATGACCGGGACTCCCAATGCAAAAAATATCGGACAGTTCGGTGGGCACACAGAAACAAATTGGGTTTCAGACCATTAAACAGCCTGACTCAGCGCGACGGGAATAGTGCAGTCGCTGACAACCACTAAGGCCATCAGCAAGAGGAGATAGCCTTAGGAGTTGTTCCTGGATGACAGGGAATTGAGCCAGCATCTACTGGGTGTGTCCAAGGCGAATGTCCTCTTAGCGTAATCGTGCGCGCATGTTACGCCAGCTATAACTGTGGCGTCAACACGCAACGGAACGCTGAAGGGCATTAATTGACCTTCACCGTATAAGGCTAGCAGATTATTACAAAATAATGATATTTTTCTGAAAGTTAGACTGTTTCCAGCTTCGCATAGGCCGCCACCAGCCATTTGATCCCCTGCCCCTGGAACGCCACCTGCAGGCGGCTGTGCTCGCCGCTGCCTTCCAGATTCACAATGGTGCCTTCGCCAAACTTCGAATGGCGCACGCGCTGGCCCAGCTTGTAGCCAGTGTCGGTTTCAGAGATCGGTGACCCCATACGCGGATGGCTGACCGGACGGCTGATGCTGGCCCGCAGACGCACCTCTTCCACGCACTCCTCCGGCAGTTCGCCGATGAAGCGCGACGGACGGTGGTAAACCTCTTTTCCGTACAGGCGGCGGGTTTCGGCGTAGGTTAGCGTCAGCTTTTGCATCGCACGCGTCACGCCCACGTAGGCCAGACGACGCTCCTCTTCCAGACGACCGCCTTCATCCAGCGACATCTGGCTCGGGAACATCCCCTCTTCCATCCCGACGATAAACACCTGCGGAAACTCCAGGCCTTTGGCGGAGTGCAGCGTCATCAGCTGAACCGCATCCTGCCAGGTGTCCGCCTGCCCTTCCCCCGCCTCCAGCGCGGCATGCGACAGGAACGCCTGAAGCGGCATCAGGTCTTCGTCTTCTTCGTTATAGCTGAACTGGCGCGTTGCCGTGACCAGTTCCTCTAAGTTCTCAATACGGGTCTGGCCCTTCTCGCCTTTTTCCTGCTCGTACATGGTGCGCAGACCGGAGTCTTTAATTACCCGGTCGGTCTGCACGTGCAGCGGCATGTCGACGGTTTCCTGCGCCAGGGCGTCAATCAGCTCAAGGAAGCGCTGCAACGCGCTGGCGGCACGTCCGGCGAGGGCTTTTTCCTGCAGCAGCTCGCGGCACGCCTGCCACAGCGTCAGCTGGCGGTCGCGCGAGGCCTGGCGCACCACGTCCAGCGTGCGGTCACCGATGCCGCGCGTAGGCGTGTTCACCACGCGCTCAAACGCCGCGTCGTCGTTACGGTTCGCAATGAGGCGCAGATACGAGAGCGCGTCTTTGATTTCCTGACGTTCGAAGAAGCGCATGCCGCCGTATATGCGGTACGGCATGCCCACCTGCAAGAGCGCCTCTTCCAGCACGCGCGACTGGGCGTTGCTGCGGTAGAGAATGGCGCACTGCTCCAGCGCGCCGCCGTCGTCCTGCCAGGTTTTAATGCGATTCACCACGAAGCGCGCTTCGTCGAGTTCGTTAAACGCGCAGTAAATCGAAATCGGCTCGCCGTCGACGCCGTCGGTCCACAGCTTTTTACCCAGACGCCCGTTGTTGTTCTCAATCAGGGCGTTGGCCGCGCTCAGGATGTTGCTGGTTGAGCGGTAGTTCTGCTCCAGACGGATGGTTTGCGCGCCGGGGAAATCGTTGAGGAAGCGCTGGATGTTCTCCACCTGCGCCCCGCGCCAGCCGTAGATCGACTGGTCGTCATCGCCCACGATCATCACCTTGCCGGTATCGCCGGCCAGCAGGCGGATCCACGCGTACTGGATGTTGTTGGTATCCTGGAATTCGTCCACCAGGATGTTGGTGAAGCGTTCGCGGTAGTGCTGCAGGATGTGCGGCTTGTTGAGCCACAGCTCGTGGGCGCGCAGCAACAGCTCGGCGAAATCCACCAGGCCGGCGCGATCGCACGCTTCCTGATAGGCTTTGTAGACGTTCTGCCAGGTCTGCTCCACCGGGTTGCCGAAGCTCTGGATATGGTGCGGGCGCAGCCCCTCGTCCTTTTGGCCGTTGATGTACCACATCGCCTGACGCGGCGGCCACTGCTTCTCGTCGAGGTTCATCGCCTTGATCAGGCGCTTCAGCAGGCGGAGCTGGTCTTCGCTGTCGAGAATTTGAAAATCCTGCGGCAGGTTGGCGTCCATATGGTGCGCGCGCAGCAGGCGGTGCGCCAGACCGTGGAAGGTGCCGACCCACATGCCGCCCTGGCTGGTGCCCATCAGCTGGGCGATACGGTGGCGCATCTCTGCCGCCGCCTTGTTGGTGAACGTCACCGCCATGATGGAGTACGGCGAGCAGTTTTCCACGCTCTGCAGCCAGGCGATACGGTGAACCAGCACGCGCGTCTTACCACTGCCCGCCCCAGCCAGCACCAGCAGGTTGGTGCGCGAGGCGGCAACCGCGTCACGCTGTTTGTCATTAAGGCTGTCGAGCAGGTAAGAAACGTCCATTGGCACCGTCACGTCATGTCGGGCAGGCGAAGAGCATTCGCCAAAACCCTGTTAATTTATACAGAACAATTGATGATTATATCAGCGTCGTGAGGGATGCCAACCGCGAAATTTCCACGTGCGGCAGAAGACGGCTATCGGAGGCGATCATCAGGTCGGCGTTTTCCGGCTTGATCCAGCAGGCCTGCATGCCGCAGCGGATAGCGCCCGCCACGTCCGTGGTGAGGTCATCCCCCACGTGCAGAATCTCACCCAGCGGCAGGCTAAGCTTATCCGCAGCCAGATGGTACATATCGCTGAACGGCTTCGCGCGCCCGTGAGGACCCGCGCGCAGCACGAATTCAAAGTAATCGCTGAGGCCAAACAGCTCCGGCTGGGCATTGCCGTTGGTGATGGCCACCAGCGGCCACTTTTCGGCAAGCTTCGCCAGCGTGTCGTGGGTCTCCTGCGGCACGTCGATACGGCTGCGCCATTTGGCAAAGTTTTCCATTGCCGCTTCGGCACCGATGGCAGCATCCTGGGCACTCAGACCCGCGTTCAGCATCGCCTGCTCCACCGCGCGGCGACGCCATTCGGTCACGTCGTGGTAGATGTCCGGCTCGGTTTCCCGCAGGGACTGGCGCAGCGTCTGGAAGTCCTTGTTCTGCATCGCCTTCAGCGCGGGATGGTAGTTCTGCACAAACGCCAGCGACTCCTGCTCGGTACGCAGGATCACCTCGCGGTTGTCATAAAGGGTGTCATCAAGGTCAAACGTCAGCGCGGAGATCTGACCCAGTGGGCGGTAAAAACGCATTATTTCCCCCGTTTGGCGCGTGGATGCGCCGCGTCATACACCGAGGCAAGGTGCTGGAAGTCTAAGTGGGTATAAATTTGAGTGGTGGACAGATTCGCGTGGCCGAGCAGTTCCTGCACGCCGCGCAGATCGCCGCTCGACTCAAGCATGTGTGTCGCAAAGGAGTGGCGCAGCTTGTGCGGGTGAACGTGGCTATTCAGCCCCTGCTTAATGCCCCACTCCGCAAAGCGCTTCTGTACGTTACGCGCCGAGATCCGCTTGCCGAGTTTCGACAGGAACAGCGCATCTTCTTCCGCGCCAAACAGCCCGCGCAGGTCAAGCCAGTGCTCAATCCAGGCGACGGCATTGCGGCCAATGGGCAGGCGGCGCTCTTTGCTGCCCTTCCCCATGACCCACACTTCGCCCGATTCCAGATCGAGATGCTTTAGGTCGAGGTTGACGAGTTCAGACAGACGCAGCCCGGCACCGTACATCACCTCCAGCATCGCGCGGTCGCGCACGGCAAGCGGATCGTTAAGGTCAATATCCAGCAGGCGGTTTACGTCGTCGACGTCGATATTTTTCGGCAGATGGCGCGGGGCTTTCGGCGTGGCGATGCCTTTCGCCGGGTTGGCTTTTAAGCCGCCCTGGCTGACCAGCCAGTCGAAGAAGCTGCGCAGCGCGGAGAGCCTGAGCGCAAGGCTCGCCGGGCTGAGATTTTTTTTACGGCTGCGCACGACGAACCCGCGCACCGTAGCGGCGTCACATTGTTGCCAGCTTTTCAGGCCGATCTCCTCGGCAATCTGCATGATGGCATCAAGCTGACGCTGATAGTTAAGCAGCGTAATGGGGCTAAGCTGACGCTCCACGCCGAGATAGCGCAGAAAGCGCGAGACGTCAGTGGCGAGCAGTCCGTCCGTCATACGCGCTCAATCCAGCGCTCCAGCAGCTCGGGCAGCATCAGGGCGATCTCCTGCAGCAGATGGGTGGCTTGCCCCTGCTCATAGTGATGCGCGTCGCGGCTGGTAAACAAAATGACGCCCAGATCACCATCGCGGCCCATCAGTGACATCGCTACCGAGCCAATCGCTTTGGCTTCCGGCAACACCACCAGCAGCTCGGGCCCGTTCAGCGGCCCCAGATAGTGGTGCTCGTGTCCCAGACGCTGAATGCGCAGCGGTTCAAAGGCCTGACGGCTGAGTGCCAGATGGGTAAACCCCGACGGCGCGCCGATGCGCCAGCGGTCAGGGAACAGACGAAGCGTTGCACCCGCCAGCCCAAGCTCACGCGCCCAGCGGTGGAAGCGGCTGAGGAACTCGTCGAGGCTATGCGCCGACGCCAGACGCGCCTGCAGATGCAGTAGACGATAAAACAGGCTTTCGTTGGTGCTGGCCTGCTCCATCAGCAGCGTCATGTTCTCTTCAAGCTGATTGATGTGGTTGCGCGAGCGCGCCATGTGCCATTCGACCAGCGACACGGTCCCGCGAACCGGATGCGGCACGCGCATCTCTTCGACGACGCGTGCATTGCGAATAAAAAACTCAGGATTGCGCAGCAGATAATCAACAACAGCTCTGTCGTCCAGTTCCGTCACTGTTTCCTGCAGTTCTTCCCCTGGTTGTTTCATAGATGGATAAACCCGTCATAGACATGTGCCGCCGGGCCAGTCATATACAGTGGATGACCCGGTCCTTTCCAGGCGATATCAAGCCGACCGCCCGGTAATTCCACGCGAACCTCTTCCGCCAGTAACCCCTGGGAGATGCCCACGGCCACCGCCGCACACGCGCCGCTGCCGCAGGCCTGAGTTTCGCCCGCGCCGCGCTCGTAAACCCGCAGACGAATGTGCTCGCGCTTCACCACCTGCATAAAGCCGATGTTCGCACGCTCCGGGAAACGTTCGTGGCTTTCCAGCACCGGACCGAGCGTTTCGACCGCCGCGGTTTCCACATCATCAACCTGAATCACGCAGTGCGGGTTACCCATTGAGACGACGCCGCACAATACTGTCTGCTCGGCCGCACGCATAATATAGGTCTTTTCCGCTTTGTTTGCGCGAAACGGCACGACGGAGGGCTCGAAGTTAGGCTCGCCCATGTTTACGCGCACCAGTTCATCGTCGGTGACGCTGAGCACCATGCGGCCATTGGCCGTACTGACGCGAATATCACGCTTGTTGGTCAGCCCTTTCAGGCGGACAAAGCGGGCAAAGCAGCGCGCGCCGTTGCCGCACTGGTTAACTTCGCTGCCGTCGGCGTTAAAGATACGGTAGTGAAAATCGAGGTCGGGATCGTACGGCGGCTCAACCACCAGCAGCTGATCGAACCCCACGCCCAGATGCCGATCCGCCAGGCGACGGATCAGTTCCGGGGAGAAAAACACATTCTGCGTTACCGCGTCGACGACCATAAAATCGTTGCCAAGGCCATGCATTTTAGAGAACTGCATCATTTGCTCCATTGCGCGGGTACAGAACGTTGTCGTCAGAGATTAACCTGAGTCGGGCCGCCGTTGTCGCCACGGTCGTTGGTATTTGGCGTGGTAGACTCAATGCCGCTGTTTACGGGTTTCGTCGGCGGCGGTGCGGTTTTGTCCGCAGGTGGGAAGTACAGTGGTCCCTTCAGTCCGCAGCCCGTCAGGCTAAACAGCGTGATGAGAACGGCAAGCGTTCGGAAAGCGTTTTTCATTATAAAGTTGCCCGTAAGTTCAAATCTGTTTCTATCATCGCAGGAGAAGACACAAAAGCAAGAGTTTGCCGCTCTCCTGCAACGGGAATTATTTAGGGTTATACTGCCGGCATCACGAAAAACAGGAACAAAACCATGAACGACAGTGAATTCCATCGCCTTGCCGACAACCTGTGGATGACCATCGAAGAGCGTATTGACGACTGGGACGGCGACAGCGATATCGATTGTGAAATCAACGGCGGCATTCTGACCCTGAGCTTCGAAAATGGCAGCAAAATTATTATTAACCGCCAGGAGCCGCTTCACCAGGTCTGGCTGGCGGCTAAGCAGGGCGGCTATCATTTCGATCTGAAAGACGGGGAATGGGTTTGCGACCGCAGCGGCGTGCCGTTCTGGGATCTGCTGGAACAGGCGGCGACCGCGCAGGCGGGTGAGGACGTGCGTTTCAGATAGTTTTGTTGCCCGGTGGCGGCTACGCCTTACCGGGCCTACAACGGCTCGAATCGTAGGCCGGGTAGGCGTTAGCGCCACCCGGCAACAGCGGCTCGGACCGTAGGCCGGGTAAGCGTCAACGCCACCCGGCGAAAAAACTCAGGAGAAATACTGCTGCAACAGCGGGGCGGTATCCTGGTTTGCGGGAACTGGCGCGATCGTTTGGGTTCGGAATGGGATCACCTGCGCTCGCCCGTCCACGTTCACAATCTGGTAGAACTGCGGCAGGTTAAAGTTGATAAAGCTTGAGCCGTAGGTGAAGCGGTCATGCGAAGAAGAGTAGAAGCGGCTGACGTCGCGCACCAGCTCCTCTTTACTGCCTTCACAGTGGTGATACACCTCGGCGCGGTTGGTCTCATCCAGAATGTAAATGTTGAACCCGGCGTCGTCGCCCGACTCTTCAAAGAAGAACTGAATGATCCCTTCACTGGCGAATCCGTCCACCACCTGCGGCAGCTTAACGTGGTTGGTTTCCACCTGCACCGACAGGCCATGCAGCTTGTTGTGCGAAATCGCGCCGTAGAACTCGATGGCGTTTTCCAGCTTCTGCACCGACACGTTCAGGCGCTCGAAGAACAGGCCCCAGGTCTGGCCGGAGACGCGCAGCGCCTTAAAGCGCCCGGTTTCCTGACGGGTACTGGAGAGGCGCAGTTCGATACACTCGGAGACCAGCTGCTGCACGCGGGTACGAATCAACCCACGCAGGTGCTGGCTGTAGCAGAACACTTCCACGCTGTCCGGCGGCGCGGCATCCTGGTGCATCTTGCCGAGAATGGTTTTCAGCGCTTCAATCATCGCCTGCTCGCCGTTGAAGTGCAGGGTACGCACTTCGTTCCACGAGTTGCGATACAGCAGGTCTACGCTGCCCACCAGGCAGTTTTGCTGCTCGCCAAAGCTAAAGACGTCCAGCTTGCGGAAGTCAAAATGGACCACCTGATTGCGGAAGGCCGCCGTCGGGTCGTATTCCAGGTTGACGATAATCGCCAGATGGCGAATCTCGCACGGGCTGTAGAGCGCTTTTGGCGTTGGGGCAGGCAGACGCAGCGGGAAGTGGTGCGAGACATCCGCCACCATCTCCTGCAGCTTCGCGAGATCGACCACCTCGTTGCCTTTAATAAACAGGCGCGTGCGCGAGGTCAGCAGGCCGTTAAACCAGGCCCAGGCCACCAGCTTGTTCAGATAGCGGTTATATTCCAGCGGCTGATGGCTGATGATGGAATCCATGCTGGGCGCACGGTTGTACAGATACCACCCGGTGCGGTTCGCGCGGCCCGGCGGAACATAGATAAAGGTCAGGTTCGGTTCTGACAGGTCTGGCGAAATCTGCGGGTTAACCAGCGTGACTTTGCCCGGCAGCGCTTCAAACGCGGCGTACAGCTTACGGGTCAACACCCCGATGTCCTGCGGGCTGGCGGAAACGCTGAGGTTGTTACGGCGCGCAAAGCGGATCAGGTTACGGTAGCTCTGCATCATCGCGTCGAGCAGTTCGTTGTGCGCTTCACGCACCTGATCGATTTTCCAGTTGGCCCGGTTGTCGAGCATGGAGAGACGCGCTTCGTCCCATCCCCACTCTTTCACTAACTGACTGACCACTTCACGACGCCAGCCCACGCAGGCGCGCTCGCGGCTCAACTTCTCACAGACTTTGAGATAGAAACATCGACGCACCAGGTCAAGACGCGTGGTGTCGTCAATGGCTTTCAGGTATTCGGTCACGCGCTCCAGCATCATGCAGTAGGCGTCCAGCCCGAAGGAGACGATTTCCCCGTCGTGCAAACGCTGCTTGATATCTTTCGCCAGCAGGCGCGGCGTAGGGTATTCCCAGGAATAGGCTTCAAGCAGCAGCGTTTTGAGCACCGCTTTGTACGGCGAGTCGATGCTCTTGTAGAGCTGCCAGAGGCTTGCGCCAAAATACTCTTCCGCAGACAGCGAGCTGAGGCCGCCGAGGTCCAGCCATTCGTTTGGCGTCAGCACGCCCTGCGCGTAAAGCGACATGACGTAATCGTCGTAATGCTCTTCTTCTTCGCACGGGACCATATTCCACAGAATACGCTTCCCGGCCAGGCGCACGGCAGTACGGTAGAATTCATCCAGCAATAAGATGTGCTGGGTCGAGCCGCAGTCTTCACCACCCAGACTGCCGCTTTCGTTATGGCGGAAACGGTTTTCATCAATCAGGAAGAAGCTCACTTCCACACCGAGCGACGCCGCCCAGCTTTCCAGCAGGCTGCATTTACGCTGCAGCAGCTGTCGCTCGTCGTTATCGAGCCAGGATTGATGGCAGACCCAGATATCCAGGTCAGAAGAACAGCTTTGTCCTACCGATGAGGTGCTCCCCATGGAGTAAACGCCGGTAATCGGCAATTCACCTTTTGGGGACTCCTGTGGCGGCATGCCGCGGTAGAGTTCCAGCTCGTTCAGGTAATGCTGTTGGGTTTCATCAGGCGTGAAAAGGCAAATGCCCTGGGGAACGTTACCGTCAAGGTAGCCAGGCATCAGCGGGTGGTGATAGTGCAATAATGTCGGCAGCAGACTGTATACCTGCTGGAAAGCAGGGCCCATAGCAGCAAGCGCGCGATCCACACGCAGTTGATTTATGGCATCCAGTCTCTGTTTCAGAGTCTCAATATAGAGGTACAAGACGTATCGCCTGATGTTTCCGGGTGTCGCAAGCTATTCAAAACACGAATGACAGCGGGCCCGCAGTATTTCAAAAAAATAACCGTTACCCTTTTTCGCCCTTAACATTTTCGGTGGTACCGACGAAAAAATGGTCTAAAACGTGATCAATTTAACACCTTGCCGGTTGACCGTAAAGAAAGATGCGCTACATACAAGTGTAGCACCGTTCTGTACGTGTAAATTCCTGAATACGGCTATGGCTGACGAAACCGCCGCCTTGTCCCTCTCACGCTTCATCAACCGTAAAACTGCCATCCCAGAGTCAACAATGTTAGGATGGTTAGCGATTGATAATGACGGTAACAAGCATGTTAGACAATGTTTTGAGAATTGCCACACGCCAAAGCCCTCTCGCGCTCTGGCAGGCACATTATGTGAAGCAGCGCCTTGAAGCCTGCCACAGTGGATTGCGCGTCGAGCTGGTGCCGATGGTCACGCGCGGTGATGTGATCCTCGATACGCCGCTGGCGAAAGTGGGCGGCAAAGGCCTGTTTGTCAAAGAGCTTGAACTGGCACTGCTTGAGAACCGCGCCGATATCGCCGTACATTCGATGAAAGACGTGCCCGTCGAGTTCCCGGAAGGGCTGGGGCTGGTGACCATCTGCGAGCGCGAAGATCCGCGCGACGCGTTTGTCTCTAACCGCTATGACTCGCTCGACGCGCTGCCAGAAGGAAGCGTGGTTGGCACGTCCAGTTTACGCCGTCAGTGTCAGCTGGCGGAGCGTCGTCCCGATCTGATCATTCGCTCCCTGCGCGGTAACGTCGGCACGCGTCTGGGCAAGCTGGATAACGGCGATTACGATGCCATTATTCTCGCCGTTGCTGGCCTGAAGCGTCTGGGTCTGGCGTCGCGCATTCGCGTGGCGTTGCCGCCAGAGCTGTCGCTGCCGGCCGTGGGCCAGGGCGCTGTAGGCATTGAGTGCCGTCTGGACGATACGCGCACCCGCGAACTGCTTGCCCCGCTGAACCATGACGAGACCGCTATCCGCGTAAAAGCCGAGCGGGCGATGAATACCCGCCTCGAAGGCGGGTGCCAGGTGCCGATTGGCAGCTATGCTGAATTAACGAATGGCGAACTGTGGCTGCGCGCGCTGGTGGGTGCTCCTGACGGTTCGCAGATGGTGCGCGGCGAACGTCGCGGCAAAGCGCAAGATGCCGAGCAGCTTGGCGTGTCCCTGGCGGAAGAATTACTGGATAACGGCGCCCGCGAGATCCTGGCTGACGTTTATAATGGAGAACCCCCTGCATGAGTATTCTCGTCACCCGCCCTTCTCCCGCAGGAGAGCAGTTAGTGAGCCGTCTGCGCGCACTGGGGCAGGTGGCCTGGAGTTTTCCGCTTATTGAATTCTCCCCCGGCCGCGAGCTTTCTGCGCTCGTCGACCAGATGAATACGCTTCAGGAAGGCGACCTGCTGTTTGCGCTGTCGCAGCATGCCGTGGAATTTGCCCACGCGCAGCTGCAGCAGCAGGGCCTGGCCTGGCCAACCGTCCCCCGTTATTTCGCGATTGGCCGCACAACGGCACTGGCGCTGCATACCGTAAGCGGCGTCGACGTTCGTTACCCGTTAGATCGGGAAATCAGTGAAGTCTTGCTACAATTACCTGAATTACAAACCGTTGCAGGAAAGCGCGCGCTCATTTTACGCGGCAACGGTGGCCGCGAGCTGCTGGGCGAAACGCTGCGTGAACGGGGTGCGAACGTGACGTTCGTTGAGTGCTATCAGCGCTGCGCAAAACACTACGATGGCGCGGAAGAGGCGATGCGCTGGCACGCGCGAGGCATCAACACGCTGGTGGTCACCAGCGGTGAAATGTTACAACAGCTTTGGACGCTGATACCGCTTTGGTATCGCGAAAACTGGTTACTCCGCTGTCGGCTTCTTGTCGTCAGTGAGCGTCTGGCGAACCAGGCCCGGGAACTGGGCTGGCAGGATATTCGGATCGCTGAAAACGCCGACAACGATGCGCTGCTGCGCGCATTACAATAACTCTCAAATGGGAAGCCATAATGACGGAACACGACAAATCCTCCGCCGTGGTTGAAGAAACCAGGGAGACTGTGGAGACGACGCCACAGCCAGAGACGACTGAGAAAACCGCTGAGAAGAAAAACGGCAGCAACAAAACCAGCCTCGCGCTGAGCGCGATTGCCATCGCCATTGCGCTGGCAGCGGGCGTTGGCCTGTACGGGCTGGTGAAGCAACAGAGCGCGAATCAGACGTCCACCAACGACGCGCTGGTCAATCAGCTCACCGCCCTGCAAAAAGCGCAGGAATCGCAGAAAACCGAGCTGGAAGCGGTAATTAAGCAGCAGGCCGCTGCGCTTGCCGAAGCGAACAGCAAACAGGAAGCGCTGACCAAACAGCTGGGCGACGTGCAGCAGAAGGTCGCCACGATTTCCGGCACCGATGCCAAAACCTGGCTGCTCTCGCAGGCTGATTTCCTGGTGAAGCTCGCCGGGCGTAAGCTCTGGAGCGATCAGGACGTTACCACCGCCGCCGCGCTGCTGAAAAGCGCCGATGCGAGCCTGGCAGACATGAACGACCCGAGCCTCATCACCGCTCGTCGCGCGATCACCGAAGATATCGCCAGCCTCTCCGCCGTTTCGCAGGTGGATTACGACGGCATTATCCTCAAGGTGAACCAGCTTTCGAACCAGATCGATAACCTGCAGCTGGCGGATAACAACGACGACGACTCCCCCATGGATTCCGACGGTACCGAGCTTTCCAGCTCTCTGAGCGAATGGCGCATTAACCTGCAGAAAAGCTGGCAGAACTTTATGGACAGCTTTATCACCATCCGTCGTCGCGATGAAACCGCCGTACCGCTGTTAGCGCCGAATCAGGATATCTACCTGCGCGAAAACATCCGTTCCCGCCTGCTGGTGGCGGCGCAGGCCGTGCCGCGTCATCAGGAAGAGACCTACAAACAGGCGCTGGATAACGTCTCGACGTGGGTACGCGCTTACTACAACACCGATGATGCGACGACCACCGCGTTCCTCGAAGACATCGACAAGCTGAGCCAGCAGAACATCACCATGAACGTGCCGGACAAGCTGGCCAGCCAGCCGATCCTGGAGAAACTGATGCAGACGCGCGTGCGTAACCTGCTGGCACAGCCGGGCGTACCGGCAGAGCAGATGGGCGGAGCTGCACCGGCTCCGGCTCCAGCGCCTGAAAGCGCACCACAAGGAGAGTAATGATGCTAAAAGTCCTCTTACTCTTCATCCTGCTGATCGCGGGGATCGTGCTGGGACCGATGCTTGCGGGGCACCAGGGCTATGTCCTGATCCAGACCGATAATTACAACATCGAAACCAGCGTAACGGGTCTGGTGATTATTCTGATCCTCGCCGTGGTGGTGCTGTTTGCGATCGAATGGATCCTCCGCCGTATTTTCCGTACCGGCGCGCATACGCGCGGCTGGTTCGTTGGCCGTAAGCGCCGCCGCGCCCGTAAGCAGACCGAGCAGGCCCTGCTGAAGCTTGCAGAGGGTGACTATCAGCAGGTTGAAAAGCTGATGTCGAAAAACGCCGACCATGCCGAACAGCCGGTGGTGAACTATCTGCTGGCGGCCGAAGCGGCGCAGCAGCGCGGTGATGAGGCCCGCGCCAATCAGCACCTGGAGCGGGCGGCTGAGCTGGCTCACGGCGACCCGATTCCGGTGGAAATCACCCGCGTTCGTCTGCAGCTGGCGCGCAATGAGAATCATGCGGCTCGCCACGGTATCGACCGTCTGCTGGAAGTCGCACCACGTCATCCTGAAGTACTGCGTCTTGCCGAGCAGGCCTATATTCGTACCGGCGCCTGGGGCTCGCTGCTGGACATCATCCCGTCCATGGCGAAAGCCGGGGTAGGCGACGATGAACATCGCGACGAGCTTCAGCGTCTGGCGTGGATTGGCCTGATGGATCAGGCGCGCGCCGACCTGGGCAGCGACGGCCTGAAAACGTGGTGGAAGAATCAGAGCCGAAAAACGCGCCAGCAGGTTCCTCTGCAGGTTGCCATGGCGGAACATCTTATTGAATGTGACGATCATGACACCGCCCAGGAGATCCTCCTCGATGGTCTCAAGCGCCAGTACGACGATCGTCTGGTGATGGTGATCCCGCGCCTGAAAACCAATAACCCAGAGCAAGTCGAGAAAGTGCTGCGCCAGCAGATCAAGACCGTCGGCGACCGCCCGCTGCTGTGGAGCACGCTGGGTCAGTCGCTGATGAAGCACGGCGAATGGCAGGAGGCGAGCCTCGCCTTCCGCGCGGCCCTGAAGCAGCGTCCGGATGCTTTCGACTACGCGTGGCTTGCCGATACGCTGGACAAGCAGCATAAGCCGGAGGAGGCTGCCGCCATGCGGCGTGATGGGCTGCTGCTGACGCTGCAAAATAACGGTACGCAGCAGTAATCGATCGGGAGGCCAAATGGCCTCCTTTTTTTATCGCCTTTCTCCTGCAACATTCTTTACACCTGCATCCGAAAACGAACCCGCCAATGTAACGATGTCTTTTCATTAACCTTTTTTCGCACACGCGCACTTTCTGCAGCGTGGACTAAATCGTTTTTGAAAGGAAATCTTCATGAACTCGCTTTTATATGCGCTTATCCAGGCGCTGCGCTGCCACCGCTGGCTGCGCCTGCTTGCCTGTGCTTTTATCTTTTCATCGCTGGGGAATGGCTTAACCCAGGTTGTGGTCTTCGGCTTGCTGTTAGCGTGGTCAGCGCCGCCCGCTCTGCTCACCCTCGCTTTTCTTTTCGCTACGGTACCGGGGTTCATCGGCAGCAAATTCGGCGAAAAGCTGTGCTCACACTGTTCTCCGATAACCCTGCTGATACTGACCGAGGGGCTGGGCCTGATCGCCCTGCTCTTTCCCCTGCTTGGCGTGGGTTATCACAGCATTGCCGCGCTGCTGGCCGTGCAATCCGCCGAAGCGCTGCTCGGCGGGATGAGCTGGCCCGCGCTAACGCTGCTTTTCAAGCGCGGTCTCAGCGAAGCGGAGCTGCCTGCTGCGACCTGTCTGGAAAATGTGATTTTTGCTTCACAGGTGTTGCTGGGGACCGGCCTGGGCGTGGTGCTGTTTGAAAAGACATCCGTATTTACCCTGCTGGCCATCGACGCCGCCAGCTTTTTGGGGTCATTGTTACTGCTATGGCTGGCTGGGCGCCGGTTTTCTTCGCCATCGCTGCCTGCACCCGGTGAAGAGGAGGCTCCCGCGGCATTACGCTGGCAGACGTTAACCGTTCGACAGAAGCGCAGCCTGCTCATTTTGCCGGCGCTGGCCGCCGTCGGGTCACCTGCGATGGCGCTTCTTCCGGCGCTGGCCCAGCAGCTCCGCCCCCAGGATGCGGCGGGCCTTGCTCTGCCGCTGCTGTTCGCGAGAAGCATGGGGCAGCTGTGCGGCCCTTTACTGTTAAAAAGAGACAGCCTGGCGCGTTTTGCAACTCATACGCCTCGATTATTGCTTTGCCTTAGCATCTTTCTGGTCGCTTATGGGATGCTGCCGTTTATGGCCGGTTGGATAGGGTATGCGCTGGGGATAATCTTTGTCGCGCATCTGGCCTCGAACGTTCTCTTCGCGGCCGGGACGTTTGGCGTACTCAGTAGTTTTCATATCACGCAAACTGCATCGGCCAGCGGTAAAGCGTGGCGCTGGCAAACGCTTAGCGCCTCTCTTTTCACCGGCATTGCTGCGGTGGTGGCCTCAGCGTTTGGCTCAGTAGAGGCGCTCTATGCTGTCTCGTCAGCGGCCCTGCTGATAGTTGCCCCGATCGTGCGCCGGTATCAGGAATAAGGCATAAAAAAACGCCTGCTATAAAAGCAGGCGTTAAAACAGGTCTGTAAGACAACATATTTGGTGCTTCACTCAACGTTATGCCCATGGTGTCTGATGAGGCCGAAGCGACATCTGTCAGTGGACGATAAGCACCGTAAATGGCTCTGCGTCATTCCTGAGTTTATGAGGCACTAAGGCGAACATAAGAGATGGAATGAGCATCTACACGCATATTATTGCACGTAACGTGCCAACATAACACCAGGAACTTTTACATAACGCAACATTTTAAGATAAAAGGAAATTATGCTGTTAAGCGGCGTCTTAAGCCCCACAATGTGCCGATAAAGGCAGAAATCTGTCGCCAGGCGGAGACAGCAAAACAGATAAAAGAATAATTCTTTGATTTTCAATCGATTGGATGTCGCTGAATCGCGACAATGAAACAGGGCGCTGTCGGGGAATCACTACAGGGATAAAAAGTGGCAGAAAACAAAAAACCCCGCCGAAGCGGGGTTCAAAATTGGTCGGCGAGAGAGGATTCGAACCTCCGACCCACTGGTCCCAAACCAGTTGCGCTACCAAGCTGCGCTACTCGCCGATGTACTGCTTTTTTGAATTTTTAGTTCAATTCATCTAAAAAGTCGTGGTGCGAGGGGGGGGACTCGAACCCCCACATCCAAAGGACACTAACACCTGAAGCTAGCGCGTCTACCAATTCCGCCACCTTCGCAATTCACAACTCTTTCAAATAATGGGGTGGCTAATGGGATTCGAACCCACGACAACTGGAATCACAATCCAGGGCTCTACCAACTGAGCTATAGCCACCACTGTATTCTTTCACGCGGTACTGACTACTTCTCAGACCACCGCAGCTCCAGCACCGGGTTAATGGTGCGCCCGACAGGATTCGAACCTGAGACCTCTGCCTCCGGAGGGCAGCGCTCTATCCAGCTGAGCTACGGGCGCTTAGCGCCGTTGCGGGGCTGGATATTACGTACCTCCGTCCCCGCTGTCTAGTGCTTTTTTGAAAAAAATGCGCGTTTGGTTATGGTTTGCACATTTTGCCGCTTATTCCTCCACTTTCTGCGTGGTGGCGCGGCGACCCAGGCCAAAAAGCTTATACGCAGCCGTCACGGCCGCCAGGAAGATCACCCCGACAAACAGCGACATGCGGGTATCTTCATTAAAGTACATCCCGATTAATACGCAAATCAGGAACGCCATCGTCAAATAGTTCGCATAGGGGAACAGAATGGAGCGGAACGGATGGCTTTCAATTGCCTTTTTATGCGCATGACGGAAACGCAGCTGGCTGATGAGGATAACAAACCATGGCACCATGCCCGGCAGTACGCTGGCGCTGTAGACGTAAACAAACACGCGCTGAGGGTTGGGAATGATGTAGTTCAGGCAAGAGCCAATCAGCAGGATCGCAATAGAAACCGCCACACCCGCTACCGGCACGCCGGCACGTGAGACTTTACTCATCGCCGCAGGCAGCTGGTTATTCTTCGAGAGCGCATAGAGCATGCGGCCACAGCTGTACATTCCGCTGTTACAGCCTGACAGCGCGGCCGTCAGGACCACAAAGTTGATGATACCCGCCGCTGCCGTGATACCAATTTTGGCAAAGGTTAATACAAACGGGCTGCCCGTTGTGCCAATTTCATTCCACGGGAAGATGGTCACGATCACGAAAATCGCGCCCACGTAGAAAATCAGGATACGCCACAGCACTTTGCCTACCGCGCTACGCAGCGTGACCTGCGGATTTTTCGCTTCACCGGCGGTAATACCAATAAGCTCCACGCCCTGATACGAGGCCACAACGATACACAGCGCCGTCAGGAAGCCCTTCCAGCCGCCAGCAAAGAAGCCGCCGTTTTCGGTCAGGTTGCCAAAGCCGATAGCGTGTCCACCGTTGCCAAAGCCGAAGAAAATCACGCCCAGGCCGACGACAATCATCACGATAATGGTGGTGACCTTGATCATCGCGAACCAGAACTCAATTTCACCGTAAAGGCGCACGGCAGCGAGGTTTGCCAGCGCTACCAGCCCCACGGCAATGAGCGCGGGTATCCACTGAACCATGTCCGGGAACCAGAACTGGACGTAGACTCCTATCGCGGTGATCTCTGAGATGCCCACCGCCATCCACATAAACCAGTATGACCAGGCCGTGAGGTAGCCGAAGAAGGGGCTCATATAACGGTGCGCGTAAACGGCGAAAGAGCCGGTTACCGGCTCCAGGAAGAGCATTTCACCCATGGAGCGCATGATGAAGAAGACAAACAGCCCGGCGATGATATATGCCAGTAAAACGGAAGGGCCTGCCCACTTGAGCGTGCTTGCGGAGCCCATAAACAGGCCTACGCCGATAGTGCCGCCCAGCGCTATCAGTTCAATATGACGAGCTTCCAGCCCACGCTGTAGCTCCGGTTGTTTCTCTGCCATAGATCCTCGATTGTGTTTGCTGTTTCCCGGCTTAATACCGGGTATTGTTTTTTAGGGGGACTAAAATACGGTGCGAATGGTTTCTTAAAATCGACCAAATGGCAAACGATGCATAAAAAAAATGAATGCATTGCACAGATTATCAGCAGTTTTGCAGGCGAGTTGCAGCGCGAATAGCATATCGCGCTACATTTTGATTACATTTTGCCGGTGTAATGCCAGGCGAGGTAGCGAAGCAGTCGGATCTGTCGTTTAATACGCGTCGGTTGCGATAGCAGGCGGTACAGCCACTCCAGCCCCAGATTTTGCCAGACCTTTGGCGCACGCTTAACGTGGCCGGTAAAGACGTCGTAGGTGCCGCCGACGCCCATGTAGAGGGCATCCGGACAGACCAGACGGCAGTCACGCATTAGGATCTCCTGCCGCGGGGACCCCATCGCCACGGTGACAATTTTCGCCCCGCTGTCGCGAACGCGCTCAAACAGCGCCTGCCGATCTTCCGGTTTGAAGTAACCGTCCTGGCTGCCGACAATATTAACATTCCATTGACGACGCAGTTTCTCCTCCGTCTGGGCCAGTATCTCCGGCTTCCCTCCAATCAGGAACACGGGCGTACCCTGCGCACCGGCGCGGGCCATAAGCTGCTCCCAGAGATCGGCACCCGCCACGCGGGAAACATTAGCATCAGGATACTTTTTACGGATAGAGCGGACCACGCTGATGCCGTCCGCGTATTTAAATTCGGCCGCGTCTATCAGGCTTTTGACCTCGGCGTTGTCCTCCACCGCCAGCATCTTTTCCGCATTGATGGCGACCAGCGTGCCGGATTTCATCTGGCCGTCGGCGAACAGAAAATCCAGCGCGTGCTGCATATCGCGCCAGCCAATAAGCTGCAGACCACGAAGCGCATAGCGCGGTGCAGAAGTATTATCAGTCATTACTATCCTTACTCAGACTTGCGACAGCGTTGTGCTGCCCTGCCGCTCGCGCTTGTGCACAAGCCCTGCGCTGTCAAACAGCCAGTACAACAGTTTGGCCAGCAACAGGCAGAGGCCGAAAACGACCATGAAAAACACCACGCGCGAAACGAATGAATCCAGTCCTTCACGCGCCAGAACGATCATATTGAAAATGGCACCAAAGCAGAAACTGTGCAAAATGGCCGCTTTGTAGCGGTTGGTCTCTTCGTTACCGCGCAGGTAAAGCCAGTCGAACCACTTAATAATCAACCCCACGGCAACCGCACCGGGCAGAATGAACCACGCTCCGCCCATCACCACCAGGGAACCGATCAGCGTAGGTGAAATTGCCAGTCCGGAATGGTTGTTCAGCACTTCCCAGGTAAAATAGTTCGCGGTATTGAGCACCACGCCTGGCCGGTCCGGCCATAGCCACGTCGGAATAAACACGTAGAAGTCGCGAACAATCGGCGCCAGCCCCTGGAAATCAATCTTGTCGTAATTTTGCAGCAGCAGCGCCAGGTTTTCCCACGGCGAGAACGTATCGCGCGTCAGGTAGAGGAACGTGTAAAACGCTTCATCACCTGCCACGTTCATCCCATACCGCTTCAGCGCCAGCCAGAACATCCCCACGATGCCAAACACGCCTGCTGCAGCCAGCATCCACAGCGAGATCCAGCCGCGGATGATGCCGATAAACAGGAAGATGGCGAAGGCGATGATGATGTTCGCACGCGTGCCGCCCACAATCATGTAGGTCAGGATACCAAACGCGACGGTGCTCACCAGGAAGAACAGCCACGCTTTGCTGTCCTGGCGCAGGAAGAAGATCACCAGCATAGCCGGGATGAAGAAGTAGAAGAAACGCTTAAGCGCCACGCCCGAGACTTCGGCAGAAAAAATCTGGCTGTAGGAGTGGAGCTTAAACAGCAGGAAGCCGTTATGCATGAAGAAGATACCGACGCTGACCAGGGCGATGGTCATCAGCATCACCCACGTCAGATGGGTCTCCACCCGATTCATGGTAAAAAGCGCGCGACGCGGGGCCGAGGCCTGCGCCGAACGCAGACGCGTTTTATAGGTAACATAGTAAACCGCATAGAAGCAGGTCGCGGCCAGAAGCGCCTGAAGCAGGATTTCCGGCGGCGCGACGCTCACGTCAAATCGGAAGACCAGAATGCTGGTGAGCGGGAAGCCGAAAAAGAAGGTCAGCAGAAACAGTAACGAGAAGAACACGTTAAAGTTGAAGCGCACCCGGCGGAATTCAAACCAGGTCAGCGTGGCGATAAACAGGGTGCTCAGAAGCCAGACAACCAGTAAGCCGCTGAATTGCAACTGACTCATGCTTTGTCTCCTGAAGCGATACGCAGCGCGCGATGCCACGGCGTGAGGTAGTTCGGGCTAAAGAAGTTGATGGTACTTTTATCCACCAGCGCCAGCTGGCGTTGGGCTTCCCGCACGACCTCAACGCTCAGCGCGTCTGAGGTAAACAGCACCGGAATATGCTGTTCGGTCATGTCCTGCCAGAACGGGTTGTCGCGGTTGAGCACGCACGGTACCCCCGCCTGAATCAGCAGACACAGCGTGCCAATGCCCTGCTGCCGGGCAAAGATGAAATAGCCGAGATCGCATTTTCTCAGCAGCGCAAGATATTCATCAAAATCCAGCTTATCGCTGAGGATGTTGAGATTCTCAGCGCTAAACAGCGCCAGCCCCTGCTGGCGTACCTCATTGATGTAGGCATCGTTATTGGCCGGATACCCCATCGGCACCACCACGTTCACCGTGTCGCCAAACTGCTGATGCACCGCCCGCAGCGCCGCGACGTGTTCATTACTGCGATCGCCGGAATTTCCCACCAGAATGGTCAGCTTACCTTCACGCACCGCGTCATGTGCCATGGCGTTCAGCGACGGATCCATGCGGGTGGGGAAATAGAGCAACTCGCCGCGCACGTTCGGGTGCTGTTTAGCAAAATAGTTGAGATCGCCGCGGGTAGCAAAAACGCAGCCCACGCGCCCCTGGGCCATGCGGCGCAGAGGATAGAAAAGACGGAATTTCCAGCCGCGGGAGACTTCGTAGAGATCGGCTCCCCAGATATGCCAGCTGAACTGGGAGGGTTTAATCCCCCCGCCGAGCAGTGCCAGCCACAGGCCGGTATTAAACTGCCCGTGGAAGAAGAAACGTTGCTTACGATCCGCTTTGGCTCTGGCAACGACCGCCTTCGCCAGCGTGGCCTTATCCGGCCAGAAGCGAATCGTCAGTGCCGGAAACGCCTCGCTCAGGCCCTTATCCTGACCTGCAACCATAAACTCACGGGCATCGGGATTACCCGGTGCCAGCGCGTCGTTGAAGAACCGCAAAACGGTCTGGTTATGGTGTGGGATATCCGATCCCAGGATGTGAATCAGTGCAGTCATGCGCGTTTACGCCACAATAAAAATACGCCGCAACAGGCAGCGAAATAAACGATATAGGTTGCCATATAGGCCTGAGCCGCCCCCAGCGCACCGTGCGCGGGTATCAGCCAGTGCGAGAACGACGTCAGTAATACAAACTGGCTGATTTCCGCCAGGATATACAGCCGCAGGGACGCTTTTGCTATCACCAGATAGCCGAAAACGTAAGCACCTACTTTCAGCACATCACCCACCAGCTGCCAGGCAAAGAGATCGCGCATGGCGGTGAACTTCGCCGAGAACAGCAGCCAGATGGCGACATCGCGCAATAGCCAGACGGTAAAGCTGGCCGCCGCGACGGCCGGCAACACAAAGCGCAGCGAGCGAAAAATCTCGCGCGTAATATCCTGTCTGGACGTCAAGCGCGATAAGGTTGGCAGCAAATAAACGCTAAAGGAAGCCGTAATAAACTGTAGGTAGGCGTCGGAAATACTGCTTACGCCCTGCCAGATCCCCACTTCATCCCAGCTGTAGTGCGCCGCCAGCAGGTTTCGCATCATCACGTAGGCCACCGGCAGCGTGACGGATGTAATGAGCGCCATCAGGGTGAATTTACCCAGCTGGCTGGCAAGCGCCTTGTCCCACTGCGGTTTGAGGTAGCTCAGAGGAATGACGCCCCGACGCATCAGCATCAACGCCGCAGGCACAACAACCAGCGCCGGAACCAGCGCTAAGCCCAGCAGTGCGCCTTCATAGCCACCCAGGCGATAGCAAAAGTAATAGGCGATCACGCCGATGACGCTGCCCAGGATTAACGCCAGCGCGTTTCCGGCGGCATCGCGAAAGCCTTTCATCAGCGCCAGCAGCAGGTTCGCCCAGGCAATGCCCATCTGAACCAGCGCCACCAGACGCACCAGCCCCTGATAGTGGGTGTGGCCGAACAATCCTTGGCTGATGGGCGCCGCCGCCAGCAGAAAGATAATCGCCATCAGGGTCGAAAAACCCGTGACCATGGCCGAAGAGGTGCCCACCACCCTGCGCAGCTGAGCCGCATCATCATGATGCTGAGCAACGTATTTGGTCACGCCGTTGAAGATTCCCGCACCGGCCAGCACCCCAAGGACGGTGACAAGCTGGCGGAAATTTCCCGCTAGCCCCACGCCAGACGGGCCAAATGAGACGGCCAGGAGCTTGACGACCAGCAGCCCGGCGCCAATTTTTACAAGCGTGGACGCGGCGGTCCACACCGATGCTTTTGCCAGAGACATATCAGCCGAAATAGCTCAGAAGGGTATTAATCACCGTACGCTGGTTAACAGGCGCGAGGTTGTAGAACAGCGGCAGGCGAAGCAAACGCTCACTTTCTTTCGTAGTGTAACGGTCTTCACCCGTAAACGTGCCAAACGCTTCTCCGGCCGGGCTTGAGTGCAGCGGGATATAGTGGAACACCGCCATAATTTCGGCCTCTTTCAGCCAGGCGATGAGATCGCTGCGATCGTCGTTATCGCGCAGCTTGATGTAGAACATATGCGCGTTGTGGACGCAATCTGCCGGGATGGTCGGCAGCTCGATACGCCCGGCTTTAGCCAGAGGCGCAAGCGCATCGTAATAGGTTTGCCACAGGGAGAGACGCTGCAGGTTGATACGCTCCGCGGCCTCCAGCTGCGCCCACAGGTACGCCGCCTGCAGATCCGCCATCAGATAGCTGGAGCCAATATCGCGCCAGGTGTATTTGTCTACCTGACCGCGGAAGAACTGGCTGCGGTTGGTGCCTTTTTCGCGGATCACTTCCGCACGCTCCACGAGCGCCCGGTCGTTAATCAGCGTCGCGCCACCTTCACCACCCGCCGTGTAGTTTTTGGTTTCGTGGAAGCTAAAGCAGCCGATATGGCCGATCGTGCCCAGCGCGCGTCCCTTGTAGGTGGACATCACGCCCTGCGCGGCATCCTCCACCACAAACAGGTTATGCTTTTTGGCGATGGCCATAATGGTGTCCATTTCACAGGCCACGCCCGCGTAGTGAACCGGCACGATTGCGCGCGTTTTGTCGGTGATCGCCGATTCAATCAGCGTCTCATCAATGTTCATGGTATCCGGGCGGATATCTACAAAGACAATTTTCGCCCCGCGCAGGACAAAGGCATTCGCGGTGGAGACGAAGGTATAGCTCGGCATAATCACTTCATCGCCGGGCTGAATATCCAGCAGCAGCGCCGCCATCTCCAGGGATGCCGTACAGGACGGGGTCAGCAACACTTTGGCGCTGCGAAAACGCTGCTCCATCCACTGCTGGCAGCGACGGGTAAAACCGCCGTCACCGCAGAGCTTGCCGCTGCCCATGGCAGACTGCATATAGTCGAGTTCCGTGCCGACGACGGGGGGAGCGTTAAATGGAATCATCTTGTCACCTGTATAACCAGTAGGCGGTGGCGTCGATGTTGGCACCACTCGCAATATAACGTTTAAGCGCGGCGGTGTTGCCCAGCTGGGTCGCTACCCGCAGCGTCACAAGCTGCTGCTGCTGCGCCCAGTGCAGCGCCGCCTGCATGAGTTTCTCACCCATGCCGCGCCCGGCTAATAAGCCAATACGCGCCTCGCGCGCGTTGAGCTTACGCAGCGAAACGAAACCCTGGATCTGACCGTCTCCTGTGCGGAAAACCAGACAGACATGGTCAAAGGTGCCTTTAACCGCATTCTCAATCCACTGGGCATAGAAACGTCCGCTATCGTCTGGCGCGTACCAGGGCGCGCGAAAGCGGCTCTGCGCAAAGGCCTGGGCCGCCATCTCACGCAGCGCGGGAATATCCTGTTCCGTTGCCGTTTCCGCGCCGGACGCATCGTGCCGGGAAAGGGTAATGGAAAGATCGACCTCACCTTCAACCAGCTGAAAGCCGTATTGCTGGAGCGCGTCAAGCAGATCGGCACGCTCCGCCGGGATCTTCGCCTGCACCCGTTGCCAGGCGGTGAAATCCGATTCAGCCAGTACCGGCGCGTCGTCGCGCAGGCGCACGATGGCCGACGGCAGGCCGAAAAAGGCACTCTCCCACTGCAGGGACTCGAGCACCCCATTCAGGCTGTTCAACGCCAGACGCCTTTAGTATCGACAATATACTGCTGACGAACGGCATCTCCGGACGTCGCTTTAAACGCTTTGTGATCCACCAGCAGCACCAGCACGTCCGCCGTCGCCAGCGCGTCGTCCAGCGCCGTCAGCGTGCAGTGCCCCGCCAGTTTTGACGGTAATTCATGAATGTTCGGCTCAACCACCAGCGTTTCACCCTTGTGCCATTCGGCAATCATCTCGGCAATTTCCATCGCCGGGCTTTCACGCAGATCGTCAATATTGGGTTTAAATGCCAGACCAAAGCAGGCAATCTTCAGCTCGCTGGCGCGCTTGCCGCTCTCTGCCAGGCAATCCGCTACCGTCGCTTTAACCTGACTGAGCACCCAATGAGGCTTGCTGTCGTTCACTTCACGCGCGGTGCGGATCAGGCGTGCCTGCGCTGGATTTTGCGCCACGATAAACCACGGGTCGACGGCGATACAGTGTCCGCCCACGCCCGGGCCCGGCTGGAGTATGTTTACACGCGGATGGCGATTCGCCAGGCTAATCAATTCCCAGACGTTAATTCCCTGATCGGCACAGATCAGCGACAGTTCGTTCGCAAAAGCGATATTCACGTCGCGGAAGCTATTTTCCGTCAGCTTGCACATCTCGGCAGTGCGGGAGTTGGTTATCACGCACTCGCCTTCGAGGAAAATCTTGTACAGCGCGCTGGCGCGTTCGGAACAGACAGGCGTCATACCGCCAATAACGCGGTCGTTTTTAATCAGTTCGACCATGACCTGACCCGGCAGCACGCGCTCCGGACAGTAGGCGATGTTGATATCCGCCTGCTCTCCCGCCTGCTGCGGGAAACGTAAATCAGGGCGCGCGTCGGCCAGCCACTGTGACATCTGCTCGGTGGCCCCCACCGGAGAGGTCGACTCCAGGATCACCAGCGCCCCTTTCTTCAGCACAGGTGCGATGGATTTTGCCGCCGCCTCGACGAACGCCATGTCGGGCTCGTGGTCGCCTTTAAAGGGCGTTGGAACGGCAATCAGGTAGGCATCCGCTTCTACCGGGATCGTGCTGGCACGCAGGAAGCCTCCCTCCACCGCCTCTTTCACCACGCGGTCAAGATCGGGCTCCACAATATGAATTTCGCCACGGTTAATGGTCTCCACCGCGCGGGCGTTGATATCCACACCGACAACCTGTTTTTGACGAGAGGCAAACGCCGCAGCGGTGGGCAGGCCGATGTAGCCAAGACCAATGACAGAGATGGTATTAAAACTCATAGCGATACCCGATTGTGTTTAAGTGCATGCAAAATACGGCCACAGGCCTGCCCGTCTCCATACGGATTATGGGCCCGGCTCATCGCCTGGTAGGCTTCATCGTCGTGCAGCAGGTGCGTGACCTCTTCGACGATGAGCTGCGCGTTGGTGCCGACCAGACGGACGGTACCGGCTTTGACCGCTTCCGGACGTTCAGTCGTTTCACGCATCACCAGCACCGGTTTACCGAGGGAAGGCGCCTCTTCCTGAATGCCGCCGGAATCGGTGAGGATCAGCCAGGCATGGTTCATCAGCCAGACAAACGGCAGGTAATCCTGAGGTTCAATCAGCAGGACATTGTCGACATGACCCAGAATGCGGTTAACCGGCTCGCTGACGTTAGGATTGAGGTGAACCGGATAGACAATTTGCACATCGTCGTTCTGCGCGGCAATTTCCGCCAGCGCGTGACAGATTTGCTCAAAACCGCGGCCAAAGCTTTCGCGCCGATGGCCTGTGACCAGGATGGTTTTTTTGCCGTTGTGGAGGAACGGATAGCGGGCAGCGAGTTCTTTTTTAAGATCGTCATTGGCGAGGACGCGGTCACGTACCCAAATTAATGCATCAATGACCGTATTGCCGGTGACAAAGATTTTGTTATCGGCGATATTTTCACGCAGCAGGTTCTGACGTGAGTTTTCCGTTGGCGCAAAGTGGTACATCGCCAGATGGCCCGTTAACGTGCGGTTGGCCTCCTCCGGCCACGGCGAATAAAGATTGCCGGTACGCAGACCCGCTTCAACATGCCCCACGGGAATACGCTGGTAAAACGCGGCCAGACTGGTCGCCACGGTCGTGGTGGTGTCGCCGTGTACCAGCACCACGTCAGGCTTGAATGACTCCAGGATCGGCTTAAGATCTTGCAGAATGCGGCAGGTTATCTCCGTCAACCCTTGCCCCGGCTTCATAATATTAAGGTCGTAATCCGGGGCGATGGAGAAGAGCGTTAAAACCTGATCGAGCATCTCACGGTGCTGGGCCGTGACGCACACTTTCGCTTCAATATCAGGATCGCTGGCCAGCGCATGAACCAGAGGTGCCATCTTGATGGCCTCAGGCCGGGTGCCAAATACGGTAAGTACTTTCACATCGATTCTCTTCGATTAGACGATGAAGGCTATGCCTTCATCGTAAACGGCGTTCTTAGTTTGTACGACGACGCGTTAACGCCACGCCAGCACCAACGAGTGCCCCCACAATCCCCCACATGATCATCAGGAATGCGCGGCGCGGACTGTCGCGTTTTACAGGTTCTTCAGGCGTTCGCAAATAACGATAGGTCTGAAAACGCGGGTCCAGGGATGGACCGACATTGAGCGTATTAAGCATCGCGCGATTTTGATCGTAGTCGAGGTCAAAATCAGGCCCAACGGCCTTCAGGTTTTCCAGGCGCGCCTGCAGCATAGGGCGACCAAGCAGGAACATTTCAGAATCAGGCAGCTCATCAGCCGGCACGTCCGTCTCCGTACGGGAAATATTGTGCTGTTCCGCAATTTTCAGCGCCTGCTCAACGTTATGCACGCGACGACCGAAAATGGTATTCGCCACCTCTTCCTGACGTTTCACCTGCGCTTTCATCTGAATGTTGCGGGCCGCCCAGGCGCCTTTAAGCTCTTCGTTAAGATGGCTTGCGGCACGCTGGCTGGCAAACGCGACGTACTGGCGCAGCAGGTTGTTGGCGTCAGGCGCGGTTTCTGCAATCAGCTTGACGCTGTCATTCACGTTACGCAGCGCGTCGCCCGGCATAAACTGAATATTGTTAATCAGATCGTCCAGCAGGGCGGCATCGGCTTTGGTGTTATCCACCCGGCGCTGCTTGAAGTAGTCAGTCTGGGACCAGAAATCGCGGCGGGTATCCCACGAAGCCAGCTGCATCACAAACTCTTTATAGGCTTCATCCATAACGGAAGCCTGGTCAGGTGTGGCAAGACTGGCTTTAATATCCAGGTTTCGCAGGAATTGCTGCTGGGAATAATATCCCCCGAGCATGTTAACCGTTGGTTTATCCGTGATTGCCGTGGCGCTCCACTCTTGCTTTGCAAAGAAGGTATAAGCCAGCGCCAGGAGCGCAAACCCCAGCGCGATCCCCGCAATCCAAAGTTTGCCTGCCCATAACACGCGAAACAAACCCCGAATATCCAGTTCATTCTCAGTTACCACTGATTTCGCTCCCGCCAACGGTTGAGTCATCATAGTCCCGGTTTTACTTAGTTAATGTTGTATGTTTGCCACTGTTACGACGCATCCTGCGCTTAATACGTTTAATGAAGCGTGCTACTTTCCATGCGCGCTTGATGCAGTAGCCATAGAGAGAAAAAGCTAGCAAGAACAATACCAACATAGCCCATTCAGGCACAAAATGTGTATATTCCGCCGTCACGCCAATCCCCGCCAGAATAGCAGCCGCCAGCGTAATAAGCACAAATGCCTGTCTGGAAGTGAACCCGGCTCGCATGATCAAGTGATGAATGTGCTGGCGGTCAGCAGAGAAAGGACTCATCCCTTTACGCAGGCGGCGATACATAATCGCAACCATATCCATTAACGGGATAGCGATAATCCATAATGCCGTCACCGGGCTAACAGGATGAACATCACCCTGAGTGGTTTCCAGCAAGATCCAAATGATAGTAAAGCCGATAAGGGTGCTACCCGCATCACCCATGAATACCTTATAGCGCCGTCCCAATGCGCCGAGGTTTAACAAGATATAAGGCAGGATGGCCGCAATCATGGCAAAACACCACATAGCAAGGCTATATTGCCCATCGAACCATAAAATGAAACCTATTGCGGCAAACGAGACGCAGGACAAGCCTCCCAGCAAACCATCAATACCGTCAACCATGTTGAACGCGTTGATCGCGACCCACACGGCAAATAGCGTCAGGAAGTAACCGAACGGACCGAGTTCCATCTCCCAGGAGCCAAAAATATAGCCAAGGCTGCTCAAGTGCAGTTTAGCGAAAACCATCATAGCGATCGCCACAGCAGCCTGAACGAAGGCGCGGATTTTGACGCTAATATCATAACGGTCATCAAGAGCGCCAACCACCACCAGTACCGTCGCGCAGGTCAGATACAGCCTGGCATGCGGAATATAGTAATCCGCGATAGCAAACGTGAAGCAGATCCCCGCGAAAACAGAAATGCCACCGACCAGAGGGATCATGCCTTGATGACGTTTACGAAAGTTGGGTTTATCCACTAACCCCAGATATTTCGCCACCTTACGTGCCAAAAACAAAAAGCAGGTGGTAAATAAGAAAATACTGGTTAGTTCAGCAAACGTATCAAGTAGGTTCACAATGGATGTTCTCAACAAATGTTAGTCAAGGAAGTATAACCATCAAGGCGCTGAGCCTGAAGTTATAAAGCAAACCTCTTACAGTTCCATTTGTTTATTATTCAAGCTATTAATGTTTTTACTGTGCGAATTATCTTATTGTCGCACCGCCCAGTCAAAAATTGGGAGTACAGGGTACTAGCGTATAATCCATAAAAGAAAAACGCCACGTAAAAACGTGGCGTTCGCTGGCTTTATTTGCGTTACGAGCGCTTCATCATGTCGAAGAAATCGTCGTTGGTTTTGGTCATCGCCAGTTTGTTAATGAGGAACTCCATCGCGTCAATTTCACCCATTGGATGGATGATTTTGCGCAGGATCCACATTTTCTGCAGCTCTTCCTGCGTGGTGAGCAGCTCTTCTTTACGGGTACCGGAACGGTTGTAGTCGATAGCCGGGAAGACGCGTTTTTCAGCGATCTTACGAGAAAGATGCAGTTCCATGTTACCTGTACCTTTAAATTCTTCGTAAATCACTTCGTCCATTTTTGAACCGGTATCGATCAGCGCCGTCGCGATAATGGTCAGGCTGCCGCCCTCTTCCACGTTACGCGCGGCACCGAAGAAGCGTTTCGGACGGTGCAGGGCGTTAGCATCCACACCACCGGTCAGCACTTTACCGGACGCCGGAACCACGGTGTTGTAGGCGCGCGCCAGACGGGTAATGGAGTCAAGCAGGATGATCACGTCTTTCTTGTGCTCAACCAGGCGTTTCGCCTTCTCGATGACCATTTCCGCAACCTGAACGTGGCGAGAGGCTGGCTCGTCGAAGGTTGAAGCAACCACTTCACCTTTAACCAGACGCTGCATCTCGGTCACTTCTTCCGGACGTTCGTCAATCAGCAGCACCATCAGTACGCAGTCTGGGTGATTATAGGCGATGCTCTGCGCGATGTTCTGCAGCAGCATGGTTTTACCCGCTTTTGGCGGCGCCACAATCAGACCACGCTGGCCGCGACCAATAGGTGATGCCAGATCCAGAACGCGCGCCGTTAAGTCTTCGGTCGAACCGTTACCACGCTCCATGCGCAGGCGAGAGTTCGCGTGCAGCGGCGTTAAGTTCTCAAAGAGGATCTTATTACGCGAGTTTTCAGGTTTGTCGAAGTTAACTTCGTTGACTTTCAACAGCGCAAAGTAGCGTTCACCCTCTTTAGGAGGACGAATCTTACCTGAAATGGTGTCACCAGTGCGGAGGTTGAAACGGCGGATTTGGCTAGGGGATACGTAGATGTCGTCAGGGCCGGCGAGGTAGGAGCTGTCTGCAGAGCGGAGGAAACCAAATCCGTCTTGCAATATCTCCAGCACACCGTCGCCAAAGATATCTTCGCCACTCTTAGCGTGCTGCTTCAGGATGGCGAAAATGATGTCCTGCTTGCGCATACGAGCCTGGTTTTCCAGCCCCATATTTTCGCCGAGAGTGATCAGCTCAGAAACCGGCGTATTCTTTAATTCGGTAAGATTCATAATGGTGTGGGTTCTTAAACTCGGGGTGATTCTCGAACTTAATGTTGTGAATGGTATGGCAGGGTCATCCATGCCTGTTTAGCGGCCATCAACTCATGTCTGTTCGCTGTCTGGTCACAGGGAAAGAACGCAGAACTGAAACGACAAGACGGATTTGAGTGACAAGCCCGGAATTTAGCCACTTCACGCACTGTTCATGTCAACAACGGGAAGTATCGGGTAAAACAAGATTCAAACAACAAGATATGTTTAAAACGAAGTCATAGCTAACTTAGCACGACTTCAGCCGGGCGTCCAGAGTTCCACATCATTTAGCCGGGAGCTCTGAACGCGCAGCGGAGAAACCTTACGCCAGGTTAGCGTCCAGGAACTCTTTCAGTTGACCTTTGGACAGCGCGCCCACTTTGGTCGCTGCCACTTCGCCGTTTTTGAACAGCAGCAGGGTCGGGATGCCACGGATACCGTATTTTGGTGCGGTGCCCGGGTTCTGGTCGATGTTCAGCTTGGCAACGGTCAGTTTGCCCTGATATTCGTCAGCGATCTCATCCAGAATCGGGGCGATCATTTTGCAAGGACCACACCATTCAGCCCAGAAATCGACGAGGATCAGCCCGTCAGCCTTAAGTACGTCCGTGTCAAAACTGTCGTCAGTCAGGTGAATAATTTTATCGCTCATATATAACTCCACAGGAATAAGCCTGGTACGTTGGTTTTGTCTCCACCAACGACGTGTTGATGTCGCATTAACCAACTAAAGGTTGACTTTATTTCACCGGATACGCTTTCGTAAAGCAATAGTAAGCTGATATTCTACCACACTATGAGCAAAACACATTTAACAGAACAGAAGTTTTCCGACTTCGCCCTGCACCCAAAAGTGATCGAAGCCCTTGAAACTAAAGGGTTTCATAACTGCACGCCCATTCAGGCCCTCGCGCTGCCGCTGACGCTGGCCGGTCGCGATGTTGCAGGGCAGGCGCAAACCGGTACCGGCAAAACGATGGCGTTTTTGACGTCAACGTTTCATTATTTACTTTCTCACCCAGCGATTGCAGACCGCAAAGTTAACCAGCCGCGCGCGCTCATTATGGCCCCGACGCGAGAACTGGCGGTACAGATCCACGCAGACGCTGAACCCCTGGCACAGGCTACTGGTCTCAAGCTTGGCCTGGCCTATGGCGGTGACGGCTACGATAAGCAGCTGAAAGTGCTGGAAAGCGGCGTGGATATCCTGATCGGTACCACCGGCCGTCTTATCGATTACGCCAAACAGAACCACATCAACCTCGGCGCAATCCAGGTTGTGGTGCTTGATGAAGCCGACCGTATGTACGATCTGGGCTTCATTAAAGATATCCGCTGGCTTTTCCGCCGCATGCCGCCGGCCAATCAGCGTCTGAATATGCTGTTCTCTGCCACCCTCTCTTATCGCGTGCGTGAACTGGCGTTTGAACAGATGAACAACGCCGAATATGTGGAAGTGGAGCCTGAGCAGAAAACGGGTCACCGCATTAAGGAAGAGCTCTTCTATCCTTCTAATGAAGAGAAAATGCGTCTGCTGCAAACGCTGATCGAAGAAGAGTGGCCGGACCGCGCCATTATCTTCGCAAACACCAAACACCGCTGTGAGGACATCTGGGGCCATCTGGCTGCGGACGGTCACCGTGTTGGCCTGCTGACCGGCGACGTAGCGCAGAAAAAACGCCTGCGCATCCTTGACGAATTTACCCGTGGCGATCTTGATATTCTGGTCGCAACCGACGTGGCGGCACGTGGTTTACACATTCCAGCCGTGACGCACGTCTTTAACTACGATCTGCCAGACGACTGCGAAGACTACGTACACCGTATCGGTCGTACCGGTCGTGCGGGCGCAAGCGGTCACTCAATTAGCCTTGCGTGTGAAGAGTATGCGCTGAATCTTCCAGCCATCGAGACCTATATCGGTCACTCTATCCCGCAGAGCAAATATAATCCGGAAGCGCTGTTAAGCGAACTGCCGCCGCCTAAGCGTCTAACCCGCCCACGCTCCGGCAATGGTCCGCGTCGTTCAGGCGGCGCACCGCGTAATCGTCGTCGTTCAGGTTAAAAAAATATGCTCAGCTCCACCTCGCTTTATGCGGCAATTGATCTCGGTTCGAATAGTTTTCATATGCTGGTTGTGCGCGAGGTGGCGGGAAGCATACAAACGCTGACGCGCATCAAGCGTAAGGTCCGCCTCGCGGCGGGCCTGAGCAGCGACAATCACCTCTCACCTGAAGCCATGGAACGTGGCTGGCAGTGTCTGCGACTCTTTGCCGAGCGTCTGCAGGATATCCCTCATGCCCAAATCACCGTGGTGGCTACAGCCACGCTCCGCCTGGCGGTTAACGCCGTGGATTTTATTGCCAAAGCGCAGGAAATTCTGGGTTGTCCGGTACAGGTTATCAGCGGTGAAGAAGAAGCTCGCCTGATTTATCAGGGCGTTGCACACACCACGGGGGGTGACGATCGCCGCCTGGTGGTGGATATCGGCGGTGCCAGTACCGAGCTTGTGACCGGCACCGGCGCGCAGGCAACGTCGCTCTTCAGCCTGTCGATGGGCTGCGTGACCTGGCTTGAGCGCTATTTTACCGATCGTAATCTGGGTAAAGAAAACTTCGACGAGGCGGAAAACGCCGCGCGCGACGTGTTGCGCCCGGTGATGGACGAGCTGCGCTATCACGGCTGGAAGGTCTGCGTGGGCGCCTCGGGTACCGTGCAGGCTCTGCAGGAAATCATGATGGCGCAGGGAATGGACGAGCGGATCACGCTTGCCAAACTTCAGCAGCTAAAACAGCGCGCTATTCAGTGCGGACGCCTGGAAGAGCTGGAAATTGAAGGCCTGACGCTGGAGCGCGCCCTGGTCTTCCCGAGCGGGCTGGCTATCCTTATCGCCATTTTCACCGAGCTGAATATCCAGTGTATGACCCTGGCCGGCGGCGCGCTGCGCGAGGGTCTGGTCTACGGGATGCTGCATCTGGCGGTCGATCAGGATATCCGCAGCCGTACCCTGCGCAACGTGCAGCGTCGTTTTCTGGTTGATATCGATCAGGCAGGGCGCGTATCGCAGCTGGCGTCACGTTTCGCCGATCGGGTCGCTAACGTCTGGGATCTTGATAATCTGAGCCGGGATCTGCTGCTGAGCGCCTGCGCGCTACACGAAGTGGGGTTAAGCATAGAT
This sequence comes from Enterobacter cloacae complex sp. ECC445, assembly GCF_021892025.1. NCBI lineage: Bacteria > Pseudomonadati > Pseudomonadota > Gammaproteobacteria > Enterobacterales > Enterobacteriaceae > Enterobacter > Enterobacter cloacae complex sp. ECC445. Next base: position 15,449 of record NZ_JAKLRZ010000029.1, on the reverse strand, counting down.
TTTAAGCAGGCACCGGCGCATGCAGCGTATCTGGTACGGAATCTCGATCTGCCGGGCTATACGCCCGCGCAGAAAAAATTGCTGGCAACGCTGCTGCTGAACCAGACCAATGCCGTCGACCTCTCCTCTCTGCATCAGCAAAACGCCGTACCGCCGCGCGTGGCCGAGCATCTGTGCCGCCTGCTGCGTCTGGCGATTCTGTTTGCCAGCCGTCGCCGCGACGATCTGCTGCCTGCCATTAATCTGGTAGCGAATGACGAGACGCTTTCGCTGACGCTGCCGGAGAACTGGATCGATCGTCACCCGTTAGGGGCAGAGATGATCGAGCAGGAGTGCCAGTGGCAGAGCTATGTGCACTGGGTGCTGGAAGTGAAATAAGATCGTGAAAAATGCCGGGTGGCCTATGCTTACCCGGCCTACAAGCCTTTCGGACTCATCCTTTCTCTTTGGCTTTTGCCAGCATGGCGCGGATATTCGCCACGTTAGCCTGGCCCTTGTGCATCCGCTCTTCCGCGGTAATCACTTTGCGCTCTTGTTCCCAAATCAGGTCATCCTGCGGCAGTTCCAGCAGAAAACGGCTCGGCTCCGGGCGGACCAGCTCACCGTACTGGCGGCGCTCTTTGCACAGCGTGAACGTCAGCTCTTTCTGCGCGCGGGTGATCCCCACGTAGGCCAGGCGGCGCTCCTCGTCGACGTTGTCTTCATCAATGCTGCTCTGGTGCGGCAATAAACCCTCTTCCATGCCGACCAGATACACATACGGGAACTCCAGACCTTTCGACGCATGCAGCGTCATCAGCTGCACCTGATCGGCCTCTTCTTCGCTCTCGCCGCGCTCCATCATGTCGCGCAGGGTGAAGCGGGTGACCACCTGGGTCAGGGTCATCGGCTCGTCGATTTCCGAGCCTTCCAGCATTTCGGTCATCCAGCTAAAGAGCTGGTTAACGTTTTTCATCCGCATCTCAGCCGCTTTCGGGCTGGCGGACGTTTCGTATAGCCAGGATTCGTAATCAATACCGTGGATAAGATCGCGCACCGCCGCCACCGGCTCACGCTCTGCGAGACGCTGCACGTCGCCAAGCCAGTGGGTGAAGCGGGTGAGATTATCGTATCCGCGCCCCGTCAGCGTCTGGCTCAGGCCCATATCAAAGCTGGCGGTAAACAGGCTTTTATTGCGGGTCATCGCCCACTCGCCCAGCTTTTGCAGCGTCGCCGGGCCAATCTCGCGCTTCGGCGTATTCACGATGCGCAGAAACGCGCTGTCGTCATCCGGGTTAGTGAGCACGCGCAGGTAGGCCAGCAGATCTTTAATTTCAGGCCGTGAGAAGAACGACGTACCGCCCGAGATTTTGTACGGAATGCGGTTCTGCATCAGCATCTTTTCAAAGACGCGGGACTGGTGGTTGCCGCGATAAAGGATCGCGTAATCCTTATATTCGGTTTTGTTGACGAAGTGATGGGCGATGAGTTCGCCCGTGACGCGCTCCGCTTCATGTTCTTCATTGTTGGCGCTGAGCACTTTCAGCTCTGTGCCGTAGCCCAGCTCGGAGAAGAGACGCTTCTCAAACACGTGCGGGTTATTGGCAATCAGGATGTTGGCCGCCTTCAGGATACGCCCGGAGGAGCGGTAGTTCTGCTCCAGCTTAATCACCTGCAGCGCCGGGAAGTCTTTGCTCAGCAGCACCAGGTTTTGCGGACGCGCGCCGCGCCAGGAGTAAATTGACTGGTCGTCATCGCCTACCACGGTGAAACGCGCGCGCTGGCCCACCAGCAGCTTTACCAGCTCGTACTGGCTGGTGTTGGTGTCCTGATATTCATCCACCAGCAGGTAGCGAATTTTATTCTGCCAGCGCTCGCGCACTTCTTCATTGCGCTGTAAAAGCAGCGTCGGCAGCAGGATCAGGTCGTCGAAGTCCAGCACGTTGCACGCTTTCATGTGCGCGTCGTACAGGCCATAACAGTGGGCGAAGATGCGATCCCGTTCCCCTTTGGCGATCGCCGCGGCCTGAGCCGGGGTCATCAGATCGTTCTTCCAGTTCGAGATCGTCGAGATCAGCTGCTGAAGCAGCACCTTGTCATCTTCGATCAGCCCCTCGGTGAGCTCTTTGAGCAGCGCCACCTGGTCGGTGTCATCGAAGAGGGAGAAGTTGGACTTCATTCCCAGCGCGGCATACTCGCGCTTAATGATATCCAGCCCAAGCGTGTGGAAGGTGGAGATCATCAGCCCGCGCGCCTCTTTACGGCCCAGCGTCTGACCGACGCGCTCTTTCATCTCGCGCGCCGCTTTGTTGGTAAAGGTGACCGCCGCAATGTGCCGCGCCTGATAGCCGCAGCCGCGGATCAGGTGGGCAATCTTGTTGGTGATCACGCGCGTTTTACCGGATCCCGCGCCCGCCAGCACCAGACAGGGTCCAGTGACAAATTCGACGGCTTGTTGTTGTCCGGGGTTTAGACGCATAAGTGATCGCTCAATGAAAGTCAGGAGGGGAGAATAACAGCGTGATAGTATAGCGAGCCTAATCCATACCACTCAAGGCACGATCATGGCAAAAACAGCAGCAGCACTGCATATTCTTGTTAAAGAAGAGAAACTGGCTCTGGATCTTCTGGAGCAGATCAAAAACGGCGCCGACTTCGGCAAGCTGGCGAAGAAACACTCTATTTGTCCGTCAGGCAAACGCGGCGGTGATTTAGGTGAGTTCCGCCAGGGCCAGATGGTGCCGGCATTCGATAAAGTGGTCTTCTCCTGCCCGGTGCTGGAGCCAACCGGCCCGCTGCACACGCAGTTCGGCTACCACGTGATTAAAGTACTGTATCGCAAATAAAAAAGCCGGGTGGCGGCTGCGCCTTACCCGGCCTACATCTTACGGTTTTGTAGGTCGGGTAAGCGAAGCGCCACCCGACAGACCGATTAACCTGCTACTGCGATACGCTTCATATCGGTCATGTAGCCACGCAGTTTGTGACCCACTTTCTCGATCTGGTGGCTACGAATCGCTTCGTTCACATCGCGCAGCTGCGCGTTATCCACCGCGCCTTCCGCAATCGCTTTGCCCAGATCGCCCGTCTGCAGGGTGGTCATAAATTCTTTCAGCAGCGGCACGCAGGCGTAAGAGAACAGGTAGTTACCGTATTCTGCGGTATCCGAGATAACCACGTTCATTTCGTACAGACGCTTACGGGCGATGGTGTTCGCGATCAGCGGCAGCTCGTGCAGTGATTCGTAGTACGCGGACTCTTCGATGATGCCGGAATCCACCATGGTTTCGAACGCCAGCTCAACGCCTGCTTTCACCATCGCGATCATCAGGACGCCTTTATCGAAGTACTCCTGCTCGCCGATTTTGCCTTCATACTGTGGCGCGGTTTCGAACGCGGTTTTACCGGTCTCTTCACGCCAGGTCAGCAGGTTTTTATCGTCGTTCGCCCAGTCCGCCATCATCCCGGAAGAGAACTCGCCGGAGATGATGTCGTCCATGTGTTTCTGGAACAGCGGTGCCATGATGGTTTTCAGCTGTTCAGACAGCGCGTAAGCACGCAGTTTTGCCGGGTTAGACAGACGGTCCATCATCAGCGTAATACCGCCCTGCTTCAGCGCTTCGGTGATGGTTTCCCAGCCGAACTGAATCAGTTTTTCCGCGTAGGCCGGGTCGGTGCCCTCTTCCACCAGCTTGTCGAAGCACAGCAGGGAGCCCGCCTGCAGCATGCCGCAAAGAATGGTTTGCTCGCCCATCAGGTCGGATTTCACTTCAGCGACGAAGGAAGATTCCAGAACGCCCGCGCGGTGGCCGCCGGTCGCCGCAGCCCATGCTTTGGCAATCGCCATGCCTTCGCCTTTCGGATCGTTTTCAGGGTGAACCGCGATCAGGGTCGGCACGCCGAAGCCACGCTTGTACTCTTCGCGAACTTCGGTACCCGGGCACTTCGGCGCTACCATCACCACGGTGATGTCTTTACGGATCTGCTCGCCCACTTCAACGATGTTGAAGCCGTGGGAGTAACCCAGCGCCGCGCCGTCTTTCATCAGCGGCTGTACGGAACGCACAACGTCTGAGTGCTGCTTGTCCGGGGTCAGGTTAACCACCAGATCCGCCTGCGGGATCAGCTCTTCGTAGGTACCCACTTTGAAGCCGTTTTCGGTCGCTTTGCGCCAGGAAGCACGCTTCTCGGCAATCGCTTCTTTACGCAAGGCGTAGGAGATATCCAGACCGGAGTCACGCATGTTCAGGCCCTGGTTCAGACCCTGTGCGCCACAGCCGACGATGACCACTTTTTTACCCTGAAGGTAGCTCGCGCCATCGGCAAATTCATCGCGCGCCATGAAGCGGCATTTGCCCAGTTGCGCCAGCTGCTGGCGCAAGTTCAGTGTATTAAAGTAGTTAGCCATGGGTGATACCTCGTGATGTTGTGTGTCTTATTGTTCGGTTCGCGTTTCAGCGAGAATGTACCCACATTACAACAGGAAATTTATTGCGGAAATTGATATATTCACAACGTCATGTTGCAATTTTTGCAATGTAAAAAGAGGGAGTGAAATCGGTGGATTTACGCGATCTGAAAATGTTTCTTCACCTGGCGGAAAGCCGTCATTTTGGCCGCAGCGCCCGGGCGATGCACGTTAGCCCCTCCACGCTTTCACGCCAGATCCAGCGCCTTGAGGAAGACCTCGGCCAGCCGCTGTTCGTGCGCGACAACCGCACCGTCACCCTCACGGAAGCGGGCGAAGAACTGCGCATTTTTGCCCAGCAGACGCTGTTGCAGTACCAGCAGCTGCGGCACTCAATTGACCAGCAGGGGCCGTCGCTTTCCGGTGAGCTGCATATTTTCTGCTCCGTGACCGCCGCCTATAGCCATCTGCCGCCCATCCTCGACCGCTTCCGCGCCGCGCATCCGTCGGTTGAAATTAAGCTCACCACCGGCGACGCCGCTGACGCGATGGAAAAAGTGGTGACGGGCGAAGCGGATCTCGCCATTGCCGGGAAACCCGAAACGCTGCCGGGCGCGGTAGCGTTCTCAATGCTGGAGAACCTGGCGGTGGTGCTGATCGCCCCGGCGCTGCCCTGCCCGGTGCGTAACCAGGTGTCGGTGGAAAAACCGGACTGGTCCACGGTGCCGTTTATCATGGCCGATCAGGGGCCGGTGCGCCGTCGTATCGAGCTATGGTTCCGCCGCCAGAAAATCAGCAACCCGTCGATTTACGCCACGGTCAGCGGCCATGAGGCGATGGTGTCGATGGTGGCGCTCGGCTGCGGCGTGGCGCTGCTGCCGGAGGTGGTGCTGGAAAACAGCCCGGAGCCGGTGCGCAATCGCGTAATGATTCTGGATCGCAGCGATGAGAAAACGCCGTTCGAACTTGGCGTGTGCGCACAAAAAAAGCGGCTGCATGAGCCGCTTATTGACGCGTTCTGGACGATATTGCCGAACCACTAACCTGCCAGGAAGAACCTGAAGGCCGGGTTATGGGTTTCGTCGTGACACTCATAGCCCAGCTCGTTCAGCCGCGTTTCGAAATCCGGCTCGTGCTCGCCCAGTTCGAACGCCGCCAGCACGCGGCCGTAGTCGGTACCATGGCTGCGGTAGTGGAACAGGGAGATGTTCCAGTGCGTGCCCAGCGTGTGCAGGAACTTGAGCAGCGCGCCCGGTGACTCCGGGAACTCAAAGCTGAACAGACGTTCCTTAAGCGGCTTAGAGGGACGCCCGCCGACCATGTAGCGCACGTGCAGCTTCGCCATCTCATCGTCAGAGAGATCGACCACGCTGTAGCCACCTTCGTGCAGGAGGTTCAGGATCTCCTTACGCTCTTCCAGCCCGCGGCTCAGACGCACGCCGACAAAAATGCAGGCGTCTTTGGCATCGGCAAAGCGGTAGTTAAACTCCGTCACCGAACGACCGCCCAGCAGCTGGCAAAACTTCAGGAAGCTGCCCTTCTCCTCCGGAATGGTCACCGCCAGCAACGCTTCACGCTGTTCCCCCAGCTCGCAGCGCTCGGACACGTAGCGCAGGCCGTGGAAGTTCACGTTGGCACCGGAAAGCACGTGCGCCAGACGCTCGCCGCGAATGTTGTGCTGGGCGATGTATTTTTTCATTCCCGCCAGGGCCAGCGCGCCGGAGGGTTCCGCCACCGCACGCACGTCTTCGAACAGATCTTTCATCGCCGCGCAGATCGCGTCGCTATCCACCGTGACGATATCGTCGAGATATTCCTGGCAGAGACGGAAGGTTTCATCCCCGATGCGTTTTACCGCCACGCCTTCGGCAAACAGCCCAACGCGCGGCAGATCCACCGGATGTCCGGCATCCAGCGCCGCTTTCAGGCAGGCAGAGTCTTCCGCTTCCACGGCGATGACTTTGATCTGCGGCATCAGCTGTTTGATCAGCACCGCCACGCCCGCCGCCAGCCCGCCGCCGCCCACCGGGACGAAGACGCGGTCGAGATGGGCATCCTGCTGCAGCAGTTCCAGCGCCAGCGTGCCCTGACCGGCAATCACCATCGGGTGATCGAACGGCGGCACCCAGGTGAAGCCCTGCTGCTGCGCCAGCTCGATCGCTTTGGCTTTGGCTTCGTCAAAGTTAGCGCCGTGGAGCAACACTTCGCCGCCGAAACCGCGCACCGCGTCAACTTTGATGTCTGCGGTAGCCACCGGCATCACGATCAGCGCTTTCAGCCCCAGACGCGCCGAGGAGAACGCCACGCCCTGGGCGTGGTTACCCGCCGACGCGGTAATGACGCCGCGCGCTTTTTGTTCCTCGGTCAGTCCGGCCATCATCGCGTAGGCGCCGCGCAGCTTAAAGCTGTGCACCGGCTGGCGGTCTTCGCGCTTCACCAGAATGACGTTATCGAGGCGCGACGAGAGCTTTTCCATTTTCTGCAGCGGCGTGACCTGCGCCGCTTCATAGACCGGCGCGCGCAGCACCGCTCTCAGATATTCCGCCCCCTCGGGGGCGGCGGATAAGGGTTGTGACTCGGCCATCATTAGCCCCCAAGTTTCGATTTATCGCGCACCGCACCTTTATCTGCACTGGTGGCAAGGCTCGCGTAGGCGCGCAGGGCGAAAGAGACTTCACGCTGGCGGTCTTTCGGCGTCCAGGCTTTGTCACCGCGGGCTTCCTGCGCCTCGCGACGGGCCGCAATTTCCTGGTCGCTCAGCTTGAGCTGAATGCCGCGGTTCGGAATATCGATTTCGATCAGGTCGCCATCTTCGATGATGGCGATGTTGCCGCCGCTTGCCGCTTCCGGCGAGACGTGACCGATGGAGAGGCCTGACGTACCGCCGGAGAAACGGCCGTCGGTGATCAGCGCACAGGCTTTGCCGAGCCCCATGGACTTCAGGAAGGTGGTTGGGTAGAGCATCTCCTGCATGCCCGGGCCGCCTTTTGGACCTTCATAGCGAATGACAACCACGTCGCCTTCCACCACTTTGCCACCGAGAATCGCCTCTACCGCGTCGTCCTGGCTTTCGTACACTTTCGCCGGACCGGTGAATTTCAGAATGCTGTCGTCCACGCCAGCGGTTTTCACGATACAGCCGTTTTCCGCAAAGTTACCGTACAGAACGGCCAGACCGCCGTCTTTGCTGTAGGCGTGCTCCAGCGAGCGGATGCAGCCTTCGGCGCGGTCATCGTCCAGCGTGTCCCAGCGACAGTCCTGCGAGAACGCCTGGGTGGTACGAATACCTGCCGGGCCGGCGCGGAACATCTTTTTCACCGCGTCGTCTTTGGTCAGCATGACGTCGTACTGGTCCAGCGACTCCGGCAGCGTCAGGCCGAGCACGTTTTTCACGTCACGGTTCAGCAGCCCGGCGCGATCCAGCTCGCCGAGAATACCGATGACACCACCGGCACGATGCACGTCTTCCATGTGATACTTCTGGGTACTTGGCGCGACTTTACACAGCTGCGGCACCTTGCGGGACAGCCTGTCGATGTCGCTCATGGTGAAATCGATTTCGGCTTCCTGCGCGGCGGCCAGCAGGTGCAGAACGGTGTTGGTCGAACCGCCCATGGCGATATCCAGCGTCATGGCGTTTTCGAACGCCGCTTTGCTGGCGATGCTGCGCGGCAGCGCGCTGGCGTCGTCCTGCTCGTAGTAGCGCTTGGTCAGCTCAACGATGCGCTTGCCGGCGTTGAGGAACAGCTGCTTGCGGTCGGCGTGGGTCGCCAGCAGGGAACCGTTGCCCGGCTGCGACAGGCCCAGCGCTTCGGTCAGGCAGTTCATGGAGTTCGCCGTGAACATCCCGGAACAGGAGCCGCAGGTCGGACACGCGGAGCGTTCCACCTGGTCACTCTGCTCGTCAGAGACTTTCGGATCCGCGCCCTGGATCATCGCATCGACCAGGTCGAGCTTGATGATTTTGTCGGAGAGCTTGGTTTTCCCCGCTTCCATCGGACCACCGGAGACGAAGATCACCGGAATATTCAGGCGCAGGGAGGCCATCAGCATCCCCGGGGTGATTTTATCGCAGTTGGAGATACAGACCATCGCATCGGCGCAGTGGGCGTTGACCATGTACTCCACCGAGTCGGCGATCAGCTCGCGCGACGGCAGTGAATAGAGCATGCCCCCGTGGCCCATTGCGATACCGTCATCCACCGCAATGGTGTTGAACTCTTTCGCCACGCCGCCGGAGGCTTCGATTTGCTCGGCAACCAGCTTGCCGAGATCGCGCAGGTGTACGTGGCCCGGTACGAACTGGGTGAAGGAGTTCACCACGGCGATAATCGGTTTGCCGAAATCGGCGTCGGTCATCCCGGTGGCGCGCCACAGTGCGCGGGCACCCGCCATGTTACGGCCGTGAGTGGTGGTGGCTGAACGATACTTAGGCATGCTTTATTGACTCCCGTCTGACTATGTAATGGGACGGTGCGTGCCGTCCCAAATTTATATTTAGTGATTAACCTGATCCAACCAGCCGTATTTATCTTCTGTTTCGCCGGTGAAGAGGCCAAAGAACGCTTGCTGAATGCGTTTAGTGACCGGGCCACAGCGGCCTTCACCCACCTGGATGCCGTCTACGCTGCGCACCGGCGTGATTTCAGCCGCGGTACCGGACATGAAGACTTCATCGGCCAGATACAGGGATTCGCGGGACAGCACCTGCTCGCGCACTTCGATACCCAGATCTTTCGCCAGCTTGATGATGGCGTCACGGGTGATACCCGGCAGCGCGGACGAGGTGAATGGCGGCGTGAACAGGATGCCGTCTTTCACTTCAAACAGGTTTTCACCCGCACCTTCAGAGATGTAGCCATTCACGTCCAGGGCGATACCTTCCTGATAGCCGTGACGGCGCGCTTCGCTACCGACCAGCAGAGAGGAAAGATAGTTACCGCCCGCTTTCGCAGCGGTCGGGATGGTGTTTGGCGCCACGCGGTTCCAGGAAGAGACCATTGCGTCGATCCCCTGCTCCAGGGCTTCTGCACCCAGGTAGGCACCCCATGGGAACGCGGCAATGATCACATCGGTGTTGTAACCGGCTGGCGGGTTCACGCCCATACCGACATCACCCACGAACACCAGCGGACGAATGTAGGCGCTGGTCAGGTTGTTCTTGCGGATCACGTCGCGACAGGCTTCCATCAGCTCGTCGACGCTCTGGGAAACCGGGAAACGATAAATTTTGGCTGAGTCATGCAGACGCTGCATGTGTTCGCGATGGCGGAACACCACTGGCCCTTTGTGAGAATCGTAGCAGCGGATGCCTTCAAAGACGGAGGTACCGTAGTGCAGCGCGTGGGACATCACATGGACCTTCGCGTCCTCCCAGCGAACCATCTCACCGTTGAACCAAATGTAATCAGCTTTTTTTGTCGTCATTTTTTTGTCCTGTCACGCTTAAGCGCGGATTTGTTGTGATGTGGTTGTGCTCTGGCAGATGGCAACATGGGCAACGTCTACCAGCTTTGATAACTGACTAAACAGTAAGTCGACCGGCCGCGGGCTGGCAACGGTTAATTCGATACTGATGTTCTGCGCGTCGGTGGCCGTCTCCATATTCATAGAGCAAATCTGAAAACCACGATGACGCACCACGCGCAAAACGCGTTCTAAGGTTTCCGGGTTGAAGCGAGCCTGTACGGCGACCTGATGCTGCATCATGATAATTTCTCCATCATTTGTGAGTTACTGGCACCTGGCGGTACCAGCGGCCAGACGTTCTCGAGTTCATCGATTGAGACATGAAGCAGGTAAGGCCCATCGCTGTTCAGCATGGTGTCGAGCGCCGCTTCAACCTGATCTTTACGGGTGATGTGCTGGCCAGGAATGCCAAAGGCGCTGGCCAGCATGAGGAAATCGGGGTTATCGGTGAGCGTCGTTTCGCTGTAACGCTCCTGGAAGAACAGCTGTTGCCACTGGCGGACCATCCCTAAGCGCTGGTTGTCGAGCAAGACGATTTTCAGCGGCAACTGCTTGCGCTTAACGGTGCCGAGCTCCTGGACGTTCATCATGAAGGAGCCGTCACCGGAGATACAGATAACGGTATCGTTCGGGCGGGCAACCTGCGCGCCAACGGCTGCCGGCAGACCAAAGCCCATCGTCCCTAACCCGCTGGAGGTGATGAAGTTTTCCGGGCGGGTGTAGGTCATGTGCTGTGCGGACCACATCTGGTGCTGACCGACGTCGGTAGTGACGACGCTATCTGCCGGTTTACGCTCGGACAGCTGCTTCAACAGCAGCGGCGCGTAAATAGCATCCCCAGGATGATCGTAGCGCCAGGCGTGCTCGGTGCGCATCTCTGCGGTGTGCTGACGCCATGCGTTGATATCCAGCGGCTGCTGCAATGCCGGCAACAGCGCGTTGAGATCGCCCTGCAGCGCAACGTACGCCTGACGCAGCTTGTTCATCTCCGCCGGGTCGATATCCATATGAATGACTTTGGCGTTCGGCGCAAAGGTATTCAGCTTGCCGGTGACGCGGTCGTCAAAACGGGCGCCGACGGCGATGAGCAGATCGCATGCCTGCACCGCCAGGTTTGCCGCTTTGGTGCCGTGCATCCCCAGCATGCCCAGATAGTAGGGATAATCCGCCTCGATAGCGCCGAGACCTTTCAGCGTGCAGGTGGCGGGCATTTGCGTTACCGCGATAAATTCGCGCAGGGCGGGAACGGCCTGCGCCATGCCTACGCCACCGCCGACGTACAGCATCGGCTGTTTCGCCTGCGCCAGCATCTGACGGGCCTCTTCAACCTCTGCGTGCGGGAACGCATTGTCGTTTTCAACGGTAGAGAAGTACGGTTCCAGATCGCCAACTGCCACCTGGATATCTTTCGGGATATCGACCAGAACCGGCCCCGGACGACCTGAGCTTGCCACGTCGAACGCTTCTGCCATCACGCGCGGCAGCTCTTCCAGAGACTGGACGAGGAAGCTGTGTTTGGTACAGGCCAGCGATAAACCGAGGACGTCCACTTCCTGGAAGGCATCGGTACCGATGAATGGAGAGGCCACCTGCCCGGTGATGGCGACAACGGGAACAGAGTCCAGCAGCGCATCAGCCAGGCCGGTAATCAGGTTGGTTGCGCCCGGGCCTGACGTCGCCATACACACGCCGGTTTTACCGGTCGCTCGGGCATAGCCAATGGCCGCCATCGCTGCACCCTGCTCGTGTCGGCACAAGAGATGTTCCACGCCGCCGTCATACAGTGCATCGTAAATCGGCATAATTGCGCCACCCGGATAACCGAATACGGTTTCGACTCCCTGCGCGCGCAACGCATGTACTACCCACTGTGCCCCATTCATAGTTAGTTCCCCGTCATAAATCGGGAGAAACAGAATTTTGTGCTAGTCGTCATTCTCTGCTCCTCATATACGTTTTTTAGTCATAAAAAAACCCCCGGACCTTTCGGTGCGGGGGTCTTAGTTCGTTAAGGCTTGATTTCTAAGCCTTTCCTCGTCCAAGTGCAGCCCCGCACGGTGGGATAATAATCACCACCACGCTAATCACGACCAGGCTAATCACTCGTAGAAGGGCTGTCATTTTCAGTTCTTTTTGCATCTTGTTCGAAGGAATACCTAAAGAGGTATCACAGTTTTTAAATTAAACACAAGATTTATTTATGACGGATTTGATTAGGCAGCGAATCATTTTTCTTAAAACCGTTGTTTTATATACAGAAAATAGATAATGAATATTTTTCATTTTTTTACTGCGGTTCTAACCGTCAAAACGGCGCTTTTTACATTCTGCGAGGAGGCTTCCACGGTTATGTAATGGTTTCAATGCGCCCCTAAAATCTCTGAACAGGCAGCGTAAATTCATAAAATGACGCTAAACAGACAAAAATGACGCTGGCATAGTCACACCAGGAGGTAGTGAAAATGTCACTGTCAGTTGTTTATACGCGTGCGGCGCTCGGGGTGAAGGCACCGCTGATTTCCGTCGAGGTTCACTTGAGTAATGGCCTACCTGGACTCACGCTCGTCGGGTTGCCAGAAACGACGGTAAAAGAGGCCAGGGATCGCGTTCGCAGCGCAATAATAAATAGCGGTTATACCTTCCCCGCGAAGAAGATCACTATCAACCTTGCCCCCGCCGATCTGCCTAAAGAGGGGGGACGATACGATTTACCTATCGCAATTGCCCTTCTCGCGGCTTCTGAGCAGCTTAATACGACACGGCTAGGCTCGTATGAGTTCGTTGGCGAACTCGCGCTTACAGGCGCGTTAAGAGGCGTTCCCGGTGCGATCTCGGGCGCGCTGGAAGCCATACGAGCAGGGCGGCAAATCATTGTGGCCAATGAAAACGCATCAGAAGTGAGTCTTATTGCCGAGAAGGGGTGTCTCATCGCGGGGCATTTACAGGAAGTGTGTGCCTGGCTGGAAGGGCGACATGAACTGTCCGAGCCGGAGGAGTGTGATGATGTTATCGCGGATGCTTCAGAGGATCTCCGTGAGATTATGGGGCAGGAGCAAGGGAAACGGGCGCTGGAGATTACGGCTGCAGGTGGACACAATCTTCTGCTAATTGGCCCACCGGGTACGGGTAAAACCATGCTGGCAAGCAGATTGAGCGGGTTGCTTCCACCGCTCAATAACCGTGAAGCGCTGGAAAGCGCCGCCATATACAGCCTGATCGGTTCTACGTCGTTGCAAAAACAGTGGCGACGGCGTCCTTTTCGTTCCCCACATCACAGCGCTTCACTGACGGCAATGGTCGGCGGTGGGTCTATCCCCGGGCCGGGTGAGATCTCGCTGGCACACCATGGCATTCTGTTTCTTGATGAGCTGCCTGAGTTTGAGCGCCGCGTGCTGGATGCACTGAGGGAGCCGATTGAATCCGGTGAGATACATATCTCACGCACGCGCGCCAAAATAAGCTATCCCGCGCAGTTTCAGCTGGTCGCGGCGATGAATCCCAGCCCGACGGGTCACTACCAGGGCAACCATAACCGCTGTACGCCAGAGCAGACGCTGCGCTATCTTGGGAAGCTATCCGGACCGTTCCTCGACCGTTTTGATTTATCCCTGGAAATCCCCCTTCCCCCGCCGGGTCTCCTCAGGCAAACGGGCATGACGGGCGAAAGCTCGGCGGAGGTGCGCGAGCGGGTGATTGCTGCCCAGTCGCGACAATACGCTCGTCAGAACAAGCTGAATGCGCGGCTGGATAATGCCGGGATCCGACAGTTTTGCTTTCTTACCGCAGAGGATGCAGGATGGCTGGAAGAGACGTTGACGCGGTTCGGACTGTCCATACGTGCGTGGCAGCGTTTGCTGAAAGTGGCCAGAACCATTGCTGACGTAGAGGGATGCACTGACATTCAGAGAAAACATTTGCAGGAGGCGCTGAGCTATCGCGCCATCGATCGTTTGCTGCTGCATTTGCAGAAACTACTGGCATAAAAAAAGGGGCCGTAGCCCCTTCTCTTCATTTTAGTCATCAGACTCGGTGTAGTCTTCTGCACCTTCCATCTGCGGCTTGCCGCCAGACAGCGTATGGAAGCGCTTTGGACGCTTAATGCGCGCCATGTACTTGATCCATACACGTTCCGCTTCAGACTCCGGCTCACGCTCACCACGGCAAACAGAAACAAACTGTTTTTCGTCTTCGGTAGCAGGTTCACGCTTACCCAGATCCAGCTCGTTAAAGGCATAACCATGGCGCTCAAGCAGTTGAGCTTCTTTGATGGTGAAATCGCCGTGACGAGAGAACCCGCGCGGATAATGTTTATTGTCGAAAAAACGATTAGTCGTCGTAAAGCTTTCCGCCATCCTACACGCTCCTAATTCTTTGGCCGAGCTATTTATGGCGCGGAGTATTAGTTACGCTTGACAGAGTGTAAAACAAAACATTTAAATCATAACGACAAATAATTTTGCGGAGAAAGATGTGGATACGGAATTGCTTAAAACTTTCCTTGAAGTGAGCAGAACGCGCCACTTTGGGCGAGCAGCTGAAGCCCTTTACCTGACGCAGTCAGCAGTCAGTTTTCGTATTCGACAGCTGGAAAATCAACTCGGTGTGAATCTTTTTACCCGCCATCGCAACAATATTCGCTTAACGCCGGCGGGTGAGAAACTGCTGCCGTACGCAGAAACGCTCATGAATACCTGGCAGGCAGCACGTAAAGAGGTTGCTCATACGTCGAGACACAATGAGTTTTCGATAGGAGCCAGCGCTTCTCTGTGGGAATGCATGCTAAGTCAGTGGCTTACCCGGCTGTATCATTCTCATGGGCATCTGCAATTCGAAGCGAGAATTGCACAGCGGCAGTCGCTGGTTAAGCAACTTCATGAGCGCCAGCTTGATCTTCTGATCACAACTGAAGCCCCCAAGATGGACGAATTTAGCAGCCAGATTGTGGGTCAGTTTGGCCTGGCGCTTTATGCTTCTGAACCGTCGATGATGAAGGCAGACCTGACCTATTTGCGCCTGGAATGGGGGCCGGATTTTCAGCAACACGAGACGGGATTGATTGCGCCAGATGATGTTCCGCAGTTAACGACCAGCTCTGCAGAGATCGCCTGTCAGCAGCTGCCCTTACTGAAAGGTTGTACCTGGTTACCTGTTCGCTGGGCAGACACGAAAGCGGGGCTGCACACCGTGATGGACTCCACCACGCTCACCAGGCCGCTGTATGCGATTTGGCTGCAAAACAGTGATAAGCAATCGCAGATAAAAGATCTTCTAAAAATCAATGTAATGGATTGATATAACGGCCAGCAAGGATGCTGGCTGAAATTAAGAAGAACGTTTTCTGCCGTATTTCAGGCAAAAAAAATCCTTTGCCGAAGCAAAGGATTATATATGGCAGGGGCGGAGAGACTCGAACTCGCGACACCCGGTTTTGGAGACCGGTGCTCTACCAACTGAGCTACGCCCCTAAAGTTTTTTGCCATTAAGCCTGCCAGTTAGGCAGGCTTAATGTCTTAATAAGTGGCGGAACGGACGGGACTCGAACCCGCGACCCCCTGCGTGACAGGCAGGTATTCTAACCGACTGAACTACCGCT